>CAZZDV010000233.1:0-6323 GCA_964652785.1 uncultured Bordetella sp.
GGCATTCCTCCTCCTCGCTGCCGGGCTTGCCGATCACCGATTGATCGCTCTCCGCTTTCGCGCCCAGGTGCAGCAGTAGCGTGGCGTCGCCGCCGTCGTCGAGGATCATGTTCGAGAGCTGGTTCCCCGGCCACTCGAAGATGCGATGCGTGTAGTCCCAATACTCCGTGAGATTCTCGCCCTTGACCGCGAACACCGGCGTGCCGCCGGCAGCGATCGCGGCCGCGGCATGATCCTGCGTCGAGTAGATGTTGCACGAGGCCCAGCGAACATCGGCGCCGAGCGCCTCGAGCGTCTCGATCAGGACCGCGGTCTGGATGGTCATGTGCAGCGAGCCCGTGATGCGGGCGCCGCGCAGCGGCTGGACGGCCGCGTATTCGTCGCGGATCGCCATGAGTCCGGGCATTTCGGTCTCGGCAATGGCGATTTCCTTGCGGCCCCAGTCGGCGAGGGCAAGATCGGCTACTTTGAAATCGGTGAACCCCGCGGGGGCTTTCTTGACGGGGAACCTTGTGGACTGCAGAACTGCGCTCATCACGCGCTCCTTTCGTTTAAGAAAAAAGTTCGTGAGCGCCGTTGCGGTAGGAATGTCCCGAGCCTAGCGACCGGAGTGTGTAGACACCAGAACCTGTCGTTGCAACGCCCCTCGGGAGCCCGCTATTCTACGCGAATCCAAGCTCTTCCTGAAGGCCCGCCCATGAAAAACGACCACAGCGCCGCCAACGCGCGCGCCCTCGAGCGCATCCTTGCCGTGGAGCCGCGCTGGACGGCGGTCCGGCCCGCCAGCGAGGCGATCGGCCTGCCCGACCGCGTGCTGCTGCATGCGGGACCGCCCCTGCCGGACCCGACGCGTCCCCCGCCCCCGATGCTGAACTCGGCGGTGCTGGCGTGCCTTCATGAAGGCTGGGCGAAAGACGATGCCGAGGCGGAAAAGCTCATTGCCAGCGGCGCCGTGAAGCTCGAGCCGACCTTCACTCGGCGGGTGTCCTCGCCCCTCGTTTCGATGGTTTCGGCCAGCACTACGCTGGCCGTGATCGAGGACGCAGTTTCGAAGGCCACGTGGTTTTCGTTCCTCGGGACCGGCGGCGGCGCGCAGATGCGTTTCGGCGCGCGCGACCGCGCGATCCTGGAGCGCCTCGCTTTCCGCGAGAAGGAATTGCTGCCCGGGTTCACGGATCTGCTTTCGGACCCGGTCGACCTGCTGTCGATCGCACGCTCCGCGCTGACCGAAGGCGACGACCTGCATAACCGGCTTTCCAGCGCGACCGCGGTACTGCATGCGGTGCTGGGCACGCGCAAGGCCGACTCGCCCGCGGCGCAAGCTGCGCTGCGCACCGTGCAGGAGGCGCCCCTTTACTTCCTCAATTTCTGGATGCCTGCGTGCGCATTGATGCTGAGCGCGGGGGGTGGGGTCGAGGGTTCATCGCTCGTCACGCGGCTTTCGGCCAACGGCGAGATCACGGGCATCCAATTGGCGGGACTGCCGGGTCGCTGGTTCACGGCGCCCGCGGCATTGGTCCAGGGCCCGTTCATGAAAGGCGCGCCCGAGAACCCGCAGTTTCCTCCGGCGACGGGCGACAGCGGCATCATCGACGCGTTCGGCCTCGGCGGTCAGGTGTTGCGGCGCGCGCCGAGCCTGCTCGCGGCATTCGAGCCCTGGCTCGCGAAGGACGACGAGCAACGCGCGCTCGCGCACGTGGCCGGAATGCATCCGGTGCTCGGCGTGCCGGTTGGGCTCGATGCGGCCGCAGTCGTGAACAGCGGGAAATCGCCGCTGCTGTCTACGGGTATGGTATCGGCCGACGGGCGCGGCCTGCTGGGCCGCGGCCTTTGCGCGATGCCGGTCGCGCTGTTCGAGGAGGCTGTTGCCTCGTTGAAAATGTCAGTAAGTTAGCTGGAGAGCCGCGCCGAATCTAGGCATCGGGCGACATTTTGTCAGTAGCGCACCGACTTACTCGTGCAAATTTCAGAGCGTTTCGCCCGTTGCTGCTTGACGCCTTGCAGGTAGCCTGAGTCCCAGCCCGCGGAGTCAGCGCTTTGCCGAACGGGCCTTTTCAATCGTCGTCTTCTTGTCTCGCCGCAAGGAGACGATCTCGGATGAGCTCAGCGCAGTCCGCCCGCTCAAGGTACCGGGCTTTCGACTCGGTGAGGCGCTCGAAGCCGTATCCGAAAGTTTCTTTCCACCATGTTTCGAGTTCGTAGCCATGTTTGCTCCGCAATGCGCGCGGCGTCAAATTACTCTATTCGATCAACTTGTCGGCGCGCACGAGCAAGGGTGGCGGGATCGAAATCCCAAGGGCCTTCGCCGTCTTCAGGTTGATGACAAGCTCAATCACGCCCGGCTGCTCGATTGGCAGGTCGGCGGGCTTTGCGCCTCGGAGTATTCGATCGACGAAATAGGCTGCCCGGCGATACATATCGACAGGATTTGCCCCGTAGCTCAATAGTATCCCTGCCTCGGCCCAGGGGCGCCCATTGCCAATCGTGGGCAGTCTCGCCTCTTGCGCGAGTTTTGCGATGATCGAACGGTACGGGAACAATTCCGTTGCCGGTGATACGTACATGCCGACGAAGCGTCCCGCCAACACCGGGACGAAAGCGCGGTGGATTGCGGCCTCGTCCACAGGGCTGCTAAGCAGAACGGCGTCTAAAATCAATCCGGCTTGGCGGGCCCCCTCGCGCGCCGCCTTCCCGACGGGTCCCTCCCAGAGGTTCTGCGTTCCCAGCCACGCAATCCGCGCATTCTTACCGGTGATATCCCGGAGGAACTCCGCTTGCTTGGCGTAGATCTGCTGCTCGTCGTAGCTCACGTTTATGCCCGTGACGTTACGGTTCGGACGCGCGAAGCTGCCGCTAAGCTCGGAGGTTATCGTGCCGACCATTACGATCGGAATCTCCCTCGTCGCCGCGGCAAGCGCGGTCGCCATGGTGCGGGACCTTGCGACGATGAGCTGCGGTTGCTCGTTTACGATCTTGTGCGCAAGCGCGCCATAGGCGCCAATATTTCCGCCTCCGGACCAGCGTTTGATCACAATTGTCTTGCCCTCCAAGTACCCGAGGCGCCTCAACTCCTCCAACAACGCGCCCATTGGGGATGGCGGCCTTCCGCCATATCGGCGATCTGCTCGGCCGTGTCTACGAGCGCAATCTGCGGGACTTTCAATACTGATTGCGCGAATGAAGCGGGAGCAATGCCAAGCGCAAGCAGGCTGACCAACGTATCGCGACGGTTCATTGCGCCCCCCTTCGATCTTCAGGCTGATTTGCATTCCGAAATGCGCAACACAACACTGGAGTCTACTGATGCGAAACTAGACTTTGACGGACATAAAGGCAACAAGGTAGCTGAATCAAGCAGGCATCGAATCGAAAAGATTTGCTCCTATTTTTTCTTCTTGCTCTTTCCGTGCGCTTTCGCGGCTTCGTGCTTCTCGGCTGGAAAGAAATCCGGCGTGTGGGGAATGTTCGGATGCCCGATCACGAGTCGCGGATTGCCGAGCTTTCCGCTGAGCTTTATCAAGTCGCCATCAAACGTATCCATCACCGAAAGCTTAAGCCCAAGCGCGGTCGCCAAATGGATTGCGTCGGGAGAACTAAGCCCGTGCGCCCAGATTAGGTCTCGAGCATGTTCGGCAACAAAGCGATCGACTTCGCGGACGATGATCCACGAGTGCTCAAAGAAGTCCCGAATTTTCCGTTCGCTCTCCTTGGGAATCGGCTTTTCGCCCTTCTTTTTTATCACTTCGGTCATCGTCAGAGCCGAGGTCACAATATCGATCTTCCCTTCTTCCGCCGCATTCAGAACGCTCTCGCACGCAGCAGCTTTTTCTTTCTCATTGTTGAGGAAGCCGAGAAACGCGTTCGAGTCCCAGTATCGGCGGTCGGCGGCCATAGATTACGAGGTCAGAATTCCTCGCATCTCCTTTACGCTGGGAAGTTCGTGGCTTTCCTTAAGTACGCGGAATTTCTGCACGGAAATGCTGATCGGTTCACCATCCTTCCGGTATCGAATCTCCCCGTACACAGCGACCCGTTTTCGGAAGGCTCGAATGTATATCTCATCGTTTTCGTCCTCAAAAAAGCAACGAATGTTGTTGTGAGTTACTGCATCTTGCACGACGAAATGCAATCCTCCGGCTTCCGTCATGGTTCGCAGGCGTCCCTCAACTGTTCCGAGCGACTTATATTCCGAACCGATTAGCTCATCGACATTCGCGCTAACCTTGCGCGTTATGCTGATTGGAATCGAATCCGCCTTCACGCTTACATGGTCCAGCGCTCCAGTATCAATATCCAGCACTTCGGCGAGATCCTTTGCCTTTCGCAACGCGTTGTCAGACCAATAGCGCGGCCGTTCGGCGCGCTTTTGTAACGTTTTGAATCCGTCATTGATCGCCTTTAGGGACGACGATACCAATGCCGCATCCGCGTGACGCGGCTCCGGCCGGAAATGCACAACCGCGCTTCCCGATTCGACGGAAATGAGCCAACGGAACGCGCCCCGCTCCTGGGTAACGGTGTCAGACACATCATTAATTAGCGCGACAAACGACGAAACAGCTTTCAGAAAACGATCTGCGGTGATGCGCTGACCATCAATCTTGAGGGTCATTTTTGGGGTCGTGTGGTTTTTTGCCATAGTTCCCTCGTTGCCCTTGCCTATGCGTCAATCACCGTAACGCTCATCCCGCATCGAGCGGATGATCTGCGTAGATTCGGCGGTCGACGATGGGTCCAACTTTCTGCTGATCTCTCCCATGCTTCTTTGAGTGTCAGCCGCCGGCCCGCCCCTACAGACCTCTTGGACGTAGCAGCGGAGCGAATGATGGCCATCAGTTCGTCTTCAAGCGACCGCCGGTTAACCTCGGCAAGCAGGCGCAACTTTGCCGCGAGTTTGTCGGGCGCTTTGATGGTGAGCGTGACAGGCATGTTTGCAGTGTCCCGGTCTGAACCGCAGTTCCCATTATGGATGCTTTTCAGGCGAAAAAAAGCCCGGGGATCGCCCGGGCGTTTGTCTTGAATTGTTTAGTTCAGGCGGCCGCTTTCAGCGCCAGCGCCTTGTCCGTCGCTTCCCAGGTGAATTCCGGCTCGTCGCGGCCGAAGTGGCCGTAGGAGGCGGTCTTCTCGTAGATCGGGCGCAACAGGTCCAGCATCTGGATGATGCCTTTCGGGCGCAGGTCGAAGTTGGCCAGCACCAGCCTGGAGAGCGCTTCGTCGGAAATCTTGCCGGTGCCTTGCGTCGTCACCATCACGCTGGTGGGTTGCGCAACGCCGATCGCATACGAGACTTGCACGAGGCACTGGGTCGCAAGACCCGCCGCGACGATGTTCTTCGCAACATAGCGTGCGGCGTAAGCAGCGGAACGGTCGACCTTGGACGGATCCTTGCCGGAGAACGCGCCGCCGCCGTGCGGGGCTGAGCCGCCGTACGTGTCGACGATGATCTTGCGGCCGGTGAGGCCGCAGTCGCCCTTGGGCCCGCCGATCTCGAAGTTGCCCGTGGGGTTCACGAGGTACTTGATCTCGTGCTTGACGAGGTTCCTGGGCAGCACCGGCTTGATGATCTGCTCGATCACCGCCTCTTCGATCTGCTTGTGCGTGAGGCCGGGTGCATGCTGGGTCGAAAGCACCACGGTTTCGATCGAATGCGGCTTGCCTTTCTCGTAGCGGATCGTGACCTGCGACTTCGCGTCCGGGCGCAGCCAGGGCAGGCGCCCGTCGCGGCGCACTTCGGCCTGGCGCTCGACGAGCCGGTGCGAGAGGTAGATCGCCATCGGCATGAACCCGGCGGTCTCGTCGCAGGCATAACCGAACATGAGGCCCTGGTCGCCGGCGCCCTGGTCGAGGTCGAGTCCCTTGCCCTCGTCGACGCCCTGCGCGATGTTCGGCGATTGCTGGCCGTAGGCGATCTGCACCTGGCAGGTCTCGGCGTCGAAGCCGAGGGCCGGATCGTTGTAGCCGATGCGCTTGATGGTCTTGCGCGCGATCTTGTCGTAGTCGACTTTCGCGTGCGTGGTGATCTCGCCCGCGAGGACCACGAGGTTGTCCTTGACGAGCGTTTCTGCCGCGACGCGGGAGCGCGGGTCCTGCGCTAGAATCGCGTCGAGTACCGCGTCGGAAATCTGGTCTGCAACCTTGTCCGGGTGTCCCTCGGAGACCGACTCGGAAGTAAATAGAAAATCGCTCATGTCGCTGCCGTCGCCAAAAAAAGAGGCGGCAAGGATACCAAACCTTTGTTGATTCCCCAAACAATTACGGGGCTGGCCTGAGGGCATGGCAAGAGGCTTCATGCGCCTGGCGAGCGCGCTCCCTTTGCCGCTCGC
>CAZZDV010000234.1:0-6272 GCA_964652785.1 uncultured Bordetella sp.
CGTGCAGGCCACCGACACATTCATGGCGACCCGAAATGCCCGTGTGGTGCTGGTCGATTCGGAAGGCGTGCGCGCAGTGATGACCGCCTCATGGCTGCTGCAGATGGGTTGGCCGGAGGTCTACGTGGTCGAGGACGCGCCGCGTGTGGATGAGATCTCGCCGCAGGAACTGGCGAAGCTGCGTCCCGCGCAGGTGCTCGATTTCGGCACCAGCCTCGAATATCGCGCGGGTCACGTGCCCGGCGCGATCTTCGCGGTGCGCTCGCGCCTGGCGGATCGCCGCGACAAGCTTGCGACCAAGGGCGTCATCGTCTGCACTTCACCCGACGGTGCATTCGCGCGTTTCGCGGCGGCCGACCTGCAGTCGCTGACGAAAGCCCCGGTCAAGGTCCTCGCAGGCGGCACAGCGGCTTGGAAAGAAGCCGGCCTGCCAGTGGAAGCCGGCGAGACCGCACAGTGGGAGCCCAACGACGATGTCTACTACAAGCCCTACGACCGCAAGAGCCAGGTCGAGCAGGCGATGCAGGACTACCTCGACTGGGAAGTGGCGCTGGTGGACAAGATCGGGCGCGACAGCGACGTGCGCTTCGTGGATTTCCCGCCGGGCTGAGTTAACCTCGCGCCACGCTGAAAGAGCCAAACATGGACATGACCGACTCGCTGCTGCGCCAACGTCCCGACCGCATGGCCGAGGAAGAATGGCGCCTGCGGTTCGAGCTCGCCGCGTGCTACCGCATCGTCGACTACATGGGCTGGACCGAGCTCATCTACAACCACATTACGATGCGCGTCCCGGGTGAGCAGCGGCACTACCTCATCAACCCGTTCGGGCTGAACTACAGCGAGGTCACCGCGAGCAACCTCATCAAGGTCGGGCTCGACGGCGTGCCGGTCGACCCGACGCCGCACCCGGTCAACAAGGCGGGCTTCATCATCCACGGCGCGATCCATTCCGTTCGCGACGATGCCCACTGCATCATCCACACGCATACCACCGCCGGCATCGCGGTCGCGCTCAAGGAAGGCGGGCTTCGGCACGATGACTTCTATGGCGCGATGTTGTTCGGGCGCGTGGCCTACCACGACTTCGAAGGCATCAGCGTGCGCGCGGACGAGCAGCCCCGGCTGGTGAAGAGCCTCGGCGACAAGGACGTCCTGATCCTGCGCAACCACGGCCTTCTCGTGTGCGAGCGGGACATTCCAGCGGCCTTCAGGCTCATGTGGCACCTGCAGCGCGCCTGCGAAGTCCAGTGCGCCGGCGATGCGATTCCCGGACCGAACCGCATCCTCTCCGACGAAGTGCGGCTCCAGAGCACGCACGACGCCGCCAATTTCGAGCCCAGGGGCAAGCTCGAGCGCATGGTCATGGCGAGCGTGCTGCGCCGCGCCGGCCTTACGCTCGACATGCTGGCCTGATCCCTTTTTCCGCACCCTGCCCAGGAGCAACAATGGCTTTTCTACAGTCCGGGATTTTCGTCCGGCATGACCCGGAATCCGCAAGCGTTCCCCTCGTCGTCGATGTCTCCCGCAGCGGGCGCTGCTATCCCAAGGAGTTCCGCTCGCCGCTGCCGTTCACGGTGCTGCACGACAACGTGTCGATGTACGTCGAGGATCTCTGGGCGGCGGCGCCCTCGGTCGGCGCGACGATGCTGTACTGCAGTTTCCCGAACACCTTCATCGACGTGAACCGCAAGGAAGACGACCTCGACCCGGCCGTCATCGAAGGGGAGTGGCCCACCAAGCTGAACCCCTCGCCCGTGGCGATCCGCGGGCTCGGCCTGATCAAGACCAAATCCCGCTACGGCGAGCCGATGCAGGAGAACAAGCTCACGGTGGCCGAGATCAAGGAGCGCTTCGACCTCTACTACCACCCGTACCATCGCGAGCTGAAGCGCATTGTCGACGACACGTACGCCAAGCATGGCGCGCTGTGGCAGCTTTCGTGCCATTGCATGTCCGCCGTGGGCGCACCCACCCACGCGGACGCCGGGCAGCAACGCGCTGATTTTTGCCTGGGGAATATCGGCTATACGACATCGTCCAAGGACTTCATCGAGTACGTCGCCGCCGAGATCAAGAAGCTTGGGTACAGCGTCACGCTGAACACCCCCTATGAGGGCAACGAGCTCAACCGGCGGCACGGCGCGCCGGCCAAGGGCATCGAAAGCATCATGGTGGAGATCAACAAGAAGCTCTTCATGGACACGAAGACTTTCCGCAAGACGGACGGATTCGCGCCGCTGAAGGCCAATCTCGACAAGCTGTTAAAAACGCTGGCCGCTGAGGCCGGGAAGCGTTAAACCGACTGCGGCGGGTTGGGCTTGATCGGTGGCGGCTCGCTGATCGGAGGTGTCGCGGGATGCGCCGGATCCACCGGGTCGGGATGCGGCGGCTGCGGCACCGGCTGGCCCGGACCCTGCACAGGCGGGATCGGGTGAGTCGGATGCGCCGGGCCGGGCCCGAATTCGGGGATACGTGTCATTCAACCTCCTGTAGTTACCGATCATTTGACACGCTGTTCGCGGCGCTGTCTCGACCCGATCCCCGTGTATGACGGTAAGCCGTTTCCTACAAAAAATAGTCCATCCCCTGACAGTCATCCGAGGGCGTTTGAGCCACAGTCGGTGCTTTACTCCTTACTATCGGCCTTCATGAATTTGAACATGCCAATCCCTCGCGCATTCCGCATGCTTCTCGCTGCGGCGCTGGCGTGCGCGTCGGCTCCGGCTTTCAGCGCGGAATTCGGCCCCTGCATGAGCACGCTTCGAAGCGAGGCCCTCGGCCGCGGCATCACCGCGCAGACTTTCGACACGGCCATGAAAGGCGTCGAGCCCGATCCCACCGTGATCGAGTCGATGGATACGCAACCCGAATTCAAGACGCCGATCTGGGATTACCTTGCCGTGCTGGTCGACGACCAGCGCATCGCCGACGGTCGCGAGAACCTGGAGCGCTGGAAGCAGGTTCTCGAGCAGGCCGAGACCCGCTTCGGCGTGGACCGGCACGTGATCGTCGCGGTCTGGGGCGTGGAGTCCGATTTCGGCAAGCAGGCGGGCGGTCGGCCGCTGGTGCGCTCGCTTGCGACCGGGGCGTGCTCCGGGCGCCGGCAGAAATTCTTCACCGATGAATTTATGGCCACGTTGCGCATCATCCAGAGCGGGGACATGCCGGCAGAGCTCTTGCGCGGCTCGTGGGCCGGCGCATTCGGCCAGACGCAGTTCATGCCCACGACCTACCAGCGTCTCGCGATCGATTTCGACGGCGACGGGAAGCGGGACATTGTCGGTTCGGTGCCCGATGCGCTTGGATCGACCGCCAATTTTCTCGCCAAGGCCGGCTGGACCAAAGGCCAGCCCTGGGGCTATGAGGTCCGGTTGCCCGCGGGCTATTCAGGCGCTTCGGGGCGGGGAAATCGCCAGTCGGTCTCCCAATGGAGCTCGCTTGGCATCACGACGATCGACGGCCAGCCGCTGACCGGCAGTACGCCGGCCGCGTTGCTGCTGCCTTCGGGCGCGAAGGGTCCGGCGTTCATCGTGTTCGGAAACTTCAATGCAATCTATTCGTACAACGCCGCCGAGTCTTATGCGTTGGCGATTTCCCACCTTTCCGATCGCTTGCGGGGCGGGTCCGCCTTTCGCACGCCATGGCCGACAGACGACACGGGACTGTCGCGCGCGCAGCGCAAGGAGCTTCAGGTCCGCCTGGGCGAGAGGGGATTCGACATCGGCACGCCCGACGGTGCGATTGGCCCGCGCACGCGGGCGGCGATCCGCTCGTTCCAGGCCTCGGTGGGAATGACCGGGGACGGACGTGCAGGCTCGCGCGTGTTCGAGGCGCTCAAGACCGCCCCGCGAAGCAGCGTCCAGCCGAAGTAGGGTCCAGGCCAGCGTGCGGCCGGGCCAGAGTGTTCGGCAGCGCACCGACTCGAGGCGCCCGGCCGGCTAGCGTTCGATCATCGGCGTCGATCCGCCCCGAACAGATGGAGCCCGCAATGAAAACGATTGCTTTCGCATTGTCCTCAATCCTGCTGGGAAGCCTCGTCATGCACGACGCAGCGGCGCAGGCCGCCCACAGCGACCGGCGTGCAAATGTACCCATGGCGTCGCTCGCCGGCGCGGGTGGCCTTGGAGGCGCCGGTGGCGGGGCCGAAGGCACCTACTCGCGGCGCGGCGATGTCGCTTACGCGAATCGCAATCGCGCTTATGTACATGACGTACGCACCAGCGGGCCGCCGCCGATGGACCCGAACCGCGTGATCAACGTGGTCGACTGCAGACTGCCGTTCGATGCTTACAAGGGCAACCTGCAGTGCCGCTAGAGCGGGGCTTCCTTATTTGAGCGGCGAGAAGGGCGCGGCCAGCAGGATCTTCGACTCCTGCGCGACCGTGGTGTAAGGCGCCTCCGGCGACATCTTGGGCGGCCAGTTGCCGCTGGAGATCGCCTGCTCGCGAATCGAATTGCGCTGGTCGAGCGTCTTGTACGGCCAGATGTGGACGAACTTGTTCAGTCCCCCGATCTCCGAAAACCAGGTGGCGATCACCGGCGAAAGCTTCTGGCGCGCCGGCAGCGCTCCAGCCCATGCCTTCTGCACCTTCGGCTGGTCGCCCGGGCTCAGGGTGTACGTGCGCATCTCGAAATAGGGGCCGACGCTGCCGGGCTCGAGCAGCGGGGAGTCGTTCCACGGCACCATGATGTCGGACTGCATCGACACGATGAACTCCCCGGTCTTTGGGGGCCACGCACCGGAGGCGACCGCTTCGGCGCGGATGCGCCCGCGCTCGGCGAGGTCCTTGTAGGGCCACACATGGATGATCTGGTTCAGCGGGCCGATCTCGGTGTACCAGAACGCGGCGAGGGGTGAAAACTTCTTGCGGGTGTTTTCATAGCCTTCGCCGAATCGCTTGAGCACCTCGGGGAGCGAACGCGGTTTCAGGTCGTAAGTGCGCATTTCGTAGATCAAGGGAGACTCCTTCAGTCGGGTGGGAATTTTCCGGCGCGTAACGCGAGACAGGATACGCCCGCAGTGCCAGACTTGCTGGCGCCCCCGACACGAATCGAACGTGTGACCTACCCCTTAGGAGGGGGTCGCTCTATCCACTGAGCGCTCGCTTGGTGTCGGTTGAGTTCTGCGAAAATGCCTTGTATTTCACACGCTTGGTTCAAAAAATGAAGTGCCTACCGCAAGCTAAAATATCTGCGTTGAAGACCACTACAAGCGATATTTCGACACCAACCAGAATGCGTTTGGGCTTGATGGTTCATGAAGGAACCTCCTTGCAGTGCGGCGACGATAGAATGACACTAGACCATGCAAGAATGCCGGCGGAGCGCATAGCATGAAATATGAAGTCGATGAAAAATTCATCGTAGCTGGAACCCCCACGCCGCTGGATGGGTTTTTTCACAGCAACCCGCAGACCAAAAGATCCAAACTCGGAGCGCATACCAACATTTGGCCATGGCTCGCGAGCTTTGCGAACAAAAAAGAGCTGCGGGTCCTGGAGATAGGTTCGAGGGCAGTCGTGTCGGACTCCCTCTGGAAACAACACATTCCCAATTGCTCGTATACCGGATTCGACGTCGCAGAAGGCAAGAACGTAGACGTAGTCGGGGACGCCCATCGGCTATCGGAGTACTTTTCCCCGAATTCTTTCGACCTGATATTTTCCCTGGCCGTATTCGAGCATCTTGCAATGCCGTGGATAGTTGTGGAGGAAATTTCAAAACTCTTGGACATAAACGGGCTCGTATGCATCGAGACACACTTCAGCTTTTCCGAGCACGAGCTGCCATGGCATTTCTTTCAATTCAATGCCAACGCCCTTGAGATCTTGTTTTGCGAAGAACTCGGATTTGAAACCATCGACTCGGGGTTGGACAATGCTATCGTCGGAAGATTCTCGAATAGTGCTGCGGAATACCTGCGGGGCAAATTGATTACCGACCTCTGGTGTCATTCGTCGATAATCGCAAAAAAGACTTCGCACAAACTAAAACCCGACGAAAGCTTTTGTTGGCGCGAAGTTGCCAAGAGAGTGGCTGCGAGCTCCGCGTATCCCACGAATACCGGACTCTCAAGGCGCGATACATAGCCCTCCTTGCATGGCGCCCCCGACACGAATCGAACGTGTGACCTACCCCTTAGGAGGGGGTCGCTCTATCCACTGAGCTACGGGGGCGAGGGCGGGATTTTAGCCGATCGCGCTATGATCCCGCCTTCACGCCGAGGGAGGAGCGCGATGAGAAAGTTCAACGTCCTGGTCGTTGTTGCG
>CAZZDV010000235.1:0-6236 GCA_964652785.1 uncultured Bordetella sp.
CACCAGCGGCTCCGTAATCGTAAACGGGCAGAACGTATCGGCGATCAAGCCGGCGGCGGTGCCCTTCCTGCGCCGCCATTTGGGACTGGTGTTCCAGGACCAGAAGCTCCTTTATGACCGCAGCGTCTTCGACAATGTGCTGCTCCCGCTTTCGTTTAGCGGGTTCGCGCCGAAGGAAGCCGCGAAGCGCGCACGCGCCGCACTGGACAAGGTCGGCCTGAGCGCGCGCGAGAAGCTCAACCCCATCCAGCTTTCCGGAGGCGAGCAGCAGCGCGTCGCAATCGCGCGCGCGGTCGCCAACCGGCCGTCAGTCCTCATCGCGGACGAGCCGACCGCCAACCTCGATGCCGATTCGGCGGCGTCCGTCATGCAGATCTTCGTGTCGTTCCAGCAGGTCGGCGTGACCGTGCTCATCGCAACCCATGATCTCGCACTGGTCGGGAAGATGGGCAATCGCGTCCTCAGGCTCGAACAGGGCAGGCTGGTGGAAGGCGGTGAGCCCGCGTGAGCGCATGGTTCTCCCAGCATGGGCAGGCGCTTCGCGGCGCGCTTCGCAAGCTCGCGAATCAACGGGCTTCGAGCTTCTTGAACGTGCTTGTGATCGGAATTGCTCTGGCGCTGCCCGCGGGCGGCTATGCACTCCTTGCCAATCTGCAGGGCGTGGCCACCCGGTTCGCGCTCGAACCGCAGCTCAGCGTGTTCCTCGATCCGGAACGAAAGCCGGCGGATCGCGAGGGGCTGGAGAAATGGGTCAGGGCCGACCCACGCGCCGGCGCGGTCCGTTTCGTTTCCAAGGACGCCGCGCTCGCCGAACTCAAGAAAACCGAGGGCATCGCCGAGGTTGTCGCTGCGCTCAACCTGAACCCGCTGCCCGACGCCTTGGTCATCAAGCTGCGGGAGGGCGCGCCGGGGCAGCTGGATGCGTTCGCGAACGAGCTTCGCAAGCGGCCCGGTGTGGCTCAGGTCCAGGCAGACTCTGGGTGGGCCCGACGCCTTGCGGCCCTGATCGAGATCGGCCGGCTCGCGATCGGGGTGCTGGGCGCCCTCCTGGCCGCCGGCATGGTCGCGGTCACCTTCAATACCATCCGTCTTCAGGTCCTGACCCAGCGCGAGGAAATCGAAGTCGCAAGGCTGCTCGGTGCTACCGACTCATTTGTTCGGCGTCCCTTTTACTACCTGGGCGCTCTCCAAGGAGTGGCCGGAGGCGGGGTCGGGCTGGCCATCCTCGCCGGGGGACTTTTTTTCATGAACCGTGGGGTCCGCACGCTGTCGGAAACATATGGTTCAGGATTCCAGCTCGCGTTCCTCACCTCCGGGGATGCCCTCGCGGTTGCCGCTCTTGCAGGGTTGCTCGGGTGGCTCGGGGCGTATCTCTCAGTAAGCATATACTTACGTGAAATAGAGCCAAGGTAGGTACGAGGGGTCCTCAGACTGGGAACTATCCACCCCTTTAGCACTCTAATCGCGAGAGTGCTAGAATTTGGGTACAAAGGAGATAATGCAATGCAAGGAACACTAAGTCTGCCGGCGCAATTTCCGGTTCCGATGCCGGCCGGGAGTCTGGATACGTACATCCAGACGGTCAATCGGTTTCCGCTCCTCACCTTGGAGCAGGAGCAGGATCTCGCACGCCGGTACCGCGACAAGGAAGACCTGGGCGCGGCCCGGGAGCTCGTTTTGTCTCACCTGCGGCTCGTAGTGTCAGTCGCCCGTGGTTACCTGGGCTATGGCCTGCCCCATGCCGACCTGATCCAGGAAGGCAACATCGGGCTGATGAAGGCGGTCAAGCGGTACGACCCGGAGCGGGGGGTTCGGCTTGTCTCTTTCGCGATCCACTGGGTCAAGGCCGAAATGCACGAGTACATACTGCGCAACTGGAGGCTGGTCAAGGTCGCCACCACCAAGGCCCAGCGCAAGCTGTTCTTCAACCTGCGCTCAATGAAGAAGGGGCTGGGCACGTTGTCACCCGAAGACGTCAATCGCATGGCCAGGGAGCTGAAGGTGAAGCCCGAGGAAGTCTCCGAGATGGAGATGCGGCTGGCCGGGCAGGAAATGACCTTCGAAGCGGACGAGGACGACGAAAGCTACGCGCCGGTGAATTACCTGGCCGCGGACGGCAACGCCGAGCCTTCGAAAGTGCTGGAGACGGAGCAATCGGAGCGCCTGCGCGCCGAAGGCCTCGCCAAGGCGCTGGAGAGCCTGGATGCCAGGAGCCGCCGGATCGTGGAGTCGCGCTGGCTGCAGGAGAAAGGCGGGCTCACGCTGCATGACCTCGCAGCAGAGTTCAAGGTTTCGGCCGAGCGTATCCGTCAGATCGAAGCCAAGGCGCTCGAGAAGATGCGCAAAGTGATGGGGCCTGTGCCCGCGTAAGTCTGGGCACGTGAGTAGTGGCGAGATGCTGATGCCACCCGAAAGAACGGCCGCCTTGTGTGGCCGTTTCTGTTTTCAGCCGCGCTTTTCCTTGAGCAGTGTCCGGACGTCTTCGACCAGCGTGCCGACCTGGTCGTGCTTGACGAACAGACGCAGGCGCCCTTCCCGGTCGAAGACATAGCTCGCCGCGGTGTGGTCGATCGTATAGCTCTCCGGACTCGAGCCCGCGCGCTTTTCGTAGAAGACCTTGAAGTCCTTCGCGGTCTTGAGCGTCGTAGGAAGATCGCCGAAAAGCCCGACGAACCGGGGATCGAACGCCGGCACGTATTGCGCGAGCACGTTCTGCGTATCGCGCTCTGGGTCGAGGGTAATGAAAACCACCTGTACCTTCTCCGCATCGGGTCCGAGCTTCTGCATCACGTCCTTGATCTCGACCAGCGTGGCCGGGCAGACGTCGGGGCACCTCGTGAAACCGAAGAACACGACGACGACCTTGCCGCGGAAATCGGCCAGCGTCCTTGGCTTGCCCGTGTGGTCGGTAAGCGCAAAGTCCTTGGCGTAGTCGGCGCCGGTAATGTCGATGTTGCGGAACTTGGGTGCTCCGCCGTCGCATGCCGCCAGCGAGAGGACCACCGCTACGGCCGCGGCGAAATTACGCCACAAGGTAGTGATCGGCGAGCAGCGCCGCGAAAAGCAGCGAGAGGTAGACGATGGAATAGCGGAAGGTCCTGCGCGCAAGGTCATCGCTGTAGTCGCGGTAGATGCGCACGGCATAGCCGATGAAGATGCCGCCGAGCACCAGCGCAGAAGCGAGATACAACCATCCATTCATGCGAATGACGAAAGGCAGGAGCGAGGCGGCGAACATGATGAGCGTGTACAGCAGGACATGCAGCCGCGTGAATTTCTGCCCGTGCGTGACCGGGAGCATCGGCAGGCCGGCCTTCGCATACTCCTCCGTCCGGTAGAGGGCGAGCGCCCAGAAATGCGGCGGCGTCCACGTGTAAATGATGAGAAACAGCATCATCGCCTCGGTCGTGACTTCGCCGGTCACTGCGGCCCATCCAAGCACCGGCGGCATTGCGCCCGAGGCTCCGCCGATCACGATGTTCTGCGGCGTGGCCGGCTTGAGGATCACCGTGTAGACGATTGCGTAGCCCACGAACGTGCCGAGCGTGAGCCACATCGTTAGCGGATTCACAAAGGCGTTCAGCAGCCACAGGCCGAGCCCGCCGACCGTGCCCGCAAATACCAGGGTCTGGAACGCAGTGAGATCCCCTCGCGGGAGCGGACGCCAGCTCGTGCGGCGCATCAGCGCGTCGATCTTCTGCTCGACGAGGCAGTTGACGGCTGCGGCGGCCCCCGCGACCAGCGCAATACCAACCGTGCCGGCCAGCAGGATCTGCAGCGGGACCATGCCGGGCGTGGACAGGAACATGCCGATGACCGCGGTAAACACGATCAGCGACACTACGCGAGGCTTGGTCAGCGCATAGAACGAGCGCAACCGCTGGGTGAACGTACGCGGTGCTGCCGGATGGAGAGCTTGGGTCGACACTGGGTCAGGTGATCGGGTCGGACAGTGGGGCCGCGCCGTGACTTAGCGCAAGTCCGTGGAAAGTAACGTAGTTTATCACGACGAGCAGCACGAGCAGCAGCGCCGCCCCGGCATTGTGCGCGGCGGCCAGCGCAAGCGGTAGGCTCAGCGCAACATTCGCGAGGCCGAGCGTGAACTGGGCTGCAAGCACCGCCACGAGTGCCATCCCAAGGGCGCGCGTGCCGCTTGTCACTATCAGCCTGGCCGCGAGCGTGCCCAGGACCGCGACCACCAGAAGCGCAAACATCCGGTGGGTCCAGTGGATTGCGACGAGCGCATCCGCGGAAAGCAGGGCGCCCTGCGGGGTCATGCCCAGTTCGCGCACTACATGGAATGCGTTTGCGAAATCCATCGAAGGAACAACCGCGCCGCGGCAGAGCGGCAAGTCGGGACAGGCGAGCGCCGCATAGTTCGTGCTCACCCACCCGCCAAGGACGATTTGCATGCAAAGCACCACCAGCGAGACGAGCGCCAAGCCGTGAAGCGATCTCACGCGCGCGGAGTCCGCCCCGGTCCTGAGCGGCCATTGGCGCATTGCCAACCATGCAAGCAGGGCCAGCGTCGTCATTCCGCCGATCAGGTGGGCAGTGACAATGGCCGGCTTGAGAAGCATGGTGACTGTCCATTTGCCGAGCGTGGCCTGGATCGCGACCACGATCACGATTGCACCAGCCAGCCAGGGTGACTGTCGTAGCGTGCCTCGGCGCATCCACGCGAGGAAGGCGACTGCAAGGATCAGCAATCCGAGCATGCCCGCGAGATAGCGATGGCCCATTTCCTTCCACGCTTTGGACATCGAGACCGGGCCGTGGGTGCCGCCCTGGTCTTCGACCGCGCGGCGGATCTGGCTTTCGGCGTTTGCCGGGGTGATCTTGCCGTAGCACCCGGGCCAGTCCGGGCAGCCAAGCCCCGCGTCCGAGAGCCTTACATACGCCCCGACCACAACGACGATAAGCGTGAGGACTGCGCACGCGAGCACGAGGGCGCGGTAGGTCCGGACGCGGGCGTCGCGCTTCGAATCCTCGTTCATCCTATGCCCGACACTTTCATTAGCCGCTGCAGGTCCTTCAGCATCCGCGACGGGTCCGGATCGCGCGGGAAACGCATCATCAGGTTGCCGTTCGGATCCACGAGGTAGATATGGTCCGACGCCGCGCGCTCGGCCGGAAACTCCGCTGCGATCGGGGTACCCGAAGTGCGCGCCAGGCGCGTGCCTTCGATGGCCTGCATGAGCCGCGGCGCGGGTGCCTGCGCGTCGGTCACGAGCCAGACGCGCTCGACGCGCGGGGTATTTTTTCCAAGCGCCTTGCGGGTCTGGCGCATGAAGTAGAGCTTGCGCTCGCAATACTCAGCGCACGCGCCTGAGTCGAACTGCACCAGCACCCACTTGCCGCGCAGGTCCGAAAAGCGGAACGCACCCCCTTCGTGATCCTGCAGCCGCGTGTCGGAGAGCGGCCGGGTCGGCACGAGCGTGCCGTAGTTGGCGGTGCTGCCCGGCGCAAGGTCGAAGAAGAACACGACATATCCGGCCACGACGGGCAGCGCGAAGAATGCGGCGAGCGCGAGCAGTTTGATGCGGCCGCGGCGCACCGGATCAGCGGGCAGGGCGAACACGCTCGAAACTCAGGACGATGAAAATGAGGACCGACACCATCGCGAACAGGTACCACTGCATGGCGTAGCTGGTGTGCTTTTCCACGCCGAAATCGGCTTTGGGCCATTCCCTCACCAGGCCATCGGAAAGCCCGGAATGCTGCTGGAGGAACACCGGCTGGAGTGCAAGGCCCGACCACTTGGAGAAGCCTTCCAGCGTGAGGTTTTGCCAGACCTTGTCCCCGGCCACGCCCTCGCCCGCGGAAAGGACGCGCGGCGCGTGCTCGAGCCCCATCCCTTCGACTACGACCTCGCCCGCCGGGGTGCTGACGGCGGGTAGGTCTTCGCGGCGCTCGCGAGCCGCGACCCATCCGCGGTTGACGAGCATGTGCGTCGCGCCCCCCGGGAGGCGAAGCGGCGTCACCACGAAATAGCCCGGCCGGCCCCTGTGGACCTTGTTATCGAGCAGGATCGTGTACTGGGGCAGGAACTCGCCTCTTGCCGTCAGCCGCCTGAGCACCAGGTCGGTGGCTGGCTGCGCGGCTCCCGACACGGCCATCGGCGCCGTGATGCCTGCGCGCTCGACGCGCGCGGCAAGATCCTGCTTGTCCTGCGCGCGCCGCGTCTGCCAGTTGCCGAGCGAAATCGTGCAGACGCTGGCCAGCAGCGCGAGCAG
>CAZZDV010000236.1:0-6214 GCA_964652785.1 uncultured Bordetella sp.
CAGCGCGGCGAAGTCGTGTGCGAATTCGAGCGCACGATGCTCGTCATGCGCCGCGGTAACCCGCTCGAAGAAAGAGCAGGCTATTGACAGATGAATGCGGAGCAAACCAAATGAGCCAGACCGCACTGAAGAATGCCGCGCCGCACTTCCACGTGGGCCCGGACTCGGACGAGGCGAAGCAGATCCTCGAAGCCATCGACCGGTGGCTGGTGCGCGAGGTCGAGCCGCACGTGATGGCCTTCGAACGTGACGACATCTGGCCGGCCAGGATGGTCGAGCAGATGCAGGCCCTCGGCCTCTTCGGCGCGACCATCAGCCCCGAATACGGCGGACTGGGATTGTCGGCCGAGCTCTACGGCCGCATCGTCGCGAGGATCTCTGAAGTCTGGATGTCGCTCACCGGCATCTTCAACTCGCACCTCATGATGGCGCTGCTGACCGAGCGCTACGGCAGCGAGGCGCTCAAGCGGAAATACCTGCCCAGGTTCGCAAGCGGCGAGATCCGCGGCGGGCTCGCGTTGACCGAGCCCAATGCCGGCACCGACCTGCAGGCCATCCGCACGCGCGCCCTCCGCTCGGGCGACGGGTACGTCCTGAACGGCACCAAGACCTGGATCTCCAACGGCATCCAGGGTTCGTGCTTCGCAGTGCTGGTGAAGACGAACCCCGAGGCCGAGCCGCGCCACAGGGGGATGTCGATGTTCCTGTGCGAGAAAGGCACCGGCTTCACCGCCAGCAAGAAGCTCGAAAAAATCGGCTACAAGGGCATCGATTCGGCCGAACTGGTGTTCGACGACTATCACGTTTCGGCAGAAAACCTCATCGGGGAGGAGGGCCGCGGCTTCCACCAGGCCGTGGGCGGGCTGGAGCTCGGCCGCATCAACGTGGCCTCACGGGGCGTCGGCATCGCGGCCGCGGCATTGGCCGAAGCGGTGAAGTACTCGCAGCAGCGCCACACCTTCGGCAAGCCGATCTGCGAGCACCAGGCGATCCAGCTCAAGATCGGCGAGATGGCCACGCGCGTCGAGGCCGCCCGGCTCCTCGTGAAGAACGCGGCGCAAATCTACGACCGCGGCGAGCGCTGCGACATGGAAGCCGGCATGGCCAAGTACTTCGCCACAGAAGCGGCCTTTGAGAACGCGCACGAGGCGATGCGCATCCACGGCGGCTACGGCTATTCCAAGGAATTCCCGGTGGAGAGGCTGTATCGTGACGCCCCGCTGCTCTGCATCGGCGAAGGCACCAACGAGATGCAGCGCATGATCATCGCGAAGCAGATCATCGCGAGAAACAAAATCTAAGGGGACACGATGAAGATTTTCGCAGCAGCAGTAACCGCAGTTCTTGCCTTGATGGTCGCCCCGACCGCGCAAGCGCAGGCTTTCCCAACCAAGCCGGTGCGCATCATCGTGCCGTATGCCCCGGGCGGCGGCACCGACATCATCAGCCGACAGATCGCGCAGAAGCTCTCGGAATCGTGGGGCCACAACGTGGTCGTCGAGAATCGCGCCGGCGCCAACGGCATCACCGGCACCGACGTGGTGCTCAAGTCCCCGCCCGATGGCCACAACCTGGTCGTCGTGGTGGCCGCGCATGTGATCAACGCCAGCCTGCAATCCAAGATGCCGTACGACCCGGTGGTCGACGTGGCTCCGGTTACGCTCATCGCGCGCTCGCCGTGGGTCATCGTCGTGATCCCGAGCCTGCCCACGACGCTGAAGGAGTTCGTCGCGCATGCCAAGGCGAATCCGGGCAAATTGCGCTTCGGCAGTTCGGAGCCGTCCTCGCGGCTGGCGGGTGAGCAGTTCAAGCAGCAGGCGGGCATCAACCTCGAGCACATCCCGTACAAGGGCGGCTCGCAGATCATGACCGACATGCTCGGCGGCCAGATCGAGACCGGGTTCACCAGCACGCTCACGGCCTTGCAGCATTACAAGTCCGGCAAGCTCAAGGTGCTGGCGGTGGCGGGCAAGGCGCGCCATCCGTCGATGCCCGATGTGCCGACCGCAGTCGAGGCCGGCTATCCGGACTACGAAACCTACGCGTGGTACGGCATGTACGCGCCCAAGGGCACGCCGCGCGAAATCGTGTCGCGCATCCAGCAGGAGATCGCCAGGGTCGTGCGGCAGCCTGACATGCAGGAGCGCCTCGGCCAGTTCGGAGCCGAGCCGATTGCCAGCACGCCGGAGAACTTCGCGGCGTTCACCAAGTCCGAGCACGACAAGTTCGCGCGCCTCATCAAGGCCGCCGGCATCCAGCCGGAGTAGCGCGAAGCATGGCTGTGCAAGACGCTTCACCGACTCGCGGTGCGTCACCGACTTGCGGTGCGCTCGCGGGCCTGCGCTCGATCGAGATGGGCCAGCTCATCGCCGGCCCGTTCTGCGGCCAGCTCATGGCCGACCACGGCGCCGAGGTCATCAAGATCGAGCTCCCCGGCGAGGGCGACCCGATGCGCACCTGGGGGCAGGGCAAGCCCGTATGGTTCCCGGTGATCGCGCGAAACAAGAAATGCATCACGCTCAACCTGCGCACGCCCAAGGGCCAGAAGGTGCTGAGGGAACTGCTCGAAAAGTCGGATTTCCTCGTCGAGAATTTTCGTCCCGGCACGCTGGAGAAATGGGACCTCGGCTACGAGAAACTGCGCGCGGCGAACCGCGGGCTGATCGTCGTGCGTGTGTCCGGCTATGGGCAGACGGGCCCGTACTCCAGCCGCGCGGGCTACGGATCGATCGGCGAGGCGATGGGCGGCATGCGCTATCTCGCGGGTGATCCAACGACCCCGCCCTCGCGCGTGGGCTTGTCGATAGGCGATGCGCTGGCCGCAACCTACGCGTGCCTTGGCGCAATGATGGCGCTCCACCACCGCCATGTGACGGGCGAAGGGCAGATCGTCGACAGCGCGATCTACGAAGCGGTATTGGCCATGATGGAATCGACTGTGCCTGAATACACCGAAGCCGGCGTGATCCGCGAGCGCACAGGTTCGATCCTGCCGAAAATCGCGCCGTCGAACGTCTACAAGACGCTGGACGGGCAGATTCTCATCGGCGCAAACCAGGACAGCGTCTGGAAGCGATTGGCCGAATCCATGGGGCGGCCCGAACTCGGGACCGACCCGCGTTATGCCAGCCATTTAGCTCGCGGGGAGAACCAGGCGGAGCTTGACGCGCTCATCGACCAATGGACCAGCGGATTCGATTCGGCGCAGGTGCTCCAGCTACTGCATGCGAGCGGGGTGCCCGCGGGCAAGATCTACCGCGCGCCGGACATGCTGGAGGACGAGCAGTTCAAGGCGCGCGAGGCGCTCGTCAAGGTGCCGCATCCGACGTTCCAGAACCTGTGGATGGCCAACGTGTTCCCCAAATTATCGGCGACGCCCGGCGCGGTGCGCTGGGCAGGACCCGCGCTTGGAGAGCACAACGAGGAGATTTTCGGCGGCGTGCTGGGCTACGACTCCGCCACGATGGCCGCACTGCGGGCCGAAGGCGTGATCTAGGCGGATATGCTCTATTAGCGGCTGCGTCGGTCAATCCGGACACACGGCACCGCATTACCGAAAAGGTTTTTGAAATGTCGCTGAAACATTCCAGTGCCCCTCGCGGCAAGGTTGTCGTCCTCGAACACACGTCAAAGGTGTTGAAGAACAACCGGTTGAAAGATCCACAGGTGCGCAATGTCGGGGTTTGGCTGCCGCCGCAGTACGAAGAGGGCGGCAACGGGCGCTTTCCGGTGTTGTACGACCTCGTCGGCTTCACGGGCTCCGGGCTCTCGCACACCGGATGGAAGCCGTTCGGCGACAACGTCGTCGAGCGTGCCGCGCGCCTGATCCACGAGAAGAAGATGGGCCCGGTGATCATCGTGTTTCCGGATTGCTTCACAGCGCTCGGCGGCAACCAATACGTCAATTCTTCGGCAATCGGAAACTACGCGGATTACCTGACGCAGGAGATCATCCCGTTCGTCGACCGCGAATTCCGCACACTGGCCAGCCGCGAGCATCGCGGCTGCTTCGGCAAGTCGTCGGGCGGCTACGGCTCCATCGTGCATGCAATGAAGTACCCGGAGTCCTGGGGCGCGATCGCGGACCACTCGGGCGACGCTTACTTCGACTTCGTCTACTGGCACGACTGGCCGAACACGCTCAACGAGCTTTCGAAGTATCGCGCCGCAAAGCGCAAAGCCGGGAGCTGCAACGCGCTGGCCGAAGCGAAGCGCAAGGGGCTCGATGCGGGGCTGGATGACGGGCGCATCAAGCGCTTTCTCGCGAGCGTGTGGGGGCGCGAGAAACTCTCGGGCGCCGAGACGCACGCGATCATGAACCTGTGCATGGCCGCAACCTACGACCCGGACCCGAAAGCGCCGAACGGCTTTCGCGTGCCGTTCAACATGGAGTCGGGGGAGGTGATCCCGTCGCGCTGGAAGAACTGGCGGGCGAACGACCCGATCAACATGGTCGCCAAATACCGCGCAAACCTCAAGAAGCTGCGTGCGATCTACATCGATTGCGGCTGGCGCGACCAGTACCACATCCACTACGGCACCCGGCTGCTCTCGGCCCGCCTCACTGCTGCGGGCGTCAGGCATACGTACGAGGAATTCGACGACAACCATTCCGATGTCGACTACCGCATGGACACGAGCCTGCCGTTTCTCTACCGGGCGCTGAAGCCTTAGTACGCAGATTGAGTACATACGCAACTTGCGTATAATGGCGACATGAAGGCAGTCTTCATGGAGCTCAAGGCCGAACTCGATGCAAGGAGAAAGAAATGAAGACCACCGTAAGAGCCAAACGGCCTCCAAAGCGCGACTTGTTCTCCGAAATCGCAGAGGGAATGGAGGCGCTGGGCAAAGCGCGCGAAGGAAAGCGCACGCTGCGTACGCATACCCTGGAGTACAAGCCGGCGCCGGAGGTCACTCCTAAGGAGCTGGTTCGCGTACGCGAAGGGTTGAATCTCTCGCGAGCCCTGTTCGCGGCCTACTTGCGCACAAACACCCGAACCCTCGAAAACTGGGAGCAGGGCAGGGCCAAACCCAACGCGCAAGCCGCGCTGCTGATCAATCTGGTCAAGCGCTATCCAGACACCGTCCAGCGCCTGGCGGGGATCTAGAGAAGCGTCACTGCTTAGCCGAGCGCTTTCCCGAGCGTGCGGTGGAAATGCACGATCGCGCTTTCGAACTTGCCGAAGGTAAAAAAGTCGTTGGCGCCGCTTGCGAGGCCGCGCTGGATCGCGCAGACGACCTCGCGATCTTCGGCCGCGCCGGTGGTGCTGACGAATTCGGCATCGCGTTTGGCTTCCTCGATCGCGCCGGGCCCGTCGCCGTTGGTGAGCGAGTAGACGATCATTTTGGTGCGGTCGATCGCCAGCGGCTCGAGGATCACGAGCTTGGTGTGGCTGGAGAGCCTGGTGACCAGCACGTTGGGGAAGAGCTGGTAGACATAAGTCAGGTAGCCCGCGACCTTGCGCTCCTCTTCGGGCAGTTCGGCCAGTTTCCGGATGCGCCTGAAAGGGTAGGTCACGCGGCTGTTGCGCCCGAAGAGGTCGATGAGGTTCAGGTTGTCGAAGCCGTAGGGCAGGAAGGTCTCGGGGTGAGTGGACCGGATGTGGTAGCCCTCGATGAATCCTTCGAGGAAGAGTTTCCAGTTGGCCTCGACGATCGATTCCTCGGGCTCCGCGAACGGAAGCTGGTCGGCCGAGATCAGCGGCGGCAGGTCCTCGAGCACCTTGCCCGCCGGATCCTGGGTGACGAACACGATGCCGTTGCGCTCCTCGGCCTTGACCGGCACGAGCCCGTGCTCGCTCTTATCCACGCCCGGAAAGCCTTCCTCGTGCGGCACGCGTTTGAGCTTTCCATCGAGGCCGTAGGTCCAGCCGTGATAGCGGCAGGCGAAAGCTTTCCTGCAGCCCGAGCCTTCGGCCACCTGCATGCCGCGGTGGCGGCAGGCGTTGCGGAAAGCCTTGATGCTGCCATCCGTGTCGCGCACGACAAGCAGCGGCGTGCCTGCGGCCTGCCTTGCGACATACGCGCCGGTTTCGCGAAGCGCGGCCGACGGGCAGAAGGGCACGGGAAAGTGCTTGAGCAGCTGGACTTCCGCGGCATACCTCTCGGGCGAGCGGTAGTTCTCCACGCGTTCCCGCCAGACGTCGTCGCCCAGGTCGGTGGTGCGGCGCTCGATGTGCTCGAGGATGCGCCGCACGACAGACCGATCGTC
>CAZZDV010000237.1:0-2555 GCA_964652785.1 uncultured Bordetella sp.
GAAATACCAGGACGAATCCACGAAGGTGTCCATGGTGTCGGTCTCGCGCCGCGCGGGCTTGCCGCACGAAGGGCACATGCACTCGTAGAACGAGGGCAGTTTGTTCAGCGGGTTGCCGGTGCCGTCCGGCACCAGGTTCTCGGGCAGCACGACCGGCAGGTCCTTCTCCGGCACCGGGACGTCGCCGCAGTCCTTGCAGTGGATGATCGGCACCGGGCAGCCCCAGTAGCGCTGGCGCGAGATGCCCCAATCGCGCAGCCGCCACTGCACGTGCTTGTCGCCGAAACCCTTGGCCTTGAGGTCGGCTGCGACAGCATCGACCGACGCGCTGAAACCCAGCCCGTCGTACTTGCCCGAATTGATGTTGGTGCCGTAGTCGGCGTATTCCGGTTTCCATGGCGCGGGCACCGTGTCGCCCGCTTTGCCATTCACCAAATGCCGGATGACCGGCTGGATGGGCAGGCCGTACCTGGTCGCGAACTCGAAGTCGCGCTCGTCATGCGCCGGCACGCCCATGACGGCGCCATCGCCGTAGCTCATGAGCACGTAGTTGCCGACCCACACGGGCACCTGCTCACCGGACAGCGGGTGCGTGACGGTGAGTCCGGTGGGCAGGCCTTTCTTTTCCTGCTGCGCGAGCTCGGCCTCGATCACCGCGCCCTGGCGGCATTCCTCGATGAACTTTGCGAGTTCCGGATTGTTCTGCGCGGCGTGCAGCGCAAGCGGGTGCTCGGCCGCGACTGCGCAGAACGTCACGCCCATGATTGTGTCAGCGCGCGTGGTGAAAACGTTAAGGAGCTTCTTCTCGCCATTCAGCGCATAGGGAAACCCGAAGCGCACGCCCTCGGATTTGCCGATCCAGTTCTTCTGCATGAGCTTGACCTGCTCGGGCCAGCCGGTCATGCCCTCGAGCGCCGAGAGGAGCTCTTCCGCGTAGGCCGAGATGCGCAGGAAATACATCGGGATCTCGCGCTTTTCCACGACCGCGCCGGTACGCCAGCCCTTGCCGTCGATCACCTGCTCGTTGGCAAGCACCGTCTGGTCGACCGGATCCCAGTTCACCACGCCGGTTTTCTTGTAAGCGAGGCCCTTCCTGAACAGGCGCACGAACAGCCACTGGTTCCACTTGTAGTACTCGGGCGAGCAGGTGGCCAGTTCCCTTGTCCAGTCGATCGCGAAACCCAGGCTCTTGAGCTGCGAGCGCATGTACGCGATGTTGTCGTACGTCCACTTCGCCGGCGGCACCTTGTTGGCCATCGCGGCGTTCTCGGCCGGCAGGCCGAACGCATCCCATCCCATCGGCTGCAGCACGTTGTAGCCGCGCATCCGGTAGTACCGGGTGATCACATCGCCGATGGTATAGTTTCTGACGTGCCCCATATGCAGCTTCCCGGAAGGGTAGGGGAACATCGACAGGCAGTAATACTTCGGCTTGGTGGCATCCTCGGTGACGCGGAAAGCGCCCGAAGCATCCCAGTAGCCTTGGGCTTCCTGTTCAACCGATTGCGGGGCGTAGCGTTCTTGCATGTCGGACATTCGTTGGATCTGCGGGGAATCGGTGCGGGGAAAATTGTTCGCAAAATCAGGGGCGAACTGAAAATTATAGCTGAATCCACTGCGTCTCCCGGCGCGTATATGCGTCAATCACATCACCCGATCCGAGGGAAACCCACCATGAAAACCGTTTTCCGCCTGCTCGTTGCCGGTGCCCTGTTTGCATGCGCCCAGGCTGCGTTCTCCCAGCCCGCCGCCATCGTCGAAGGCGTGCAGATGCCCGCATGGGTCGAGCGGGGCGACGGCCGCAGGGCGCCGCTCGCGCCCGGCATGGAGCTGCGCTCCGGCGAGCAGGTGCGCACCGGTGCGAACTCGCGCGTGCTCATCAAGATGTCCGAAGGCAGCCTAGTGAAGCTCGGCGAGAACGGGCTGCTGCGCGTGGAAGAACTCAGGCCCGATGACGGCGGCGTGTTCAAGGCCGCCTTGCGTGTTGCCGAAGGCGCCTTCCGCTTCACCACAAACGCGCTGACGAAGAACCGGCGCCGCAACGTGAGCATTTCCGTTGCGACCGTCACCGCGGGCATTCGCGGCACCGACCTGTGGGGCAAGTCCGACGCGGCCGACCGCCAGATCATCTGCCTCATCGAAGGCAGCATCGAAGTCGGCGCGCCCGGCGAGACGCCGGTCGTCATGGACCAGTCGCGTCAGTTCTACCAGCGCGTGCAGGGCAAGACCCTGCCGGTGGGGTTCGTCGAGCCGCAGCAGCTTGGCCAGTGGGCAACCGAGACCGAGATCGCCGCGGGCCGCGGCGCGGCGCGTTCCGGCGGGAAATGGAAAGTGACGCTGGCCTCGGCGGAGACGCAGGACGTTGCGCTCTTGGTGTATGACCAGCTGCGCGCCAACGGCTACCCCGCCGTGATCCTTCCCGCCATGGTCGACGGCAAGCGCGTTTACCACGTGCGTATCACCAGCCTGCCTTCCAGGGAAGAGGCCGAGGCGCTCGCGGGCCAGTTGCGCGGCAGGATGGGCGTCGGCGAACCGCGTGTGTCGACATAGGCGCA
>CAZZDV010000237.1:2655-5452 GCA_964652785.1 uncultured Bordetella sp.
GCCAGTTGCGCGGCAGGATGGGCGTCGGCGAACCGCGTGTGTCGACATAGGCGCAAGCCTGCGTGAGCTAGTCGCAGCCTGCGTGAGCTAGGCGCAGCCTGCGTGAGCTAGGCGCAGCCTGCGTGAGCTAGTCGCGCGGCTATAATCCGCGGGCTTTGTCCCTCCATCTCGAACACCTGAATCCCGAGCAGCTTGCGGCGGTCACGCTTGCCGACCGGCAGCATGCGCTCATCCTCGCCGGCGCCGGCTCGGGAAAGACGCGCGTGCTCACCACGCGCATCGCCTGGCTGATCAAGAACGGCTTCGTTTCGCCCGGCGGACTGCTCGCGGTGACGTTCACGAACAAGGCCGCGCGCGAGATGCTTACGCGCCTCACCGCGATGCTGCCGGTGAACCCTCGCGGCATGTGGATCGGCACCTTCCATGGGCTGTGCAACCGCATGCTGCGCCTGCATCACCGCGATGCCGGCCTGCCGCAGGCGTTCCAGATCCTCGATACCGCCGACCAGCTCGCGGTGGTCAAGCGCCTGCTCAAGGCGCTGGACGTGGATGACGACAAGTTCCCGCCGCGCGAAGTGCAGTGGTTCATCAACGGCCGCAAGGAGGAGGGTGAGCGCGCGGGCGCGGTGCAGCCCACCGACGACCTCCAGCGCCGGTATGTCGAGCTTTACGCGGCCTATGACGCACAGTGCCAGCGCGAAGGCGTGGTGGATTTCCCGGAGCTGCTCCTTCGCAGCTACGAGCTGCTGTCGAGGAATGAACTGCTGCGCAACCACTACGCGCAGCGCTTCCGCCACATCCTCGTCGACGAGTTCCAGGACACCAACCGGCTGCAGTATCGCTGGCTGAAACTGCTGGCCGGCGCGGAGACCTCGATCTTCGCAGTGGGCGACGACGACCAGTCGATCTACGCTTTCCGCGGCGCGAACGTTGGCAACATGGCCGACTTCGAGCGTGACTACAAGGTCGAGCGCGTGATCCGCCTGGAGCAGAACTACCGCTCGCACGGCAACATCCTCGATGCGGCAAACGCGCTCATCTCTAACAACACGAACCGGCTTGGCAAGAACCTGTGGACCGCGGCCGGCTCGGGAGAGCAGATCCGCGTGTTCGAGGGCGAGTCCGACGGCGAGGAGTCGCGCTGGCTGGTCGAGGAGGCGCAGGCGCTCTCGCGCGATGGCATGCGCCTGCAGGACATGGCGATCCTCTACCGGTCGAATGCGCAGTCGCGCATCATCGAGCACGCGCTCTTCAGCGCCGGGGTTTCCTACCGCGTCTATGGCGGCCTGCGCTTTTTCGAGCGGGCGGAGGTCAAGCATGCCTTGGCGTACCTGCGCTTGGTCGAGAACACGGATGACGACAATGCGTTCCTGCGGATTTCCAACTTCCCGCCGCGCGGCATCGGCGCTCGATCGATTGAGGCATTGCAGGATGCGGCGCGCGCAGCCAACGCGAGCCTCCATGCCTCGATCGGCGGGCTTGCCGGCAAGGCGGGCAATTCGCTTGCCTCCTTTCGCGCAAAGATCGAGACGATCCGCAGCGAAACGCGCGGCCTGCCGCTCCCCGAGGTCGTCGACCACGTGATCGCCAAAAGCGGGCTCGTGGAGCACTACCAGTCCGAGCGCGAAGGCGCCGAGCGCATCGCCAACCTTGCCGAACTCGTCAACGCGGCCGCGGCTTTCAACGTGGACGAGTCCATCGTCGACATCACTACCGGCGAAACCACCGACCCCACCGTGGTCGATCCGTTGACCGCGTTCCTTGCGCATGCGGCGCTCGAGGCCGGCGAGCACCAGGCCGGCGAGGGCCAGGACGCATTGCAGATGATGACCGTGCACTCGGCCAAGGGCCTCGAATTCTCCGCGGTGTTCATCACTGGAGTGGAAGAGGGGCTCTTCCCGCACGAGCAGAGCCTCTCGGTGCGCGACGGGCTGGAGGAGGAGCGGCGCCTGGCTTATGTCGCCATCACGCGTGCGCGGGAGAGGCTCTACCTGTCGTTCGCGCAGACGCGCATGCTGCATGGGCAGACGCGCTACAACCTGCCGTCGCGGTTCTTCGACGAGCTGCCCGAAGGCCTGCTCAAATGGCTGACGCCGCGGTTCTCCGAGCGGCGCGCGCAGCGCGCGGCAGGCGGTACGGGCGGCGGATTCGGCTCATGGAACAACACGCGCTCCTCCCCCGCAATGGCGAAAGAAAAAGCGTTCGGCCAGGCAGGCACGGGCGGTCCGGGATTCCGCGTCGGCCAGAACGTGCTGCACCCCAAGTTCGGCAACGGCGTGATCGTCGATGCCGAGGGCCAGGGCAACGATGCGCGCGTGCAGGTCAACTTCGGGCGCCAGGGCGTCAAGTGGCTGGCCGTGGCGGTCGCCAAGCTCGAGGCGGCCTAGGTTCCGGCCCGACCCTGTAGAATCTTCGCGGTCGACCAGCGCATCCGGCCGAAGAGCCGGCGCCATAACGAAAACCAAGCAAAGCCGCCAAAGGAGATCCACGCATGAACCGCGTTTCCGTTCCCAGCGCTTTCGTACGCATCGCCGCAGTTGCCGCTGCACTCGTATTCTCTCTGCCCGCCGCCGCACAGCAGTTGAAAGGCGACGTCCGCTTCCTCAACGGCTTCCCTCCGGGCGGGACGTCCGACCTGCTCGGGCGCCTGCTCGCCGAAGCGATCGGCCCCGTGGTCGGCCAGAAAGTCATCGTCGAGCAGCGCACCGGCGCCAGCGGCTTCATCGCCGCCGAGGCCTGCGCGAAATCGCCGCCCGACGGCCATACGATTTTCCTCTCGCCGATGGCCGTGATGGCC
>CAZZDV010000237.1:5462-6124 GCA_964652785.1 uncultured Bordetella sp.
CCATCGACGTCGACCGCGACCTCACGCCGATCTCCAACCTTGCCGGCGTCTACAACATCCTCGTGGTCGGCAGCAGCACGCAGTTCAAGACCGTGGGAGAGGTGATCGATTTCGCGAAGAAGAATCCCGGCAAGCTGACGTACGCCTCGGCCGGCAACGGCACCTCGCAGCATTTGTCGGGGGAGTTCTTCAAGAGGCTCGCCGCCGTGGACATCCTGCACGTGCCGTATCGCGGCGGCGCGCCGGCAATCCTCGACATCGTTGGCGGACGCACCACGATGATGTTCGGCAACATGCCGGAGTTCCTCGGCCAGATCAGGGGCGGGGGATTGAGGGCCGTGGCCTTCGGCGCGGCACGGCCTTCGCCGCTCTTTCCCGACCTCCCGGTCATCAACAGCACGCTTCCGGATTTCAGGATCAGCAACTGGTTCGGAGTCGTCGGGCCCGCGGGACTGTCACCGGAGTGGACCGCGTTCTGGAACCGCTCGATCCAGGCCGTGGCGAAACAGCCGAAATTCATCCAGCTCATGACCGACAACGGCATGGAAATCCTCGCCGGCTCGCCCGAGGAGTTCAAGGCGACGATCGTCGCCGACCGGAGGAAATGGAGCGAGGTGATCCAGTCGTCGAAGATTCGCGCTGACTAGACGAACAGGGGAACC
>CAZZDV010000238.1:0-6106 GCA_964652785.1 uncultured Bordetella sp.
CTGCCGCTGGCCACGGTGGAAAAGCTCGGTGCGGCGCTGGCGGCCGATCCCGCGAGAGCCACCATGACCATCGACCTCGCCGGCCAGAAAGTCATTACGCCCTCGGGGGAAGCGCTTGCCTTCGAGATCGAGCCGTTGCGCAAGCGCGCGCTGCTCGAAGGGCTGGATGAGATCGGCCTGACGCAGCTGCGCGAAGCGGACATCGCCGAGTTCCAGCGCAAGGACAAGCTGCGCCGGCCCTGGGTGTATGTCTGAAAGCCGGACTTTCGTTTCGTACGACCCAGGCAGGTGCCCTTGATTGATCAACGGGCCGTCTCGGGCCAGGGTGCGTGACGATGATGCTCGGTGCCGCGAGAATCGGCTCGTCGGCCGCCGGGCCTCACCGCCGGGCAGCTTCAGGCCAGGCGCGAAAGTGCCTGGCGTATGCGCGTTGCACAGCCTTGCAGCGGCGCAAGCAGTGGGTTCGTTAGGCCCCTGCGGGTGACTCGGCTGGAGAGCGTGCTGAGCGCGACCGACGCGACCACGCGCCCGGTGCGGTCAGAGATGGGGACAGCCAGCGCGCGCAATCCGATCTCGAGTTCGCCGTCAACCTGCGCATAGCCCTGCTTTCGCACTTGCGCCAGAATGGCGCGCAGCTTTTTCTCGTCGGTCACCGTTTTCGCCGTCACTGCGGAGATCCGCGCGCACGCGAAGTAGCGGTCGAGCGCAGTATCCGGCAGAGCGGCGAGCTGCACCCGGCCCATTGCGCTCGCGTATGCCGGAAGACGGTCGCCGACCTTGACGGCAATCGACATCAGGCGCTCCGCCGCGGGCAAGCGGACCACGTGCACGATCTCCGTACCGTCCAGGACCGAGACGGAACAGGATTCCCGCGTCTCGCGCACGAGGTCTTCGAGGAAGGGCTGCGCGACGTCCCACACGTCCATGGATGACATGTATGCGAAGCCCAGGCCGAGCACGCGCGGGCGCAACTCGAAGTGCTTGCCGTCGAAAGCGGCATAGCCCAGCGAGACCAGCGTGTAGAGCAGCCGGCGCGCGGCAGCACGGCTGAGTTTCGCGCGACGCGCTACTTCGCTCAGCGTCATCGCCTGTCGCCCCTGCCCGAAGACCTCGATGACCGCCAGTCCGCGCGCGAGCGACCTCACCAGTTGATCTTTGGGGATGGTTTTACTTGACATGGGTTCGGTTCGAACGCAGTATTTCTGAACATATGTTCGCATAACGAACAAATCTCGTCCACGTCCAGATACTGTTCCGCCTCCGGCATGCCCCTCTCTTTCTCCGTTTTTGTGGGTACCCTGGGCACTGGGTTATGGCGCAGCCGCGACACCGGCGGGCACTGGGAGCCGGTGCGCCAGGGGCTCAGTCCCGAGACCCGGATCTTCTGCCTGGCCTGCGATCCTTCGAACCCCGACGCGATCTACGCAGGCGCGGCCGACGGCCTCTGGCGCAGTCTCGATCGGGGCGCGAACTTCCACCATGTCGAGTCGCCGATGAACGCGCTGGAAGTCTGGCGCATCGCGGTCGACCCGGCAAACTCGAGCGTCCTCTACGCGGGAACACGCCCCGCCGCGTTGTTCCGTTCGCTCGATGGTGGGGTGCGCTGGACGCGGCTTTCGGCGCAGTTTCCCGAGACGTGTCCCGCGGTCCGCGTTCCACGCGTCACTTCGCTGGCCGTCGACCCGACGGACAGCCGGGTGGTCTGGGCAGGCATCGAAGTCGATGGCGTCCAGCTCAGCATCGACGGCGGCGAAACCTGGCGCCGGGTCGGGCCGGCCTCTGGTGAACTGGATATCCACGACATCATCGTGACGAACCGGGGCCGGGTATTCGTGAGCACCCCGGGCGACGTGTTCTCCACCGACGCCGAGGCCACGCTCTGGCGGCCTTTTCACGTGCAGCCGCATTTTCGCTACCCCTACTGCCGCGGATTGGGTTTGAAGGCCGATGACGCGGAGGTCTTGTTCGTCGGTACAGGCGAGGCGGCGGTGGGCGCAACCGGCGCGATCCAGCGCTCGGCCGATGGCGGCGTGACATGGACGCGGCCTGAGCTGCCGATCGAGCCCAATTCCCCGGCATGGGCTTTTGCGACCCACAAGTCCGATCCCGATTTGGTTCTCTGCTGCAGCCACTATGGCCAGTTGTTCATCAGCCGCGATGCCGGCTTGAGCTGGGCCAAGGTGCGGCGCGAGTTTACCCAGACCCGTTCGCTGATGTTGCTCGTCAATCCCTTAGAGGAAAGTTCATGAAACACACGTTCTCGAGACTGCTGCTTGCGTTGCTGTTCCTGTGCGCACTCCCACCGGCGCCGGTGTTTGCGCAAGCCTGGCCGGCCAAGCCGATCCGCCTGATCATTCCTTATCCGCCCGGGGGCCAGACGGACATTGTCGGGCGCTGGCTTGGCGCGCTGCTCTCGCCGGTGCTGGGACAGCCGGTCGTCATGGACAATCGTGCTGGCGCGCAAGGCATTCTAGGCATGAGCGCGGCCAAGAATGCCGATCCGGATGGCTACACCTTTGTCTACAGCAACGTTTCGATCAGCCTGATCAACCGGTTCGCGCATGCCAAGCTGCCCTACGACGCACTGACCGATTTCGAGCCGGTGTCGATGCTCGGGTACACGACACTCGGTCTCGCGGTGCCCTCTGCTTCTCCTTTCAAGAACCTGGCGGACCTGGTTCGATTCGTGAAAGCCAATCCGGGCAAAACCACGTTCGCCTCGTTCGGAGTCGGCAGCAGCGCCCACATGTACGGAGAGATTCTGAACGGTGCCGCCGGGTTGGACATGGCGCATGTGCCGTACAAGGGCACGGCGGCCGCCACTATCGATGTGGTAGCGGGCCGCGTCACGGCGGGTTACATCGATTTCTCCAGCATGGGACCGATGATCCAGGCAGGCAAGCTCACCGTTCTCGCGGTGACGGGTACGCGGCGCTGGCCGCTGTACCCGGACATCCCCACGTTCGGTGAGACCGGTTATCCGCTCGACCTTCCGGGATGGGCCGGCATCATGGCGCCCAAGGGCACGCCGCGTCCCGTGGTCGATCGCATGAGCCAGGAAATCGCCCGCATCTTGCGCACCCCTGAGGGACAGAAAGACATGCTCGAGAAGGGAGGCATCATCGCCGTCGGCAGCACGCCTACCGAGTTTGCCGACGTTCTCAGGCGCGACGCGCCGCGCTGGGGTGAGGCTTTCGCACGTTCCGGAGTGAAGCCCGAATGAGCGCGGCCCTGGACGCAAGTAGACGACTGGCCGGCAAGATCGCTCTGATCACCGGTGCCGCGGGTGCCCAGGGCCGCGCGGCTGCCATGACTTTCGCCCGGCACGGCGCGAAGCTTGCGCTTGCCGATATCGACGAGACACGGGTCCAGGAAGTGCGCTCACAGGTCGAGGCCGCGGGCGGCGAGGCTTTTGCTGTCGGCGTCGATGTCACCCAGGAGGCGAGCGTAAGGGACATGGTCGAGGCTTCGCTGAAACACTTCGGCATGCTCAATGTGCTCTACAACAATGCCGGCATCAATAACGGCGGGCCGACCGAGGCTGAGCGCGATGTAGACGTGGTGCGTCTGCCGATCGAGATCTGGCAGCGAATGATGGGCGTGAACCTGACCGGGGTGTTCCTATGTTGCAAGCACGCCATCCCAGCCCTTATCGCCGCGGGCGGGGGATCGGTGATCAACATTTCGTCCACCGCCGGAATTCTCGGAAGCTCGCTCTCCGGACACACCTATTCTGCGAGCAAGGGCGGACTCAACTCGCTCACCCGCTCCATGGCCGCCGCCTACGCGAAACACAAAGTGCGCGTGAACGCGATCTGCCCCGGATCGCTTGAACCCGTAATGCGATTCGGCATCCCGCGCACGCCCGAGCGGCAGAAGATGCTCGAGTCGAACTATCCGCTCGGTCGCCTGGGCACGGAGGAGGACGTGGTGCAGCTCGCAGTGCACCTGGCCTCGGACGAATCGAGCTGGACCACGGGGGCGGTGATCCCGGTGGATGGAGGGTTCACCTCGACGTCCTGAGCTTGGAAGCCGGGGTTGCCTTATTCGGCCTTGACGCCAGCCTTGCGGATTACCGCGCCCCACTTGACGACCTCGTCTTCGAGGAATCGTGTGGCTTCCCGCGGGGTGTTGCCGACGGGTTCGATTCCAAGTGCGTCGAGCTTGCCCGCCAGGTCGGTCGTGCCAACGGCTCTGGCCACGGCTGCCGAAAGCCGGTTGACGATTTCCGGAGGCGTTTCGGCCGGCGCAAGAAACATCATCGGTGTGGAGGACTCGAGGCTTGGGCCACCCGCCTGCACGATCGTCGGTACTTCGGGGGCGCCGCTGCTTCGCTTCGCGGAGAGCATGGCCAGCGCCTTGATCCGGCCGCCGCGCACGTGGGTCATGACCGAAAGCGGGGTTTCGAACACGATCTGGATGTTGCCGCTGATCAGGTCCGTGAGCTGGACCGCGAATCCCTTGTAGGGCACATGCACCATGGCGACTCCGGCTGCCTGCTTCAGCAGTTCTCCCGACAGGTGGGATATCGCCCCCACCCCCGAAGATCCGAAAGAGATCTTGTTGGGATTGGCGCGAGCGTAGGCAATCAGTTCAGCCATGTCTTTTGCCGGCAGGGTATTGCTGGCGACGACGATGAGCGGAGAAACACCCACCAGCGAAACCGCGGAAAAACTCTTGACCGGATCGAAGCTCATCTTGCCGGCGTGCAGGGTTGCGTTCGAGGCATGTCCGCCAAGAACGGTGATGAATGTATACCCGTCGGCGGGAGCTCGGGCGACTTCGGCCGCGCCCACCATCGAATTTGCGCCGGGTTTGTACTCCACCACGAAATTCCAGCCCGTCTGCTCGGTGACCTTCTGCAATACCATGCGCGTCGCATTGTCGGTCATGCCGCCCGCGGTGTAGGGCACGATCCAGCGTATGGGTTTGGAGGGCCAGGCTTGCGCTATGGCGCCAGTGACCGGGAGGGCAAGTGCAAAGAGTGCGGTGAGAAAAATGCGTGCGGCATGATGCATGTGAGTCTGCCTCCGATTGGGGTGGTTCAATAGCCTGCTTCGAGGTCAACCAGGTACAACGGCCTTTCACCGCGGCGTACTCGATCGATGTTCTCCACGGCGACGTTTATGGCGGTTCGAGGTTCCGTGCGGGCGGCGATATGCGGCGTAATACTCACCTGCCGGTGCGTCCACAGAAAATGGTTCTCCGGCAGAGGCTCGTCCTCGAACACGTCGAGGTAGGCGTACGCGAGTTGGCCGGAATCGAGTGCGGTGAGCAGGTCGGCGGTGACCATTTGCGCACCGCGTCCCAGACTGATCAGCGCGGCACCGCGCTTCATGCGTTCGAATACGCGCCGGGAGAGCAGGCCGTGTGTCGCCGGAGTCAGAGGCAGCAGGCAAACCAGTACGTCGGATTGCTCCAGAACTGCATCAAGCCCTTGCCTGCTCGAATGGCAGGCGATGCCAGGGATCGATTTCTGGGTGCGGCTCCAGCCGCAGACGTTGAATCCAAGTCTGTTCAATGCTTGCGCGGCCGCCCTGCCCAGTTCGCCCAGCCCGAGGATGCCGACCGTCCGGTCGCTGGCGATGCGCTGGGGGATGTAGGCCCAGCGACGTTGGGCCTGCTGTTGCCTGTACTGATGGAGACTGCGATGGAAATCGATGACCCACGCGAGCACGATTTCCGTCATGGCGTTGACCATGCTGGGGTCGACCATCCTCGCCAGAGGCACATCCCTGGGCAGCGAGCGGTCGCTGAGCAGCGTATCGACACCCATCCACAGGCACTGCACGAGTTGCAGATTCGGCAGTGCATCGAGTTCCCCCGCCTGCGGGGAACCAACGAGGGCGATTTTCACCTGTGCGGGATCGTCAAGATCGGGGTAGATGAAGAAGCGGTCCTGCGGTAGCCGCTCGCGCAACAGGGGAAGCCACTGTTGCGGATAGGTCTTGTCGCCGACGAGTGCGATGTCCATTGTGAAGTTTGCGGAATGTTCGTATACCGAACAAATGTTTAAAAAGCCTATCTGACCGGAAAGAGCGCGTCAACGCTCATTTGTCCCCACGATACTGCCGTAGTGAAACTGCATCGAAGCCCTCGGTCGAAG
>CAZZDV010000239.1:0-3078 GCA_964652785.1 uncultured Bordetella sp.
AGCCAGTGATCGCCACGCAACGCGCCGAGCACGGCTTCGAACGGCACCGTGCCGAACTCGAGGCCCATGCCGGTGACTTCGGCCTGCGGGCATTCGGCATAGATCGACATCACCATCGAGCCCTGCACCTCTGCAGAGGCCGACTTGCCCTCGTAGTACGACATGATGTCCGCGCCCCAGAAAGCTTTTGCCCGCGCGAGCTCGGCGGCATCGTTCGCGCCTGCGAAGATTTTTTCGCCGTGGCCGCGGGGCCCGAGCCCTGTATGGATGTCGATCCACCCGATGCGCTTGCGCCCGGTGCCGTGCTTCTTCAGCAACGAACGGATCGTGCGGTTGCTCCAGGTGGCTTCGCTGCCGCAATAGAACAATCCGTCCTTGTGCGAGCCCTGCCCGGCCGAGACGGCCGACTGGAACGCGGGCATGCCCATCTTCCCGATGGCGCCGAAGATGCCCGCGCGATTGGCGTCGGTCGGCGGCCATTCGGCCGGCAGCAGCAGGTCGTGGACCTGGGCATACGCGGGATTGAGTTCCCTCGAATCCGCAAAGTCCCGGAAATTGCGATTCATGTCGACGTTGTCTTCGTTCACGCGGCGCAGGTGCGAGAACCCGTGGGGATTCACCGCATGCACCAGCAGCACGGCCACGCCGGCCGCTTCGAATCGCTTGACGAGGTCATCGTCGTCCAGCAGCGCGCGCTGGCAGCCCGAGCCGCAGAAGCCTTCGACCCCGTGCGTGCCTGAGGTCACCACCAGCAGCGCAGGAGCCTCTTTCGCGCCAAGCAGCACGGTATCCGTGGCGAGCTCTTCGCCCTGCGCGCCCTTGAGCGGGTTCAGGTCGGTGACCACCTCGAGGCCGCGGTGCTTTGCGCCGGCCAGGAACCCGGCCCGCGCCTCGGCGTAGTTCGCTGCGAAACAACCGTTCGTCTTGTCCATCGGCGCATACTATCGTCGATTCGCGCCCACTCCGGAGACGCATGCCATGAGCCTGAAACCATGACTCTTCAACTACGGCCGCTACACCCACTGTTCGCCGCTGAGGCGAGCGGCATCGACCTCACCCAGCCCATCGATGCGGCAACCGTGAAGGCCATCGACGATGCGATGGACAAGTACGCCGTCGTCGTTTTCCGCGGACAGCCGCTCACCGAAGACCAGCAGGTCGCGTTCGCATCCAGCTTCGGCACGCTCGATGCCGGCCTAAAAAAACTGCATCCCGGCGCGCCGAGCCGCTTCAGGCACGAAGCGACCATCGACATCTCCAACGTGCGCCCCGACGGGGGACTGCACGGCGCATCGGACCGCAAGACGATCTCGAATTTCGCCAACCAGCTCTGGCATAGCGACAGCTCTTTCCAGCGCCCCGCCGCCAAGTATTCGATGCTGCATTCCGTGGTTGTGCCCTCCAAGGGCGGCCAGACCGAGTATGCGGACCTGCGCTCGGCCTGCGATGCCCTGCCCGCCGACCTGAAGGCGGAAATCGAAAGCCTGCACAGCGTGCATGCCGCACTGCATTCGCGCATGTGGCTGGGCGACAAGCCCTCGGCCGCGGAGCTCGCCAAGATGCCGCCGGTGCAGTGGCCGCTGGTGCGCACGCACTCGGGCTCGAAGCGCAAGGTGCTGTGGGTCGGCGTGCATGCGACGCACATCGTCGAGAAGCCGATCGCCGAAGGCCGCATGCTGCTCGCCGAACTGCTCGAACACGCGACGCAGCGCGAATTCGTCTACCGGCACGAGTGGCAGGTCGGCGACCTCGTGATCTGGGACAACCGCGCGACCATCCATCGCGGCAGGCGCTTCGACATCAACCAGCCGCGCGAGCTTCGCCGCACCACGACCGACGACCCGGATTCGGTGCGCGATTCGGTGCTCGCGCAGGCCGCCTGAGCGCGGGCTAAACAGGCACCGCGAAGCGCTTGACGCGCTCCCAGTCGACGAGCTTCGAATAGTCGGCGGTCGCGGGCAGTTCGATGCGTCCGTCGCGGACCGGCGGCATCTCGGTCACCACCTGCTCGACGATGCCCAGATAGAACGTCTGCTCGGCGGCCACCAACTGCAGCTCCTTTGGGATCGCCGCGCCGTACTGGAGCGAGATCAGCGTGCCGAGCGCGCTCTCCGCATACAGCCCGAGCGCAACGCGCGCGCCGCGCGCAGCCGCCAGCGTCGAAATTGCCCGTGCCTCGGAAAAACCGATGCGTCCGGCCTTGGTCGAGAGCGCCTGGGCTCCCTTTTCCAGGTAGTGCGCCGCATCTTCCGCTGAAGTGCAGGTGCGGTCGACGAGGATGGGGATGCCGGCCGCGAGCTGCAGCTCGCTGAACAGTCCGTCGGCTTTCAGCGGACTCGGGTCTTCGGACACGGTCGCGCCGGCCGCGCGGATCGCCAGCGTGTACGCGAGCGCCTCGGTGCGCTTGTAGGCGCTGTTGGCATCGACGTAAAGCGTCACTTCGTCGCCCACGGCCGAACGGATCTCCTCCATCGCGGCGAGGTCGATTTCAAGCCCCTGCCCGCCCTTGACCTTGAGCGTCCGAAAGCCGTAGCGCTCGCACACGGCGGCGGCTTCGGCGGCCATGGCCTTGGGCGGCTGGCGGGTGACCGCCCACGTGAGCTCGACCGAAGGCGACCCGCCCCACATTTTCCACAGCGGCTCGCCTGCGCGGACCGCTTCGATCTGCCAGGCGGCGTTGTCGATCATGGCCTTGGCCAGCCGGTTCTCGGGCACGCCCTCGAGGCGCTTCATCAGCGCCGCCACGCCGTCGCACTCGGCCGCGATCACTTTTGGGATCAGGAAATCCTCGAGGGCGGCCTTGAGCGAGCGCGGCGAAACGCCGCTCCACGTGGCCTTGATGGTGCCTTCGGCCACGCCCTGCGCGCCGCTTTCGTCCGTGAGCGAAAGCAGTGCGTAAAGGCCGGAGGACTCGACCGCGTTCGCCCAGACGACTTCGCGCTCGTAGGGGAGTTCGTAGAAATCGAGCGACCAGTCGACGATCTTCATATCGCTTTCATTTGAGGCGGTGCATGAGCGGCTCGCCCCGGGCCAGCCGGTCGAGGTTCCCGGCGATTTGCGTCCAGCGCCGGTCGATCA
>CAZZDV010000239.1:3178-6071 GCA_964652785.1 uncultured Bordetella sp.
CACCGCGCTGAAATCGACACCCTCGTACCCGGTGCCCGGCACCTGCAGGAGCTTGAGCTTCGGCGCCGGGGGGAAGTCCGCATTCCACGCCATGGAGATCAGGACGTCCGCATCCTTCAGCGCACGCGCAAAGTCTTCGCGCGGCTCCTGCCGCAGTTCTTGTTCGAAGAACCGCTGCACCTCCCAGGGCGTCTTCGCCTTGGCGAGGAACAGGTCCTCGAGGTGATGGATCAGCGTACCGTGGAAGACGACGTTCATGGCGTGCTATCGTGCCCGCCCGGAGGTCAACCGGCAATGGCAATTCAAATTGGGCAGTCCGTAGCGCAGTCCGTGGACGTTGTCGTAAAAGGCACCGATCGGCTGGGCGAATGCCCGCTGTGGTGCGATCGCGAGCAGGTGCTGTGGTGGGTCGACAGCCGCGGGCCTTCGCTCAAGCGCTGGAATCCCGCCGACGGCCAGGTGCGCAACACGGTGCTGCCCTCGGTGGTCGGCAGCGTCGCGTTCCGCGAGCGCAGCGGCGAGATGCTTGCCGCATTGCAGACCGGAATCCATTTCCTCGATCCGGCCAGCGGCGCGCTGCACGCGATCGCGCAGCCGGAAGCGCACCTGCCGGAGAACCGCTTCAACGACGGCCGCTGCGACCGCGCCGGGCGCTTCTGGTCCGGCACGATGAGCGACGCGAAGCGCGAGCCGACCGGATCGCTCTACCGGCTGTCGGCCGACCTGTCGTGCAAGCTCATTCGTTCGGACGTGATCGTCCCGAACAGCCTCGCGTGGAGTCCCGACAACCGCACCATGTATTTCGCCGACACCTACCGGGGAATGATCCGCGCATGGGATTTCGACCTCGCTTCGGGCGACGTGTCGAACGAGCGGGTGTTCTGCGACACCGCTGGCCATCCCGGCCGGCCCGACGGCTCGTGCGTGGATGCGGACGGCTGCCTGTGGAATGCGGAGTACGGCGGCTGGCGGCTGGTGCGCTACACGCCGGCGGGAAAGATCGATCGCGTGATCGAGCTGCCCGTGGCCAATCCGACGTGCTGCTGCTTTGGCGGCGCCGATCTGGACACGCTCTATGTGACGACCGCGACGCAGCGGCTCACGCCCGAGGAGATTTCCAAACAGCCGCTCGCCGGCAGCGTGCTCGCCGTGCGCCCCGGCGTGCGCGGATTGCCCGAGGCCCGGTTCGCGGGCTGACCAGGTGGCGCAGATCGCCGCCGGCGCTTCGGTCCCCGATCTCGCCAACGCGAAAAGAAAATAAGTGGGGTCAGAGTCGACTTAAATTCTGTGCGGGCAAATGCTGCCATATTTGAACAGAGGACCGCATCCCGCTTGGCGTACGAGGCGGAATGCTGCCAACACATACAGCAGGGAAAGTCGACTCTGACCCTACTTTCTAGCCGAGCGTCGGCATGTTGAAGCCGCCGCCGCGCGGGGTGTCCTGGTGCGGCCAGCGGGTGGTGACGACCTTGGTGCGCGTGTAGAACTTGACGCCTTCGGCGCCGTGCACATGCAGGTCGCCGAAGAGCGAGTTCTTCCAGCCGCCGAAGGAGTAGAACGCCACCGGCACCGGGATCGGCACGTTGACGCCGACCATGCCGACCTGGATCTCGTTCTCGAACCTGCGTGCCGCGCCGCCGGACTCGGTGAAGATCGCCACGCCGTTGGCATACGGATTCGCGTTCACCATCGCAATCGCCTCTTCAAGCGTGTCCACGCGCAGCACGATCAGCACCGGGCCGAAGATCTCGTCCTTGTAGATGCTCATGGTCGGCTTGACGTTGTCGAAGAGCGAGGTGCCGAGGAAGAATCCGTTCTCGTGGCCCTTGACCACATGTCCGCGCCCGTCGGAGACGAGCTTCGCGCCTTCCTTCACGCCGGCATCGACATAGCCCTTGACCTTGTCGCGGTGCACGCCGCTCACGAGCGGGCCCATGTCGGCGCCCTCCATGGTGCCCGGGCCGATCTTGATCGCCTCGGCTTTCTTCTTCAGCAGCGAGACGATCGGATCGGCCGCCCCGCCGACCGCGACCACCGCCGAAATCGCCATGCAACGCTCCCCCGCCGACCCATAGGCCGCGCCGATCAGGGCATCGGCGGTGAACTCCATGTCCGCATCCGGAAGCACCACGGCGTGGTTCTTCGCTCCGCCGAGCGCCTGCACGCGCTTGCCGTGATGCGCGCAGGTTTCGTAGATGTACTTCGCGATCGGCGTCGAGCCGACGAACGACACCGCGCTGATGCCCGGGTGCGCGAGGATCGCGTCGACCGCGGCCTTGTCGCCGTGAACGACGTTGAGCACGCCATCAGGCAGGCCAGCCTCCTTGAACAGCTCGGCCATGCGCACCGAAGCCGACGGCACCTTCTCTGAGGGCTTGAGGATGAACGTGTTGCCGCAGGCGATCGCCACCGGGAACATCCACAGAGGCACCATCACCGGGAAATTGAACGGCGTGATCCCGGCGCACACCCCGACGGGCTGGCGCAGCGTGTGGCAGTCGACGCCGGTGCCGACGTTCTCGGAGAACTCGCCCTTGAGCAGGTGCGGGATGCCGCAGGCGAACTCCACTACCTCCATGCCGCGCTGCACCGAGCCCATTGCGTCGGGCAGCGTCTTGCCGTGCTCGGCGGTGACGAGCTCGGCGAGCTCTTTCTGGTGCTCCTGCAAGAGCTGCAGGAATTTCTGCATCACGCGCGCGCGGCGCAGCGGCGGCGCGTCGCGCCACGCCGGAAACGCATCGGCCGCGGCCTTGACCGCCGAATCGATCGTCGCCGCATCGGCGTACGGCACCTGCTTGGCCACCGAGCCGGTGGCCGGGTTGAAGACTTCGCCCATGCGCAGCGCGGGAACGACGCACCTGCCGTTGATCCACATCGGGACGGTCGCGAGCTT
>CAZZDV010000240.1:0-4498 GCA_964652785.1 uncultured Bordetella sp.
GATCGAATCGGTCATGCCCAGGTGACCGTGGCCGATAGCGATCCATAAGCCGGGCTTGTCCTCCACCTTGCCAACGACCGGCACCGAATCGGGCATGCAGGGGCGATGGCCCATCCAGGTGCTCGGCTTGACGCCGTCGAGGCCGGGGAAATTCTCCCGCACGATCTTTTCGAGCACCGCCCCGCGTCGCGGGTCCGGCGGACGGTCGAGCCCGGCGATTTCCACCGTGCCGCCGCAGCGCAGCCCTTCTTCCATCGGCGTCACGAAGATCTTCTTGTCGGCGAGGATCACGGTGCGCGAGACGAGGCCGGAGGCGCCGGGGAACTGCGCGTGGTAGCCGCGCTGGCTTTCGAGCGACACGCGCACGCCGAGTGGAGCAAGCAGCCGCGTCGACCACGCCCCTGCTGCAACGACGATGTGATCGAAAGTGCCGGAAGAGTTGCCGGCGGTCAGATCCCAGCCGCCCCCCGCCCGCGCTTGCATCGAATACACAATCGCCCGCTGCACCGATCCGCCGTGCGATACGAACGCCTTCACGATCGCCTGCACATAGCGCAAGGGATTGAGGATCGTCGCGTGATCGGCGAGATACACCCCGATGCGGTAGCGCTCGCCGACGTGCGGCTCGAGCGCGAGGATGCCGTCACGATCGAGTCGTTCCCACTTGTAGCCGTAGGCCTCGCGCATCCGCCAGCCGCCGGCGTCCTTGGCCAGCGCCGCCTCGTCGGGATAGAGATGGAGATGCCCGCGCTGCAGGATCAGCTCCGGCACGCCGACTTCGGCGGCCATCGCAACGTGCTTTTCTACCGCCCCACGATGGAACCCGTCGAGCGCCTTGGCCGAAGCCTCCACGCGCGCGGGCGCGGCTGACGCAACGAATTGCATCAGCCAGGGCAATGCCCGTGGCAGGTAACCGAGCGGAAGGAACAGCGGGCTCTCGTCATCGAGCAGCATCTTCGGCACCGACGCGAGCACGCCGGGCATTGCAACCGGTGCGACCGATCCCGCGCTGATCGCCCCCGAATTGCCGTAGCTGCAGCCGCGGCCGGGCTCGTCGCGGTCGATGAGGGTGACTTCGGCGCCGCGCTTCGCAAGCGCGAGCGAGATGCAGGCGCCGATGATGCCGGCGCCGACCACGGCGACGCGCATCAGCGCCGCATGCCTGTGGATTTCGACGGCTTGCGCTTGTCCGAGACCACCTTGCCGTCCTTGAACACGAGCTGGAGCTTGCGCACGTTGTTGATGTTCTCCAGGGGATTCTTTTCCACCACGATGAGGTCGGCGCGCTTGCCGACCTCGATGGTGCCCATTTCGTCGCCCACGCCGCAGACCTCGGCGCCGCTCCTGGTCGCTGCGACGAGGATCTGCCAGGGCGTGGCGCCGTCGCGCGCCCAGAGGCCCATCTCCAGCAGCGCGGCGTCCTTGAGCGGGCGGATGTCCGAGCCCACCGCCATCTTCACGCCGGCCTTGAGCGCCTTCTGGAAGCCGCTCATGTGCACGTCGCTGGCCGCATCGGCGCGGCAGCACAGGGAATGCGCGAGGTTGCGCTGCCTGGTCCACGCGCTCTCCCACTCGTTGGTCGCCTGCGTGGGCGTGAGGTGGCTGATCGCGAGCGTCGGCACGAACCAGGTGTCGTGCTCGAGGAAGAGCTCGATGCACTCGTCATCCAGAATATAGCCGTGCTCGATGGTGTGGGCGCCGAGCCTGATCGCCGCCTTGACCGACTCCGGGTTGGTGGCATGCGCCATGACCTTGAAATCGCGCTTCTTGCAGATATCGAAGGCGGCCTTGAGTTCGTCCTCGAGCAGGAAGGAATGCTTATGCAGGTCCCACGCCGGGCCCATGATGCCCCCGGAGAGGTTGAGCTTGATGTGGTCGACGCCGTTCTTGATCTGCTCGCGGATCGCCTTCACGTAGCCGTACGGGCCGTCGACCTCGATCGCATGGCCCGAGGTGAGGAAATGCCCGCCGGTCGTGGTGATGAAATGGCCGCTTGCGAAGAGGCGCGGGCCGATGTGCTGTCCCGAGTCGTAGGCGCGCTTCCACGCCACGTCCATGTAGTGATGGGTGCCGGCGCAGCGCATGCCGACAATGCCCGATTCGAGCAGGGCCTGCGTCATCTTGTGGCCAAACAGGGTGACCTGGTCGGCGATCGGCATGTCGGCGAGCGTTGGGAAGTAATCCGGGTGGATATGCACGTCCCACAGCCCCGGGATCAGGTATGCGCCGCCCAGGTCGATGGTCTCGGCAGCCCCGGGATCGCCCTTGCCGCCTGGCTGACCCGTTGTAAGAATCTCGGTGATCCTGCCGTCGTCGATGACCACGGTGGCGTTCGGGACCGGCGCCGGGTTGACGCAGTCGATGACCGTGGCATTACTGAGGATGGTGCGCATTCTGGGTCCCATTTCGGCTGGATACCCAATCGTAGCGCCAACCCGGCGGGTCTGTCCCGGCCGGTTCTCTATTCAGCTAATGCTGCCAAGTTTTGGTTCGAGTCCCCGCCAGTAGCGGGCTCCATGCCAAAATGTTGCCAAGCCCTATCCCGGTCAGGCCAAAAAAAGGCCGCTTCGGGCGAAGCGGCCTTTGTGGGGAGCGAGGAACTCCGGTTCAGACCACCAGCGAGAGGGCGAGCAACCCGCCCATTACAAAAACCGGTAATCCCAAAAGTCCCGCTCCGATGAGGTTGGCCACGATTGATTCTCCTTGGTGTGCTTTTGTGTCCTGAACAGTCAGGTCACTGAATATGACTGCAGTGTGCCTGCGGATCTTGCCGCTGGCTGTCGGTTACCGAACACAGATGCTGTAGGGATGGTTTCTCCGGATTTACCGTTATCGACTACGCGCCCGACCTGCAATACGGACAGGCCGCGGATTCCGGCGGCCCTGTAAACTCGATTGCTACGAGGAGCCAACCATGCGTCTGGAAGGAAAAACAGCCATCGTCATCGGCGCGGGCCAGGGCCCGGGCACCGGGATGGGCAACGGCCGCGCCACGGTCCTGCGCTTCGCCCAGGAGGGCGCAAAGGTCATGGCGGTCGACCGCGACCTCGCCTCCGCCGGGGAGACCGTTTCGCTGGCGGGGCCGGGCACCGACTGCTTCGCCTTCGAGGCCGACGTGACCCGGGAGGCGTCGCTTGCGGCCGCGATCGCCGCGGCCAGAGCCCGCTGGGGCCGCATCGACATCCTCCACTACAACGTCGGCGTGAGCATTGCCGGCGGCGATGCCTCGCCCACGGAGATCACCGAGGAGGCCTTCGACCGCGTCACCGCGATCAACCTGCGCGGCGCGGTCATGGCCTGCAAGCACGTGATCCCGATCATGCGCGAGCAGCGCTCGGGCTGCATCCTGATGATCTCGTCGCTGGCCGCGGTGGAGAAGTATCCGTTGGTCGCTTACAAGGCGACCAAGGCGGCGATGATCGCCTACACCGAGCAGGTGGCGATCCAGAATGCCGAGTACGGCGTGCGCGCCAACGTGATCCTGCCCGGTCTCATGGATACGCCGATGGCGGTGGACACCCGCGCCCGGGCCACGGGCAAGAGCCGCGCCGAGGTGGCCGCGGCCCGCGATTTAAGAGTGCCGCTGCGCCACAAGATGGGCACCGCGTGGGACGTGGCGAACGCGGCGCTGTTCCTCGCCTCCGACGAAGCCGCATTCATTACCGGCGTGTCCCTGCTCGTCGACGGCGGCGGCGCCCTCAATACCGGCTGAGGCATGCTCCCCAGAATCCCGTACGCCGGATGCCCCCTGTGCGAGGACAAGGCGGTCCGGGCCAGGACCACGGTCGATTGCTCGAAGCACGCGCTCTACAAGGACGTCCTCTCGCCCGAAATGACGTGGCTCGAATGCGGGGCATGCGGGCACTCCTATACCGAGGGCTATTTCTCCGAGGAAGCGCTGGCGGTCGTTTTCAGCGGCACGCAGGAGAGCCAGAAGGTGGGCGCCGCGTTCGAGGAGCAGCGTTCCATCGCGGGGCGAATGATCGACAAGGTGCTGCCCTATGCCGACCGCGGGGACTGGTGCGATGTCGGCTTCGGCAGCGGCGCGCTGCTGTTCGCGGCCGGCGAGTACGGCTTCTCCCCATGCGGCATCGACTTGCGCGGGGAGAACGTCGAGATCCTGCGCAGCCTGGGTATCGAGGCGCACCAGGTCGACCTGGCCGCCTTCGCGCATCCGTCGCGCTTCAGCGTCGTCAGCCTGTGCGACGTGCTCGAGCACATGCCCTACCCGAAAGCCAGCCTCGCGGCGGCCCGCGGCCTGCTCGCACCCGACGGGGTGCTGCTGCTGTCGATGCCCAACCTGGACAGCATGGCCTGGTCTTTGCTGAATTCGATGAACCTGAATCCATACTGGGCGGAACTCGAGCACTACCACAACTTCGGCAAGTCCCGGCTCTACGCGCTCCTGGCCGAGACCGGCTTTGAGCCGTTGCGCTACGGGATCAGCGAGCGCTACCGGGTCGGCATGGAGGTCATCGCGCGCAAGAAGGCGTAGACG
>CAZZDV010000240.1:4598-6068 GCA_964652785.1 uncultured Bordetella sp.
GACGCGGATGGAGTGGTGATAGACGGTCTTGCGGACGTTCTTGAGTCCGGGCGGATCGCCGCGCGTGATGGTGCTCATGCAACCTCCGTTAAATAAATGGGGTCAGAGTCGACTTTCCGCGAAGTCCAACGCGTCTTGACTGTTTCCAGGGAAAGTCGACTCTGACCCCATTTATTTTGGCGCAATGATTTTCGTGCGCAAGGCCATCGCGGGTTTTTCGAAAGCGCACTCGACGACGTCGCCGGGATTGAGGAAGAGCGCCTCGGCGTTCGGCTTGCCTACGGCGACGCCGCCGGGGGCGCCGGTCGAGAACAGGTCGCCCGGTTCGAGGGGCAGCAAGCGCGAGAAGTGCTCGATGATGTCCGGCAGCTTCCAGATCTGGTCGCAGGTGTTCACGCGCATCCGCTGCTCGCCGTTCACGCTGCAGGTGACCCAGATGTCGTACGGGTCGGGCACTTCGTCCATGGTGATGATGAAAGGCCCGAGCGGCCCGAAGCCCGGCGCGTTCTTGGCCGTCCAGAAGCGGGAGCCTGAAGCGACTTCGCGCTTCTGCGTGTCGCGGCAGGTCAGGTCGTTTAGGATCGTGATGCCGGCCACGCAGTCGAACGCTTCGGCTTTCTTCCCCCTGAAAACAGGCTTGCCGATCACGAACACCATCTCGGGCTCGTAGTCGAGGTGCGTCACGGTCGGGGGGCGCTCGACTTCGGCGTCGTGGCCGACGAGGCAGGAGTTGAGCTTCACGAAACCCGTGGGCTCGCCCGGCATCTCCTTGATGAGGTCGGTGCGCTTGAGCTCCTCGAGGTGCGCGCGGTAATTCTTGCCGACGCAGAGGAACTTGTCCGAATCCGGGATCGGCGGCAGGAAGTTGATCTCGTCGTAGGCGCGCAGCGCCCCTGCCTTGGGCTTGTCCATGTGCCGCCGAACTTCGTCCATCCCCTCCCGGCCGCTCACCAGGAGCTGCTTCATCGTCTGCACCGAAAGGGCGCAATGGGCGAGGTCGAGCATCTTGCCGCCGACCTGCACGCCGAGGCGCGGGTAGTTCGGGTTGGTCCTGAGGGCGAAAGTGGCAAGTCTCATGCGGCGATGATAGCCGAGTGATTCCGCTGACGGCAGAGGTGTTCGTTTGTTCTGGCTTAGAATCCCCACGATGGAAAACCCCATGAACGCACACGTGAACGAAAACGCGCGGACCCTCGAACTCGCCACCCCGAAGATCCTCGCGAAGAGCGGCGGCGGGATCGGCTGGATCACGTTCAATCAGCCTGAAAAGCGAAACGCGATTTCGATGCAGATGTGGGCCGGCATGCAGGCCGCCGCGGAGGCCTTCGGCCGGGACGGCGACGTGCGCGTGGTGGTGCTGAGCGGCGCCGGCGGCAAGGCTTTCGCCTCCGGCGCGGACATCAGCGAGTTCGAGACCGCGCGCAACAGCGCCGAGGCCGAGGAGAAATTCCACGCCTTCGCCGACAACGC
>CAZZDV010000241.1:0-6018 GCA_964652785.1 uncultured Bordetella sp.
GCAGTCCCCCGAAACATCGACCGAGGTCAGCGTGATCATTCCGACCCGCGGGTCGCGCAACTCCCGGTGGATGATTTCCGAGAGTTCGCGCTGGATCTGGTCGCCGACCTTCTGCGAGCGTCCCGAGGGGCGAGGCATGACCGAAGCGCGCTTACAGCGTGCGCGCGACCTCCTGCACCTCGAACACCTCGAACTGGTCCTTCTCATTGAGGTCGTTGAAGTTCTTGAGCGATATGCCGCATTCGAACCCCGCCTTGACCTCGCGCTGGTCGTCCTTGAAGCGCTTCAGCGCATCGATCTCGCCCGTATGGATGACCACGTTGTCGCGCAGCACCCGCACCTGCGCATTGCGGCGAACCAAGCCTTCGAGCACGTAACAGCCCGCAACGGTGCCGACTTTCGAGATGCGGAAAACCTGGCGCACCTCGACGATGCCGAGCACGATTTCCTTCTTCTCCGGCGACAGCATCCCGGAGAGCGCGGCCTTGATCTCGTCGACCGCATCGTAAATGATGTTGTAGTAGCGCACATCGATGCCGGAAGACTCGATGAGCTTCCTCGCCGTCACATCCGCCCGCGTGTTGAAGCCGATGATCACAGCGCGCGAGGCCATGGCGAGGTTGACGTCCGACTCGGTAATGCCGCCGACGCCCGAGTGAACCACCGTCACCCGGACCTCTTCATTCGAAAGCCTGGAGAGCGCGTGGACCAGCGCTTCCTGCGAGCCTTGCACATCGGACTTCACCACCAGCGCGAGCGTCTTCTTGCCACCCTCGCCCATGTTCTCGAAAATGCCGTCGAGCTTGGCTGCGCGCTGCTTTGCCAGCTTCACGTCGCGGAACTTGCCCTGGCGGAAGAGCGCGATCTCGCGTGCCTTGCGCTCATCGCTGAGCACGGCCATTTCCTCGCCGGCTTGCGGAACGTCCGACAGGCCCTGGATTTCGACCGGGATCGAAGGCCCCGCGGTCTGCACCGGACGTCCGGCTTCGTCGAGCATTGCACGCACCCGGCCGAACACCGAGCCGGTCAGGATGACATCGCCACGCTTCAGCGTTCCGGATTGGACCAGCAGGGTTGCAACCGGGCCGCGGCCTTTGTCCAGCCTCGCCTCGATCACTACGCCGCGGGCCATCGCGTCTACCGGCGCTTTCAGTTCGAGCACTTCGGCCTGCAGCAGCACCTGCTCGAGCAAGTCGTCGATGCCCTGGCCCGTCTTCGCAGACACGCCCACGAAAGGCGACTCGCCGCCGTATTCCTCGGGAATCACGCCGTGACCCACGAGCTCCTGCCTGACCTTCTCGGGAGCCGCTTCCGGCTTGTCGATCTTGTTCAGCGCCACCACGATCGGCACGCCGGCAGCCTTCGCGTGGTTGATGGCTTCGATCGTCTGCGGCATCACGCCATCGTCGGCCGCAACCACGAGCACAACGATGTCGGTCGCTTTCGCGCCGCGTGCGCGCATGGCCGTGAAGGCCTCGTGGCCCGGCGTGTCGAGGAAGGTGACGACGCCGCGCGCCGTTTCGACGTGATAAGCGCCGATGTGCTGCGTGATCCCGCCCGCTTCGCCGGCTGCCACCTTCGTGCGCCGGATGTAGTCCAGCAGCGAGGTTTTACCGTGGTCGACGTGTCCCATGACCGTCACAACCGGGGGGCGCGAGAGTTGCTCCGCTGCCTCGAGTTCGGAGTGCTCGGCAATGTACGCCTCGGGATCATCGGGTTTGGCCGCCTTGGCCTTGTGGCCCATTTCCTCCACCACGATGATCGCCGTTTCCTGGTCGAGCACCTGGTTGATGGTGACCATCGAGCCCAGTTTCATGAGGGCCTTGATGACCTCGGCCGCTTTCACCGACATCTTGTGCGCGAGTTCGCCAATCGTGATCGTTTCGGGTACGGCCACTTCGCGCACGACCGGCTCGGTCGGCGCTGCAAATGACGTTGTTTCCTGCTCTGCATGACCGGTCTTGTGGCGCCCTCCGCGGGCATGCCAGCCTGCAACGCCGCCGCCCGCATCGCCGCGCGTCTTGATCATGCGGCGCCGTGCGGAGTCGTCCTTGAGGACGGTCGTGGTCTTTACTTTCTTGGGCTTCTTGTCCGCCTTGGCGGCATCTGCCGCGCTCAGCTTGGGCTTGTGCAGCGTACCCTCCGTAGCAGGAGCCGCCGCGGGCTTCAAGGCTGCTTCGGTCTTTGCTTTCTCGAGCGCAGCCTGCGTTTCGCGCTCGGCCGATTTCTGCTCGGAGTCGCGACGCTCGCGATCCTGCTTGTCGCGCAGCTCCGCTTCCTGGATGTCGGAAAGCTTCTTGTGGCGCTTGGCTTCTTCCTTGCGCAGCTCGACCTGCCTGGGGTCAAGGCTGTACTCGGGCACCGGCGGCGCCGCTGGTGCAGGCGGCGGAGCTGCCGGCGTCGGCGAAGCAACCACCGGAGGCGCAACGACAGGCGCGGCTGCAACCGGCGGCGCAACTACCGGCGGAGGCGCAACAGGCGCAGGCGCTGGTGCCGGCGTCGGCGTCGGCGTCGGCGCCACGGCCTGGGGCGGCGCCGCGACGACGGCCGGTGGCGCTTCGGCTTCGGCAATCTCGTTGGGATCGCGCTTCACGAAGACGCGGCGCTTGCGCACCTCGACCTGGATCGTGCGGGCTTTGCCGGTCGAATCGGATTTCTTGATCTCGCTGGTCTGCTTGCGCGTAAGCGTGATCTTGTTCTTCGGCTCCTGCGAGCCGTGCGAGCGCCGCAGGTACTCGAGCAGGCGCGACTTGTCCTGCTCGGTAAGCGAATCCTCGGGGACGGCCTTGTTGACGCCCGCTGCCTTGAGTTGCTCGATCAGGGTCGAAGGCGGGACCTTGAGCTCGCTCGCGAATTGGGCGACGCTGGTCTGGGCCATGCTTATGATGCCTCCTTCTGCGCCGCCGGGGGCGGTGCTGCGGGCTCGTCGGCAAACCAGTGCGCGCGCGCGGTCATGATGAGGCTCTTCGCGCGTTCGTCGTCGATGCCGGTCAGCTCCGATAGTTCGTCCACGGCCAGGTCGGCGAGGCCGTCACGCGTTTTGATGCCGCCCTCGGCGAGCTTCGCTGCCAATGCGGTGTCCATGCCTTCGAGCTGGAGCAGGTTCTGGTCCACGCCCTCGACTTTCTCCTCGCTCGCGATCGCCTGCACCAGCAGCGCGTTGCGCGCGCGGCTGCGAAGCTCGTTCACGGTGTCCTCGTCGAATGCGTCGATTTCCATCATCTCGTTGATTGGGACGTAGGCGATCTCTTCAAGGGTGGAAAAGCCCTCTTGAATGAGGATGTCGGCGACCTCCTCGTCGACGTCGATCTTTTCCATGAAGAGGTCCTTGATGCTGCGGCCCTCTTCCTGCTGCTTCTTCTCGGACTCTTCCTGCGTCATGAGGTTCAGCGTCCAGCCGGTCAGCTCGGAGGCCAGGCGCACGTTCTGGCCGCTGCGGCCGATCGCGATCGCGAGGTTTTCCTCGTCCACCACCACATCCATGCTGTGTTTTTCCTCGTCCACGACGATCGAGCTGACTTCTGCCGGGGCAAGCGCCCCGATCACGAACTGGGCCGGGTCCGCCGACCACAGGACGATATCCACCCGCTCGCCGGCGAGTTCCTGCGTCACCGCCTGCACACGCGAACCGCGCATGCCGACGCACGTGCCGATCGGATCGATGCGACGGTCGTTGGTATGCACGCCGATTTTCGCGCGCACGCCGGGATCGCGGGCCGCGGACTTGATCTCGAGCAGGCCTTCCTCGATCTCGGGCACTTCGAGCTCGAACAGCTTCATTATGAATTCGGGCGCCGTGCGCGACAGGATGAGCTGCGGGCCCCGGGCCGAGCGGTCGATCTTCATGACCCACGCGCGGACGCGGTCGCCGATGCGCAGGTTTTCCTTCGGGATCATGTGCTCGCGCGGAAGCAGCGCTTCCATGCGGCCGGATTCGACGATCGCGCTGCCGCGCTCCATGCGCTTGACCGTGCCCGTGACCAGCTCATCGCCGCGCGACAGGAAGTCGTTGAGGATCTGCTCGCGCTCGGCATCCCGGATGCGCTGCAGGATCACCTGCTTGGCGGTCTGCGCGCCAATACGGCCGAAGGGGATGTTCTCGATCGGCTCCTCGAGATAGTCGCCGATCTGGGCGTCGGCCTTCTTCTCCTGCGCTTCCTCGAGCGAGGTCATCTGCGCGGTGTTGTAATCCGGCTCATCGTCGACCACCACGTGCCAGCGCCTGAATGCCTCGTGGGCGCCCGTGTTCCGGTCGATTGCGACCCGCACGTCCACGTCGTCCGTGAAGCGCTTCTTGGTCGCCGATGCGATAGCCATCTCGAGCGCGGCGAACACCGTGTCCCGGTTGACGTTCTTCTCGCGCGCCAGCGCATCTACCAGCAGCAGAATTTCCCGGCTCATCTTTCCACTCCCACCTGTGCTTACAGGTCCGGAACGAGCTTCGCCCGTTCCACACCTTCGAGTTCGAGCGCAACCCGCGCGCCATCCACTTCCATCCTCACCACCGCCCCGTCGATGCCCTGGATCACGCCGACGAAGCGCTTGCGCCCGTCGGGCTGGGCCCTGGACATCCTGACCTCGGCCTTCATGCCCGCGAACCGCGCAAAATCCTCCGGCTTGCGAAGCGGCCGATCCAGCCCCGGGGAAGACACTTCCAGCCGGTCATACTCAACGCCTTCCACTGCCAGGAACCGCGACAGGTGCCGGCTGACGTCTGCGCAATCGTCCACCGTGATGCCGCCCGGCTTGTCGATGAAAATGCGCAGGAACCGACCGTGATTGCCCGCCTGGGCGTCCACCAGTTCATACCCCAGTCCTGCCAGTGTCGGTTCTACTCTGCTTGCCAACGGTCCCATCGCCTTCTCACATCGATTCAATAAAGCGATTCAATAAAGCGATTCAATAAAGCCGGCACTACGAGAATCGGGCGCGCAAATAAAAAATGGGCCCAAAAGCCCATTCCCGCTACCGCAAAACCCTGATCGTGCCCGATCACGTGCCAGATCAGCTAATCATTGGAATTATAACCTTTTTCAGCGCCCCAGACAACGCCTTGGGCGCTTCAAGTCTTAGGCGCTTCAGGCGGGTTGCCCGCCCTTGCTTGCGCGACTGAGCGCCTCGAGGAGGCCCGACACGCCCGCCGGCTCGAGTTCCCGCCACTCCCCGTGCCGCAGGTCTTCCGGCAATGCCACGGTTCCGTAGCGCAGGCGCATCAGGCGGCTCACCTGCTTTCCCAAGGCCTCCATGAGCCGGCGCACCTCGCGGTTGCGGCCCTCTTTGAGGGTGACCCGGTACCAGCGGTTCGAGCCCTCGCCCCCCGCCGGGACCACCTTCCCGAAGGCCGCCCGGCCGTCGTCGAGCTTGATTCCGGACTTCAGCCGGTCCACCTCCTCGTCCGTCAGCCCGCCGAACACGCGCACTGCGTATTCCCGCTCGATCCCGAAACGGGGATGCATGAGGCCGTTGGCCAGCTCGCCGGAGTTCGTAAACAGCAAGAGCCCGCTGGTGTTGAAGTCGAGCCGGCCGATCGACATCCACTTGGCGCCCTTGATTTTCGGAAGGTGCGTGAACACCGTGGGGCGTCCCTGCGGATCGTGGCGCGAGACCAGCTCGCCCTCCGGCTTGTGGTAAATGAGCACGCGCGTTTCGTCCCCCGCCTGCTCGAAGGCGAGCGGCTTGCCGTCGAGTTCGATGCGGTCCTTTGGGGTGGCACGGTTGCCGAGTTGCGCGAGTTTGCCGTTCAGCGTCAGCCGGCCCTGCGTGATCCAGTCCTCGATTTCGCGACGTGAGCCGAAACCCGACTGGGCCAGAAGCTTTTGCAGCCTGACAGGCTCCGCGCCGGCCGACGCGGCCGCGCGGCGATGCACCGCGGCCTGCGTGCGCGAGACCGATCCGCCTTCTTCGGCGGCAGGTCCCCTGCTAGGCGCCTGCTGCGTCCGCCTCGGCGGGCGTATCGGCGAGTTCGCCCTCGGCTTGCCCGGGGTCCGGTGCGGTTTCTGGCTCGGCCGCGTCGTCTTC
>CAZZDV010000242.1:0-5978 GCA_964652785.1 uncultured Bordetella sp.
CATGGACCTCAAGTTCCTGAACGCAACCGTCATCACCTGCGATGACGAGCGCCGGATCCTGCGAAGCGCCGGCGTAGTGGTGCGGGACGGCCGCATCAAGGCTGTCGGCCCCAGCGGCGAGATCGCCGGCCTCTACCCTCACCTGCCGACGATCGAAGCGCGCGGCAAGGCGATCCTGCCCGGCATCGTCAACGCCCATACGCATGTCCTGCTGCTCGCCCTGCGCGGAACGGTCGAGGACATGACTGCCGAGGTCATCTACGGCTACATGACGCCAATCAGCTTCGCCATGACGCCGGACGAGCGCGAGGCGATTTCCCTGCTCGGTTGCCTCGAGGCGATCCGCTCGGGCACGACCACGCTGGTCGAGCCTTTCCGGCACGTGGTGAACTACGCCGGCGCCATGGCCGGGACCGGCATGCGCCTGTACTTCAGCGAGAATTGCGCGGATGCCCTCACCCTCAAGATCCGCTCAGGCATCTATGAATTCGACCAGTCGTGGGGCGAGCAGTTCCTGGAGCGCCAGCGCGAGCTCATTGCGCGCTTTCACGACACGAGCGAGGGCCGCGTGATGATCCAGGTCGCCGCGCATGCGCCGGACAACTGCTCGCCATGGATGCTGCGCCAGCTAAACGACCTGCACGAGAAGCACGGCCTGCGCCGCACGGTGCATATGGCGCAAAGCCGCGGCGAGGTCGCGCAAGTGAGGCGCTATGCCGATTGCACGCCCGCGGAGTACCTCGAGCGCAATGGGTGGCTTGGCCCGGATGTGGTCGGCGCGCACTGGACCTATTGCACGCCTGAGGATGTCGAACTCCTCGCGAGCAATGGCGTGCACATGGCCCACTGCCCGGCCAACAGCTCCCGACGCGGCCCGCACCAGGCGCCGGTAGCCAGGATCATGGACGCCGGCGTCAACATCGCGCTCGGGACCGACAACATGACCGAGGACATGTTCCAGGCCATGACCATCGGCAGCATCGTGCATCGCGGCAGCCGCGGCGGTGGCATCGACCCGAAGCCGCAGGCGATGCTCGACTGCGCGACTCGCAACGGCGCGAAATCCCTCGGGCGCCTTGGCGACCTCGGTTCGATCGAGCCGGGAAAGAAAGCAGACCTTACGCTCATCGACCTCGACAACCCGAGCCTCAGGCCGGCGATCAACCTGGTGTCCAACATCGTCCACTACGGGCATCCGGGCGTGGTCGACTCGGTCATGGTCGACGGCGAGTTCCTGATGCTCGAGGGCAAAGTCATCTGCCTCGACGAGCAGGAGGTCGTCACGAACGCACAGAATGCGATCCAGGGGGCCTGGAGGCGGCTGCACCGGCAGTCGCCGGACGTGCCGCTGCCCGAGTCACTTCGTTAAAATGTCAGGAAGTCCCCCCGGAAAGCCGCGCCAGCCGTGGCGGCCGGGACCTGAATTGTCAGTAGGATCGATCTTTCCATCCCGCGAGGCTCGACGGCTGGTCGACTCCCGGTAAACTCCGACTCCATGGGCGCACCCGAAAACAGGTTCCGGATCCTGGCCGTAGACGATTCGGAGGACATCCTCGCATTGCTCGGGGTGACCCTCAAAGAGTACGACGTCAAGACCGCGACGGACGCGCGCACTGCGCTCAAGGCGGCGTTCGAAAAGCCGCGGCCCGACCTGATCCTCCTGGACGTGGAGATGCCGGGCTCGAGCGGCTACGACGTCTGCCGGGCGCTCAAGGCGAGCCCGGCGCTGGCCGACATCCCCATCATCTTCCTCACGGGCCGAGACGACGCGCGGGATGTGGTGCAGGGATTCCAGCTCGGCGCGATCGACTACTTTGCCAAACCGATCAACCCGCCGGTACTGCTTGCGCGAATTCGCGCCCACGTGGAGCTCATCAACCGGCGGGGCCAGCAGGAAGCGATCATCCGCACGCGCACCGCCCAGCTGGAGCAGACGCGCCTGCAGCTGATCCGCAGGCTCGGACGCGCGATGGAATACCACGAGACCTCCGCGGTGGGAAACCGCGTGGTGCGACTCGGCCACTATGCCCGCACGCTCGCGCAGGCCAGCGGCGCCAAGCCCGAACTGTGCGACCTCATCATGAAGGCCGCGCCGCTGCACGACATCGGCAAGCTCGGCGTGCCGGCGCAGATCCTGCGCAAAACCGAAAAGCTCACCGCGCCGGAGCGCGCGCAGATGCAGCAGCATCCCGAGATCGGTGCCGAGATCATCGGCGAGCATGACGATCCGCTGCTCAAGCTCGCCCGCACGCTTGCGCTGACGCACCACGAGCGCTGGGACGGCGGCGGCTACCCGTTCGGCATCAACGGCAACGAAATTCCGTGGCCCGGGCGCGTCATGGCGGTCGTCGACGCGTTCGAGGGCATGACGGCCACGCAGTTCCACCGCGAGCCGATGCCGTTCGATCTCGCCGCGGACGAGATCGGCCGCGGATCCGGCAAGCAGTTCGACCCAGCCATGGTCGAGGCTTTCCGCAAGAGCCTGCCGGCCTTCCGCAAGGTGAAGGACACTTACGCCGATTCGCTCGGCGACATGCTCGACCTCGACTTCTCCGCGACGCCCGCACCGCCGAAGCCGCCGCCCGAAGCGACGATCCCCCCGCCTCCACGCCGCGATCCGGCGGAAGCAATCGCCATTCAGCGCATGCGCGAAGGCGATGAAGCCCGCGCCGGTGTGCTCGCCGCCGAGCAAGCGCGCTTCAAGGTCGAGCGCGACCTGCTTGCGGCCGCGACCAAAGACATCTCCAGCCAGCAGATGGCGCGCAAACGCGCCGAGGCCGCCGCGGCGCGCGAAGCGGAGGTGATCGGCCTGAGCAAGCGCCGCGTTGCCGAGGAAACCGCGGCGGCGCAGGCCGCGCAACAAGCTGCCAAGGCCGAGTCCGACGCGGCCAGCCTCGTCGCCCATGCCGCGCAGGAAAAAGCCAAGGCGCTTGCCGCCGCGGAGGCGCGCCTTGCCGCGGAACAGGCACTCGCAACGGCAGCCGCCGAGCGCAGGAAAGCCGAAGCCGCGCTGGCAGCGTCGACCAACAGCCTCATGGCGCGCGATATCGAGGCGCAGGAAACCGCAGCCCGGCGGCTCGCGGACGAAAGGGAGGCCACCCGGCTTGCCAAGGAGCGGGCCAGGGCCGAGGAAGCAGCCGCAAACACGGCTCGCAAGGTCGCTGACGGCAACGCGCAATTGCTCGTCGAAACCGAGGCTCGCGTGGAAGCCGAACAAGCGCTGGCCGAGGCCGCGAAACAAAAACTCGCGGCCCTCGAGGCGGCAGCGCAAACCGCCGAAGCGAGCGCACGGGCCGAGCAATCGCTCGGTGAAGCAGCAAAGCAGAAACGCGAGGCCGAGGAAGCCGCGGCCGTTGCGGCTGCTGCGCTGGCCACTGCAGAGCATGGCCGCACGGCCGCCGCAACGCAGCGCGCGGCCGACGAGGCGGCAGCGAAGACGGCGCTCGAAAAACGCATTGCATTCGCATCCGAGGCGGCCCGCACCGCGGAGGAAGGCGCCGATGCGCATGAGCGGACCCGCGCGGCATCCGCGGAGATCGCGGCGTTGCAGGCGCGGATCACTGCGGAGCAAGGGGCGGCCGCCACATCGGCGCGGCAGGCCCGGGAAGACCAGGTCGCGACGGCGATTGAACAGTCTCGTGCAACCCGCGAAACCGAAGCCGCTCAGGCGACAGGCGAGCGCCTCGCCGCGGAAGAAGCGGCCGTGCGCGCGGCGCAGGAGAGAAAAGCCACCGAGGAGCAGGCCACCCGCGCGGCTCAGGAGCGCACCAGGACCGAAGAAGCGCTTGCGCGCGCCGCGAGCGAGCGCGCCAAGGCCGAGCAGGACGCCACCCAGCTCGCCCAGGCACGCGCAAAAGCCGAGGCGGAAGCAGGCGAGATCGCGCGAACCCGTGTGCTGGCCGACGAGCGGGCCGTCCAGCTGGCGCAGGAACGCTCCCGAGCCGAGGAACAGGCGAAGGAAGCCGGCCGCGACCGCGCAAGGGCCGAGGAGCAGGCCGCGCTCGCCGCGCGTGATCGAGTGAAAACCGAGGAAGCGGCCACGCAGCGCGCGCAATTGCTCGCAAAGAGCGAGGAATCCGCCGCGCAGCACGCACGTGATCGCATCAAGGCAGACAAGGATGCAGCCCTCGCGGCTGCGAATCGCGCGAAAGCCGAAGAGGAAGCCGCGCGGCTGGCCACAGAACGCGCCAAGGCCGACGAGGAAGCGGCCCGTGGCGCCAAGGAACGCGCGAACGCCGAGAGCGATGTCGCGCGCCAAGCGCAGGCGCGCATGAAAGCCGAGGAGAAAGCCGCGCGCCTGGCCAAGGAGCGCTCTGGTGCCGAAGCCGAAGCCGCCCGCGTCGCCACGGAGCGTGCGAACGCGGAGTCCGAAGCCGCGCGCCTTGCGACCGAGCGGGCCAAGGCCGAGGACGAGGCAGCCCGGCTGGCCAAGGATCGGGCGAAAGCCGAAGGCGAAGCCGCGAGACATGCCCAAGAGCGTGCGCAGGCCGAGGAGCAGTCTGCCCACGCCGCCAGGGAAGCAGCCGCTGCCGCGGCCTCATTGCGCGCGAGCGCCGACGCACGCGCCGCTGCGGAACAACGGTTGGCCGGGGCCACGGAACAAAGGCTCGCCGCGGATGCCGATCTTGCCGCGTCCAGTTCCCGGGCCGCACAGACGGCCGCGGTGGCCGATCAGGAAGTCATGCCGCCGCGTGCGCGCCGCACCCTCATGTACGCGACGGCCGTTGTAGGGGTGGCCGTGGCGACCGCCTTCTACCTGCTGAACATCGAGCCGCCGCCCGAGCCTCAACTGCCTCGCGCCGCTGTGCCCGCTGCCGCGCCCGCCCCCGCCGTGGAGCCCAATCCGGTGCCCGGGATCTCGGAAGGCCCCGCACTCGGGCTGCGCATGGATACCGATGTCGGCAAGATCGCGCCTCGCGACGGAGCGAAGTAGGGCTTCTCCCGCTAACGTGCTGTGCCGCCTGCGTTTCTGCGCCGGTTGAACATTCGGCGCATTGGCGACTCCAATCGCTGATGCAACCAAGCCAACGACCAATCCGCATCATCGGCGCCGCCTGCGGGCGCGGCTCGCCTGACATCCGCTGCGGCGAAGGCCCGGATGCGCTCCGCGAGGCCGGCCTGCTCGAACAGCTCTCGCGTATCCACCCCGGGGTCACATGGGACGAGACGCTGCGTTGCGAATCCGCCGACCTCAGCCCGCTCGAAGCCGTCGCCGAGCTGTGCCCTCGCCTCGCCCGCAAGACTTCGGATGCGCTGGATGCGGGCGCCCTGCCCCTCGTGCTGACCGGAGATCATTCCTGCGCCGTCGGAACATGGGCCGGCGTGAGCAAGTCGCTTTCACCCAGGGGCCGCCTCGGCCTCGTGTGGATCGATGCGCACCTCGACAGCCATACGCCGGACACGAGCCACACCGGCGCGATCCACGGCATGCCGCTTGCGGCGTTGCTCGGCTACGGCGAGGGCAAGCTCACCGAATGCGGCGGGCCCGGCGCGAAAATCCTGCCAAGCGGCCTGTGCATCGTCGGCGCGCGCAGCTACGAGTCCGAAGAGCTGCGGTTCCTGAACGAGATCGGCGTGCGCATCTTCTTCATGGAGGAGATCGTCCGCCGCGGCATCGATGCAGTCATGCGCGACGCGCTCGAGCTTGCCCGCACCGGCACGGCCGGTTTCGGGCTTTCGATCGACCTCGATGCGATCGACCCGCGCGAGGCGCCCGGGGTTGGCACGCCCGCGGCGCGCGGTATCGGCGCCGCACAGCTTTCACATGCGCTGAGCGGGATCGGCAATGACCCGGATCTCGCCGGCATCGAGATCTCCGAATACAACCCGGCGAGGGACCGCGATTCGCGCACCGCGCGCATTGCGATTGAGCTGCTCGAGGCGATGTTCGACGATCGCCGTGAGGTCTCATTGGCAGCATTTTCCCAGGAGAGTCACGCCCAGACTGGGGTTTAGGCTGAAAATGGCAGTATTGGCGG
>CAZZDV010000243.1:0-2382 GCA_964652785.1 uncultured Bordetella sp.
GACCTCGAGTGCGGCGCCGGCGCGGATCTGCGCTCGGACGACCCTTCGGCGGGCGCCCCCAATGCCATGGCTGCGGACACGCCAGCCGGTGATCAGCGGCGCGCGATCAGCATGCCGAGCAGGAAGCCGACGCCGGCTGCCACGCTCACTGCCTGCCAGGGATGGTCGTGCACGTATTCGTCGGTTGCGCGCGCGGCTTCCTTGGTGCGCTCCATCATCGCCTCTTCGGCGTCGATGAGCTTTTCCTTGTACACGCCGAGCGAGGCCTGGATGCGCTCGCGCGCCGAGGCCATCTTTTCGCCGGCCTGGCCCGCGGTGGCCCTGAGCAGTTCTTCCGTGTCGCCGATCAGCACCTTCAGGTCGGCGACGAGTTTGTCTTTGGAGGTCTGGCTATCTGCAGTCATTGGAGTGCCTTCGTGGCTTCGATTCGAGACAGGGGAAAGGGACGGACTTTGCGTCTTGTATTAACGTCTTTGATGCGCCGCGCAATGACTGCAAGGCTACCGAGTTTTGCCCCGGTAGGCAAGGCGACACGATGGCCCAAACACGGCTCGCCAACGTGGGTCCGCGCACGGTACCGCGCGGGGGCGCCGGTTAGAATCACCGCACTCCATGGCCCTTGCGGATACCCTCCTCGTCTTCCGCAGCCGGAAGATTCTCCTCCTCCTGCTCCTCGGGTTTTCCTCGGGCCTGCCGCTGGCGCTGACGGCCGGCACCCTGCAGGCGTGGCTCACGGTGGAGGGCGTGGACCTCAAGACCATCGGCTGGTTCGCGCTGGTCGGCCAGCCCTACACCTACAAGTTCCTCTGGGCGCCGCTCATGGACCGTTATTCGCTGCCGTTCCTCGGCCGGCGGCGCGGGTGGCTGGTTGTGACACAAGTCACACTTGCGGCGGCGATCGCGTTCATGGGGACGCTCTCGCCCAGGGATTCGCCGTGGCTGCTGGCGGCGCTCGCGCTGCTTGTGGCTTTCCTTTCGGCCTCGCAGGATGTCGTGTTCGACGCGTTTCGCGCCGACACGCTCGCCGCCGAAGAGCGCGGCGCGGGTGCTGCGGTCTCGGTTTTCGGCTACCGCATCGCGATGCTGGTTTCGGGCGGGCTCGCGATGGTGCTGGCCGACAGCGTGATCGGCTGGCAGGCGACCTACTGGCTCATGGCCGCCCTCATGGTGGTGGGGGTGGTCGCCACGTGGAACTCGCTGGAGCCGCCCTCGACCGGCACCCCGCCCCGGTCGATCGGCGCGGCCTTCAAGGAACCGCTCTCGGAGTACTTCTCGCGCGAGGCCGCATGGCTGCTGCTGGTGCTGGTGATCCTCTACAAGCTCGGCGATGCGTTCGCAGGCAGCCTGTCGACCGCGTTCCTCATCCGCGGGGCCGGGTTCACGGCGACCGACGTCGGCCTGATCAACAAGAGCCTCGGGCTGGTGGCAACGATCATCGGCGCCTTGGCCGGCGGCGCGCTGATGGCCCATTTGCGGCTTTACAAGTCACTGATGCTTTTCGGGGTGCTTCAGGCGGTCACCAACCTGGGGTTCATGGCGATCGCCATTGTCGGGAAAAGCTACCCGCTCATGGTTGCGGCAGTCGCTGCCGAGAACCTTTGCGGCGGCATGGGCACTGCGGCCTTCGTCGCGCTGCTCATGGCGATGTGCGACCGGCGCTTCTCCGCCACGCAGTACGCGCTGCTCTCCGCGCTGTCGGCGGTGGGTCGCGTGTACGTCGGACCCGCGGCCGGCTACATGGCCACCGACATGGGATGGCCGGCGTTTTTCTTCGTCACTTTCCTGATCGCGCTGCCGGGTATCGCGATGCTCTGGTGGCAGCGGGCCCGCATCGAGGCCTTGGACACGTCGCCAAAATCCTGAACATTCGTTTTCGCAGACCCGCGCCCAGAGCGGCTCTCCGGGCAGTTGCGTTATCGGTACCAGTACGTTTCAGTCGGGCGTGATGCCCGCGTTCTGCACGCCGCGCTTCCACGAATCGACCTGTTCGCGCACGAAGGCCGTCAGTTCCTGCGGCGTGGAGCCCTGCAGCTCGTAGCCGTACTTGTCGAGGGCATCCTTGACCTCGGCCCGCGAGATGGCCAGATTGAACTCGCGCGCAAGCCGCTCGACGATGTCGCGCGGCATGTTCGCCGGGCCGAACATCGCACCCCACGAAATCAGCGCATATTGCGGAAATCCCGATTCCGCCATCGTCGGCGCATCCGGAAACAGGGTGCTGCGCCGTGTTCCCAGTGTCCCGAGCACGCGCAGCTTGCCCTCTTTGGCCAGCGGCGCGCCGGGCGAAGTGCTCGCAATCGCCAAGTGCAGGCGTCCCGAGACCAAATCGACCATCAGCGGAGCGTCGCCCTTGTAAGGGATGTGCTGCATATTGACCTTGCC
>CAZZDV010000243.1:2482-5931 GCA_964652785.1 uncultured Bordetella sp.
GCGGACTTGACCACATGCTCGCCCGCAATCGCGCCGTCGGCGCCCGGCCGGTTGTCGACGAGGACCGGTTGGCCGAGCTGCTGGGACAGAGGGAGTGCGATGACCCGGCATACCGCGTCTGCAAGCCCGCCTGCGGGAAATTGCAGGACGATGCGAACGGGCTTGTTCGGGAACTGGCCCTGGGCCGAAGCGCCGGAGGCCATGACAAATGCGGCAAAGGCCACGGCCCCGGTTGCTGTCAGGAACTGCATGGATTTCGTCACGGCCCTCTCCTCCTCAGGGTTGGTCGCAACTGCACTGCGGATTACTACTCCCGGCCCGCCATTAGTTCGAATCGAGTTTGAGGTTCGCCGCCCGGATCACCTTGTCCCATTTCACGACTTCGGCGGCGACTTCGGCCCGCAGCGCCTCGGGCGTGCTGCCGCCGGTTTCGATTCCCTGTGTGGCCAGTTTGGCCTGCAAGTCGGCCATCTGCAGCACAGCCTGCATCTCGCGGTGCAGCAGTGCAATCACCTCTTTCGGGGTGCCGGTCGGCGCATACAGCGCGTAGTCGGTCATGGCCACGACACCCGGGACGCCTGCTTCGGCCATGGTGGGCAGGTCCGGCATCATCGGCGAGCGCTTCGTGGACGCAATTGCGAGCGCGCGCACCTTGCCCGATTTGAGGTGCGGGAGGTAAGCGGGCAGGCTGTCGAGCGCCATGTCGATCCTGCCGTCCAGCAGGTCGGGGATGATCTGCGTCGTGCCCTTGTACGGGATGTGGGTCATGTCGATGCCCGCCGCCTGCTTGAACATCTCCCCGGTCAGGTGGATCAGCGCCCCGGTGCCCGATGAGGCGAAAGTGAGATGGCCGGGCTTCGCCTTCGCCAGCGCGACCAGTTCCTTCACCGAGCTGGCGCGCGAGCTGACCGGGACGACGAGGGCGATGATGCCGTCGCCGATCCGCGTCACCGGCGCAAAATCGCGGCGGATGTCGTACGTAATATTCTTGTAGGTCAGCAAAGCGATCGCCTGGCTGCCGATCGGTCCGAGCAGGAGGGTGTGGCCGTCGGGCGCGCTTTTCGCGACCGCCTCCCCGCCGATCGTGGTGCCGGCGCCGGGCTTGTTTTCGATGACCACGGCTTGCCCGAGGCGCGGTGCGAGTTTCTCGCCGACCGCGCGCGCAACGATATCGACGCCGCCCCCGGGTGGAAAAGGCACCACGATCCGAACCGGCTTCGTGGGGTACTGCGCCGAGGCGCCCGTTGCGGCAACCAATAACGCACCGCCGGCAAGCAAGCCGCAAAGCACCCTGGTCAGGATTCGGCAAACGTAGTTCATGTTGGCGCCTTTCAGGGGATGGTCAATCGGCCGTGCAGCGGTAGACCGCCACGCTGCCGAGGAGATTGGGCAGCATTTTCACCGGCCGCCCCTTGTGCAGTACGACGCGCTCGCGGATGCGCACGCCGAGCTTGGCGCAGAGGTCCTCGAAATCCTTGGTCGTGCACAGGTGCACGTTCGGCGTGTCGTACCACTGGTAGGGCAAGTTGTCCGAGACGGGCATGCGCCCGGCGAGCACCTGCAGTCGCCCAATCCAGTGGCCGAAATTCGGGAAGCTCACGATCGCCTCGCGGCCCACGCGCAGGATCTCGCGCATGATGTCCTCGGTATGCCGCACGGCCTGCAGCGTCTGCGACAGGATCACGCAGTCGAACGAGCCGTCCTGGAAGCTTTCCAGCCCGCTCTCGAGGTTCATCTGCAGCACGTTGACGTCGTTCCTCACGCAGGCGCCGACTTTGGTGTCGTCGATCTCGATGCCGTAGCCGTAGGCGCGCCGCTGCTCCCACAGGTAGCGCAGCAGCATGCCGTCGCCGCAGCCCAGGTCGAGGACGCGCGAGTCCGGCGCGACCCAGCCGGCGATGGCGGCGAGGTCGGGGCGGCGGGCGAGCAGAGCGCGGTCTGCGTCAGTCATGAATGCGCCTGGTCGATAGTTCGCGCGCGGCGCTCACAGCTCGATGTTCCCGTAGTAAGCGCGCACCGCGTTCATGTAGCGCTCGTCGTCCATGAGAAAGGCGTCGTGGCCGTGCGGCGCGTCGATCTCGAGGTAGGACACCACGCGCCGGTTGTCGAGCAGCGCGCGCACGATCTCGCGCGAGCGCGCAGGCGCGAATCGCCAGTCGGAGGTGAATGAGACGACGAGGAAAGCCGCCTTGGCGCGCGCCATGGCCGCCGACAGGTCGCCGTTGAACTCCGCCGCCGGGTCGAAGTAATCGAGCGCCTTGGTGATCCGCAGGTACGTGTTCGCGTCGAAGTAGGTCGAGAACTTGTCGCCCTGGTAGCGCAGGTAGGACTCGATCTCGAAATCGATGTCGAAGTTGAAGCCGAGCACGCCGCTTCGCAACGTGCGGCCGAACTTCTCCATCATCGCGTCATCCGACAGGTACGTGATGTGGCCGAGCATGCGCGCGAGGCGCAGCCCCGTGCGCGGCACCACACCGTGCTCGTAGAAATGCCCGCCGTGGAAATCCGGGTCGGTGGTGATCGCCTGGCGCGCCACTTCGTTGAAGGCGATGTTCTGCGCCGAAAGCTTCGGCGCCGCCGCGATCACGATCGAATGCCGGATGCGCCCGGGGAAAGACAGCGTCCACTGCAGCGCCTGCATCGCGCCGAGGCTGCCGCCCATGACCGCGGCGAACGTCTCGATGCCGAGGTGATCGGCGAGGCGGGCCTGCGCCTCGACCCAGTCCTCCACCGTCACTACAGGAAAATCGCCGCCCCATTGCTTGCCGGTCGCCGGGTTGAGGCTCATCGGGCCGGTCGAGCCATGGCAGCCGCCGAGGTTGTTCACGCCGACCACGAAGAAGCGGTTGGTGTCGAGCGGCTTGCCCGGCCCGATCATGTTGTCCCACCAGCCGAGGTTCTCGGGATCGTCCGAATACACGCCGGCCACGTGATGCGCGGCATTCAGCGCATGGCAGACGAGCACGGCGTTCGTGCGCGCCGCGTTCAGCGTCCCGTAGGTTTCGTAGGTCAGCTCGAACGCGGGCAGCGTCGCGCCTCCCTTGAGGAGGAGCGGTTCGGTGAAGCGCGCCTTCTGCGGCACGACGACGCCGACGGAGGCGGGGGCGAACTGCGGTGCGTTCATTTGAGGATCAGGGATTCAATGGCCCGGAAAACAAAAAACCCGTTCAGCCTTGCGCGGAAACGGGTTTTGCGGACCTGTCTCTTTAGCGGTATTTGTTGCGCGCCCGCAAGCTGAACTTCAAATCGGCGCGTCTGGCAGGGGGCAAAGTTACCCGGCCCCCCGCTCCCTGTCAACCTGCTGTTGCGACATCTCCAAGAACAGGAACCACGAAGAACCAAGTGCGGGTCTGTTGTTGCAGGCGGCGGCGACATGTGACAATAACAGCCACCGGAATTTTTCCTGCCGCCCCCTCCAGCATGGCTGCCCAGCCCGACTTGTTCGCCGA
>CAZZDV010000244.1:0-3334 GCA_964652785.1 uncultured Bordetella sp.
AATGTACTGGTACCAGTACAAAACTGCCGCCTTACCCGCTACCAGAGGGGACTTTGGTAAAAAATGTCCTGAAATTGCGGGATCATCGCGGCGCCGCCGATTTGCCCGCATCGCCCGACCGGATCGCCTTGGCAGGCACCAGCCGGGCGAGGTCCGCGCCTTCGACCAGCCGGATCCCGGCCTTGGCGGCAAAGGCCCGCGCGGTATCGGTCACCTCCGCGCTTGCGATGTAGATCGAGTCATGGGCGTCGTGCGCCTCGCGCGCCGCATCCAGCTCGCGCAGCATCTCCACTCCAGCGCGCGCGACTTTCCAGCGCTTGCCGGCCACCAGCGTGACGCGGCCGGCCTTGACCAGCTCGAGGTCCGCGCCCGCCCGGCCGATTCGCTTGACCCCGTACCCGTCGCGGCGAAACCCTTCTTCGAGCGCGGTGGAGAACTCCTGCCAGGACAACGCCCGCAGGGCCCCGAGGTTGCCCGCAACGGCGTCGGCACTGGGTGCGCGCAGCTGCTTCCAGAGCGTGTTAGCCGAGATGACGATGAACGGCAGCGCAAGGAAGATCGCGTAGATCGAATACTCGGCCGGGATGACGAGGCGGCCCAGCGCAAACAGCGCGGCGGCGATGGCGCCGCTGACCCACCACGGGGAGCGCAGCAGGATCGCGAAAATGGAGTTCTGGTGCATTTTGAGTTTCATGGCCGGCATCTTGCCCGGTTTCCGCCGTCGCGCGCATGGCGAAACGCGAAAGTCCCGCGGCGCCGGCGGCGGGCGGGTCGATTAAGATAGGCACGCAGCGACCCCAAGGAGAAACACCGCATGCAGACCGTTCACGACCTCGTGCGCCTGGCCGCCGCGCGCCGCCCCGATCACCTGGCGATTGCGGACGACCGCACCGATCGCCGCCTGACCTACCGCGACCTGCTCGCCGAGATCGACGCCTGCGCGGCGGGATTCGCGGCGCAGGGGCTCGGGCCGGGCAAGATCGTCGCGACGGTGCTGCCCAACCTGTTCGAGCATGCGATCGCGTTGCTTGCGCTGCATCGGCTGGGCGCGGTGCCGGCGATGATCAACGCGCGTTTGAAGCCGGACGAAGCCGCCGGCCTCGCCAAGCAAGGCGGGATGGCCGGCGCGATCCTGCTGCCGGACGAAGCGATGGCTCGCGCCCTGAAGGAAGTCCTGCCTTCGGGCGCCCCGCTGATCACCGTGGGGACGGGCCCGGCCGGGACACGCGCACTGGACGCCTGCCGCGGCGACGCCGGATCGCTCGCGCCCTGGAAGTCGCCGGATCCCGAGGCGCTCGCGTTCGTGCTCTACACCTCCGGAACGACCGGCCTGCCCAAAGGGGTGATGGTCCCGCATCGCGCGACGGACGCGCGGGTGCTCTACATGGCGATGCAGTGCGGCGTGATGCACGGCACGCACAACAAGGTGCTTGGACTGATGCCGCTGTTCCATGCGGTCGGCTTTTTTTCGGGTCTCCTGGGCGCGCTCGCTTTCGACGGCACTTACTACTTGTGCTCGGTCTTCGATCCAGCGCGCGCCATGGAGACGATCGAGCGCGAGGGCATCACCCTCCTGTACGGCTCGCCAACGCATTTCCACGGATTGCTCTGCGCGCCCAACTTTTCAGCCGAGCGCGTCAAGAGCGTCCAGACCGTGATCTATGCCGGCGCGGCAATGCCGGGTCCGTTGCTCGAGCGCGTCGCTGCGGCGTTCCCGGGGCGCAAGATGACCAACATCTACGGCACCACCGAGATCATGAACGGGCTCTACTTCCCCGAGCCCGCGGGACGGCCGCACCTTTACCGGCCCGGCTACTACTCCAGCGTGCGCGTCGGGCGCATCGGCGGCACGGTCGAGGATGTGGCCGACATCGGCGAGGAAGGCGAGCTGCTGATCGATGCGACCGCCGATGCGACTTTCCTCGGCTACCTCAACCGGCCCGAGGCGACCGCGGAGAAAATGCAGGGCGGCTGGTACCGCACCGGCGACATCGCGATGCGCCGCGAGGACGGCGACCTCGAAGTGCGCGGTCGCGTGGACGACATGATCATCACCGGCGCCGAGAACGTGCACCCTTACGAAGTCGAGGCCACCCTGGCCCGCCATGCGGGGATTGCGGAGGTCGTGGTGCTCGGCGTCCCCGACGAGCGCTGGGGCGAGATCGTGGTCGCCTGCGTAAAGCCCGGCGCCGCACGCCCGAGCGAGGATGACCTGGATCGCTTCTGCCGCGATTCCACGCTCGCCAACTACAAGCGCCCTCGCGCCTATGTCTTCTTCGACGAGATCCCGCGCAACGCGGCCAACAAGGTCCTGCGCCGCGTGCTGCGCGAGAACGCGCATACGGCCCTGGCCCGCAAGAAGGCCTGAGCAATGTTCCTCCGAAACAGCTGGTATGTCGCCGCGTGGGCCGAGGAGATCGGCCGTCTCGCGATGCTCAGGCGCATCCTGCTGGGCGAGCCCGTGGTGCTCTATCGCCGCACGGACGGCAAGCCCGTGGCACTGGAAGACCGTTGCTGCCATCGGCACGCCCCGCTCTCTTCCGGGCGCGTGCGCGGCGACAACCTCGAGTGCGGCTATCACGGGTTTACCTACGACCCGTCCGGCAAGTGCGTGAAGATCCCGGCGCAAGACACGATCCCGCCGAACGCCCGCGTCAGGAGCTATCCAGTGGTCGAGCGCCACAAGCTGGTGTGGATCTGGATGGGCGACCCCGGACGGGCGGACGAATCGGCCATCGAGGATTTCCACTGGCTGGACGACCCGGCGTGGCGCTTCAAGGGCGAAAGGCTGGAGCTCCCGGGCAACTACCTGCTGCTGGTGGAGAACCTCTGCGACCTGACGCACCTGCCCTTCGTACATTCTTCATCGCTGGGCACGACCGCGATCCCGCCGAAGGAAGGCGCGCTCGAGACGCGCAAGGAGGGCAATGCGGTCATCGTCGAGCGCTGGACCGAGAACGTGCCGGTCACGTCGTACTTCCGCGCCATCGCGGGATTTCCGCGCGAAGCGATCGTCGACCGCTGGATGCACCTGGTCTTCACGCCGCCGGCGTATGTGCGCCTTGATATCGGCGCCGCGCTTGCGGGAAGCGGCGCGCGAGCCGGCGACCGCTCAAAAGGCGTGACGACGCGCAACCTCAACGCGATCACCCCCGAAACTGAAAAGTCCAGCCATTACTTCTGGGCGCAGGCGCAGGACTTCGGCACCGGGGATCCGAGCATCTCGGACCTCGATTTCCGACTCACGCACGGCGCATTCCTCGAGGACCTGAAGATGATCGCCGGCCAGCAGGCGAATATCGACCTCGACCCGGCGGTGCCGCGCGTGAATATC
>CAZZDV010000244.1:3434-5930 GCA_964652785.1 uncultured Bordetella sp.
CGCCGGCCAGCAGGCGAATATCGACCTCGACCCGGCGGTGCCGCGCGTGAATATCTCGACGGATACGGGCGGGGTGCAGGCGCGGCGCGTGGTTGAGTCCTTGATCGCCGCGGAACAAGCTGGAAAACCCAGGCGAATCGAGCGCCACGCGCTTATGCCCTGACGCGCCCGCCTCGACGAGTCAGGCGCGCAGGGCGTCCGTCAGGGACCTACTCCTTGATCGCGGAAACGGTCTTGGCGGAGCGGTTGTACTTCAGCGTGAGCTTGTTGATCTCGCACAGGTCGAGGTCTTCCCACGTGACTTCGGCGTTGTTGTCGTCGAACACCACCTTGATGTCCTGCACGCAGTTGGCCGAGTCGCTGAACTTGAACAGCTTGGACTTGCTGTTTGCCAATTCCCCGTCGCCCAGGCGATCCCTGCCCCACGCGTTCTTGTTGGCCGCCGAGATATAGACCTCGCGGATCGTGTAGCCCGTCCCGTTGACCAGGGTGAAATCGGCGTCACCTGCAAGAGCCGCGACGGAGGACAGCGCGAGGGTGGCTGCGATAAGCGATGACCAAAGATGGCGCATGTTCAGTTCCTATATGGGGAAATATTTGGTGGACCGGATCGCGACGTTCGTCGCGCGGGCGGATGATACGGGAAACGCGGCTCCAGCCCTTCACCAACTCGAACTTTTGCAGAATCGATCGCTGTCAGGTGCGCGCAAGCCGCTGCAAACCGCCTACGCAGCAGGCATCGCCTCGAGCTGCTTAGCGGATTGGGATAGGCCTTTCAAGATCGCATCGAGCACGTGATGCGGAAAATCCTTCGGCACAGCCTGTTGGACCGATGCGATTACCACAGGCGTTGCTGCGAGAATTTCCTTGATCAGCGGCTCCGCCGTTTCTCCCAGGCCGCACTGGGTGGCCAGGTCATTGAAGTGCCTGCGCTGGATGTCCTTCAACAGGTAGTGTTTGTTCTTGCCCCGCACCGACATCGCAAGTCTGGCGTTGTGCCATGAAATTTTGCTGGGGCCTTCGCCAATGATGGGCCATATTGACAGCACATCGTAGAGCGGTGTCAGTTGAAAGCGGCCTTGCCTGAGGATGCGGATACTGAAGTTCTTTGCGTGACCGTCGGTGGCGGCGAGCATCCAGAACAGAAGCTGGGCCTTGATGAGGCACGCCAGATCGGCGTCGCGATTGATCGAACCTCGCAGTATTCGCGCGATATCGACAATGCCCGGCCCGCCATCGCGTTCATATTTCATGGAGGACGGCGTGGCGGTGGCTTGGCAGAAGTCTTCCTGCACGAGACGCAGCCAGTATTTCCCGCTCGAATGGAGTTGCCGATCGAATCTTTCCACCACGAGCACCTTCTGCGCGCCGAATCGGCCGATATCGCAATGTGCGCCGGGCAATCCGTAGGCGCGCAGTATCCTTGCACAGAGCCATTCATTTTCGATCGACGTGCTCATGTCGGCCTGCATTCCCCCCACCAGGCCGAGCGGCAGCTTGAAGATGTGGGTGGTGGGTGTGGCGCCCAGCGGCCGGCACCATTGGCCGTCGTGGCGCAGGAAGGCGGTTTTTTCCTGGGCGCCCGCAATCGAAATGCGCAAATCGCCGTCCCCGGGATGTGCCGCGAGAGACGAAGGCGATACGGTTTCGACTAAGGCCCGCTCGACTTCTGCTTCGGAAAGCGGCAGCGCATCGATCGTGTTCACGTCCTTGGGTTCTTCTTCGGGCGGGAGCAACTGAACCGCGCCTACGCAATCGCGCCCGATTGCCGCGAGGAGATCGAAGGGGTTGCGCGAAGGAGAGTGAAAGCGATCCTGGATCCGCTTTCGAATCGGATCGGCATCTGGCAGCAGATTGTCGAAGTACGCCTCGACGGGCCTGCCCTTGATCGAGCCCTCATCCAGGCTCAGGGGCAGCGAGAGCGAGAGCGCGCGCCCTTCCTCGGATTCGACCCAATCGGAGTCGTACTGGAATTCAGTCTCACGACGGGACGGAATACGCCACTCACCTGCGCGTGTGCCGTTGACCCATACCGAAAGCGCGCGGGCGCGGGATTTACGGCCCAATGGCTACCACTCGGTTTTGGATGGGCGTTGTGCGGACGACCTGTCCTGGATCACCAGTTCCAGGCCGAGCAGGTTCGTGAGCTCCAGTAGCCGCTCAACTGTGAGAGTGCCGGGGCTCGTTTCAATCTCGGACAGACGGTTCTGGCTGATTGCCAGTTTGGCTGCCAGTGTGCGTTGAGAGAGTTTGGAAGCGCGCCTTCGGGTCGCAAGGATCTGTCCGAGTTGTGCGCTGTGGGTGAGGATCTGTTTCATGTGAAGACTTATCGGTATTATCGATATACTTAATATATCGTCTTTAGCGATAGATGTAAATTATCGCCCTTGGCGATACTTACCCGGTCAATGGCCTCTTACGCCGGTTCAAACGTTGCCCCTGGAGCCGTAATGACGTTGGCGTTACGGTGGGATAGAATGCGTCCTCGCACACCGG
>CAZZDV010000245.1:0-5903 GCA_964652785.1 uncultured Bordetella sp.
AGGCTCCACTCTTTGTCGGGCACGCGGCGATACATCGCGAAGGCTTCGCTGAACTGTAGCGAAGTCTGCGGAACGACCTCGATGTTCGGATTACTTCGGATTGCCTCAACACCACGAATCACCATCGGCCGTATCGTTAGCTTTGAGAATGCGGCCAGCAACTCATCCAACACCATTTCGCTCGTAATGAGCCGGACTTTGCCGAGTGCGGTCGAAGCTCGGATTGCTCTTGCATTCCAGTCGTCTTTCGGATTGAGCACGGCCACCCAGTAGCCGGTATCGGCAAAGACTGCCTTCAAGCGCGCTCCTCGCCGCTCCCGTAAACCACCTCATCGATTCGTACCGATAGATCGGTCGGGACGGCATCCCAGGCGCCCGCCGGCGCAGAACGGCCGATCGCGCTCAGTTGCTCCCAGATGGGAACCGCCGCATCATCGAAGCTCGGTGCTTCATTGGCTGCGAGCTCGACGGAGTCCACCCTCGAAAAGCGCTTGAGCATCCGATCCGATGTACCGAAATCACCGACACCACGAACACGCAAGCGCGCGGTCCGATGCTCATGCAATGCATCCAAAACCTTAGCTTCATCGACCGGCGAGTACTTTCCTTCGATCAAGGTCAGCAATCCGCCCACCTCAAGTTGAAGGGCGAAGCGGCCAGGTCCCACGTTAGCCATCCGAACCTCGCCGATTACGTCAATAAGATCTTCGTACCTCGCCTCCACCCATTCCGCGAGTCGCCTCCGCGCCTTCGTTGTATAAGGGGCCTCGGAGCTAGCCCCCCGGGCGCGCGTGAACAACACTTCATCGTCTCGTAGCGTCTTTCCAAATTCACGGAACAACGGGATCACGTTGGCGGGGAACGCAGCCGGCAGCAAGTCATCGACATTGGCTGCCGCGATCGATTGGTCGATCAAGGAAACGGCCTCGTCGAATTCGTCTTCAAGTTCGAGTTCGGCCTGTTCGGTTGTGACTCGAACCCGTTGCAGAGGCACGACCGCCGAGCCTTCTTCAAGTCGATCGAACTGGAGGCGAAATCCTTCTTCAAAACCCTTCGGCAATCGCGTGCGGTCTGGAAATTTCCTTCGCCACAGCGATTTGGCACACTCCAGGACTAGATTGCGGTAAGCGATCAATTCCTGGGTGCACTCGACGTCGAGCGCATGCCCCTTGAAGCGCTCGCCCTCGAAACGCAGCGTAGCCACTTCGAATGTAGTATCGGTACTCATAGCATCGCCCTCCGAATCTGCAATTGTCCTCCCATCCTCGCCTCAGAGAAAGCTGTCCGAAGAATGCTTTGACGTAGCGCCAAGGCGCGTTTGAGATTGCTATCCATCTCGGCCTGCACTTCGCGAACTAGCGAAAAGCATCTCCGTCCGGGAGGCACGCGTGCTAAAAATGGACTGGTGAAGAGGTTACGCCATAATGTTTAACTAATTTTTACTAAAGTCACCATCTGTAGCGCCTTCACAGGTTATTTTGTTGTCCAATTACACAACATTGGCGTGACGGTGTTGGGTCCGGTCTGGCCGATGCGCCGCGCGATCGCCTGCGCCCGCTGTTCAGCAAGTTCATGCAATTCACGCATCCTGGCACAGGGGTAGCATGGCCGATCTACACTAGGACGAAATACGGGGGAGGATTCGATGGAATTCATCAAGTGGCTTGCAGGTTTCATGCTGTTGGTCTGCGCGTGCATCGCGACCGCGCAGCCGTATCCGTCGAAACCGATCCGGATCATCATCGGCTTCCCGCCCGGTTCGGGCGGCGAGACGCAAGTGCGCCTCGTCGGCCAGAAGCTCACCGAGGCCTGGGGCCAGCCGATCATCGTCGACGCGCGCCCGGGCGCGAGCGGCAACATCGCCACCGAAATGCTCGTGAAGTCGCCGCCCGACGGCTACACGCTGCAGTACTTCCCGGCGGCGCTGGCAATCAACCCGAGCCTGTTTCCCAAGGTGCCCTACGACCTCACGAAGGATTTCACGCCGGTCGCGCTGCTCGGCACTTTCCCGCTGGTGCTGGTGGAAAACCCGGGAGTGCCGGCAAGGAACGTCGCGGAACTCATTGCGCTGGCCAAGGCGAAACCGGGTTCGATCAATTTCGCCTCGATCGGCAACGCGAGCCCGCCGCACCTGGCCGGGGAGCTTTTCAACCAGCTCGCCGGCGTGCAGATGGTGCACGTGCCCTACAAAGGCTCCGCGCCCGCGCAGACCGACCTCATCGGCGGACAGGTGCAGGTGATGTTCGACACGGCCGTTTCGGCGATCCCGCATGTGAAAGCGGGGCGCACGCGCGCGCTTGCAGTGACCACGAAGAACCGCTCGCGCCTGCTGCCCGACCTGCCCTCGCTGGACGAGGCGGGACTCAAGGGCTACGACCTGTACGGCTGGGGCGGCATCGTCGGGCCGGCGGGCATGCCTGCGGAGATCACGGCAAAGCTCAATGCGGAGATCATCAAGGCGCTGCGGCAGCCCGACGTGGCCGAAAAGCTCGCGACCCTGGGCTCCGAGCCCGGCGGCATGACGCCCCAGGAGTTCGGCCGCTTCATCCAGGACGAAGCCGCAAAGTGGAAGAAGCTTGTCGTCTCGACCGGTGCGAAGCTGGATTAGAAACAGGGGGAACACCCCGTCCCCCCCGTACCCCCCTAGACTAGAAATTCATCCAGGTCGTTGGCGAATTCCGCCGGACCAGGGTAGTCGCGCGCGATGTCGACGCGCATTTCCTCGATGAGCGCGGGCGTGGTCTCGCGGAAATGCGTCAGCACCAGCTTCTTCGCCCCAGCTCGGGCGGCGATCTTTCCCGCGGTGTCCGAGCAGGCAAGCGTGTACTTGCCGACGCCCTTGAAATGCCCGCTGGTCAGTTCGGAGGTGGCCATGTAGCAGCACTGCAGGTGGAGGTCGGACCCTGAGGCGATGCGCACCAGCGGATCGCACATCACAGCGTCCCCGCTGAAGCTGAACACCTTGCCCTCGGCCTCGACCCGGTAGGCAAGGCACTTCCAGCGCGCGAGGAAGGCCTTGCCGAAAGGCAGCCCGTGGCCGTGCTCCATCTCTTCGCAGCTCACTTTCCATCCGGGGCCTTCGGCCACCGGTCCGGAGAGCACTTCGGTCACTTCCGCGCCGATGAAGGGGCCGAACGCGGTCTCGCCCTCGGTGCGAAAGGCAATGTCGCGGTCGTAGACCGACTTCATCAGCACGTCCACGATGCCGGCGGTGCCCGGCGGCCCGTAGACGCGCAATGGCTTCCTGCGCCCCGCCAGCCAGCTCGTGATCAGGTAATTGGAGAACTCGCCAATGTGGTCGACATGATGATGCGTGATGAACAGCGGGCCGACCTCCGCGAACGGCAGTTGCTTCTTCGCGAAGGACTGGATCGCGCCCCGGCCGACATCGAACATGAGCTTCTGCGCGCCGACCTCGAGCACATGACAGGCGCAATTGCGCAGCGGGTCGGGCCGCGGCCCGCCCGTGCCCAGCGTGTGGAGCTTCAACCTGCTTTCTTGGCCGCGGCGGCCGCAGCCGCGGCGGCCTCGGAGGCAACCTTGCGGTCGGCATTCACCTTGGCGAAGTGCGGCCGCTCGCCCAGCATTTTCAGGTAAGGCCGCAGCGCTGCGATGCCTTCCAGCGCGTCCTTGCCGTAGGTGACCTTGGTCGCCATTGTCACCAGCGGCAGGCTCACGAAGGCCGCGCAATCGGCAAGCGTGAGTTCCTTGCCCGCAATGTACGGATCGAACCTCACGAGCTTCGAGAAGGCTCGCACGCCTTTCGCGAGGTCGCGCTCGACCTCTTGCTTGGTGTCCTCGGACGTGCCGCCGCCGAAAAAGGCTCCGCCATAGAGGCGTCGCGCCATCAGCTCCAGGTGAAGCTCGATCACCGTGATGAGCTCGCGGACCCTGGCCTTGGCCATCGGGTCCTTCGGGTAGAGCGGGACCTGCGGATAGGCGTCCTCGAGGTATTCGCAGATCACCTGCGATTCGGCCAGCGACCCGCCATCGGTTTCCACAATGGGCACCTTGCCCATGACCGAGCGCGCGAGCCACTCGTCCTTCTGGGAGGGCTTGCAGTTCGCGTCCTCCTCGAACGCCACGCCCTTTTCGAGCAGCGCGAGGCGCACCTTGTTGTGATAGTTGCTGAGGTGAAAGCCGCACAGTCTGAGCATGATGAGTCCTCCTGTTGTCGTAGCATTATAGTCACTGGCATCGAACACAACCGGAGGTGCGAATGGCCAACGAAGACGCAGGCATGATCACCGATCTCGCGGCCGAGACTTCCTATGGCGGCTACCTGCGCCTCGACCTCGTCCTTGCGGCGCAGCAGCCGCGCTCGGTCCCGCCGCATCACGACGAGATGATGTTCATCATCCAGCACCAGACCTCCGAGCTCTGGATGAAGCTGCTCCTGCACGAGCTGTCCGCCGCGATCGCGCATGTGCAGGCGGACAGGCTCGAGCCTTCCTTCAAGATCCTCGCGCGCGTGAAGCAGGTGCAGCGGCAGTTGTTCGAGCAGTGGTCGGTGCTCGAGACGCTGACGCCTTCGGAGTACGTCGAGTTCCGCGATGCGCTCGGCCCCGCGTCGGGGCTGCAGTCGTTCCAGTTCCGCGCGATCGAGTTCCTGTTCGGCAACAAGAGCCCGCAAATGATGACGCTGCATCGCCACGACGCCGCAGGCCATGCGCGCCTGACCGAATTGTTCGAGTCGCCGAGCCTCTATGACGAGTTCCTCCGCCATCTCGCGCGGCGCGGCTTGCCGATCCCGAAGGCGTCGATGGAGCGCGACTGGACGCAGCCTTACGTCAAGAACGACGGCGTGACCGCGGTATTCAAGACCATCTACGAGAACCGCGAGCAGTACTGGGACGCCTACGAGATGTGCGAGAAGCTCGTCGACGTGGAGGAGAATTTCCAGCTCTGGCGCTTCCGCCATGTGAAGACGGTGGAGCGAGTGATCGGCTTCAAGCGCGGCACGGGCGGCACCGCGGGCGTTTCGTTCCTGCGCAGGACGCTCGAGACCTCGTTGTTCCCTGAGCTGATCGACGTACGGACCGAGATCCGGTGATGAGGACCGAGGTGAAAATCGACGGCGCGCTTTCCGAAGAGAACCTGCGCGCGCAGGCCTGGCCGCTTTTCTCGCGCATCCTCAAGCGCTCGGCCAGGAGCATCTACCTCGCCAACCATTCGCTGGGCCGCCCGCCCGATCGCACCGCCGAGGACATCGCGCAGGGCGTGGACGCGTGGTATTCGGCGATGAACGACGCCTGGGACCCGTGGATGGAGGCGCACAAGCGCTTTCGCGAGCTGACCGCCACGCTGATCAACGCGCCAGGCGCGGATTGCATCGTGACCAAGACCGCGGCGGGACAAGGGCTGCGCGCGGTGCTGAACGCGCTTCCGGGAAAGCCTCGCATCGTTGCGACGACGGGCGAGTTCGATTCGCTCGACTTCATCCTTCGCGTGTATCGGGACAAGGGACGCATCGACCTCGCGCTTGTGCCTGCGCGCGCCGATGGCGAGTTCCACCCCGAGGACATTTCCAAGGCAGTGAACGCGGGGTGCGACCTGCTCGTGGTCTCGAGCGTCATGTTCCGCACCGGGCAGGTGCTCGGCGGGCTGCCCGAACTGGTTCGAAAGGCGCATGCGGCCGGCGCGAAGGTGCTCGTCGACGTTTACCACGGTGCGGGCGTGATCCCGACCGACGTGTCCGCGCTGGATGCGGACTTCGCGGTGGGCGGATCGTACAAATACCTGCGCGGGGGTCCGGGCGCCTGCTGGCTTTACGTGCGCCCCGATCATCTCGACACGCTGCGCACACTCGATACCGGCTGGTTCGCGAAGAAGGACGTGTTCAGCTACCAGCGCCCGGAGCCGCCGGCATTCGCGCCGGGCGGCGAGGGATGGAACGAGTCCAC
>CAZZDV010000246.1:0-2982 GCA_964652785.1 uncultured Bordetella sp.
GCGGCCAGCCCAGCAGCGCGGCGAGCATCTGCCCCGTCTGGTTCGAGTCGTCGTCGATGGCCTGCTTGCCGAGGATCACGATCTGCGGCGATTCCTTGGTGCACACGGCCTTGAGGAGCTTGGCCACCGCGAGCGGCTGCAGGTCCACGTCGGTCTCGACCAGGATCGCCCGGTCGGCGCCGATGGCCAGCGCGGTGCGCAGCGTCTCCTGGCAGGCGAGCGGACCGCAGGACACGGCGATGACTTCCGTTGCAACCCCTGCCTCCTTGAGGCGCATGGCCTCCTCGACGGCGATTTCGTCGAAAGGATTCATGGACATCTTCACGTGCGCGGTCTCCACGCACGTGCCGTCTGACTTGACGCGCACCTTTACGTTGTAGTCCACCACGCGCTTTACGCTGACGAGGACTTTCATGTTTTATAAGCCGATTGGGAATGAGGAAAAAACGGGCCGCAGATTATACCGCCGCGCCAGCCTCCCTTCAGCGCCTGTCCGGATCGAAACCCGCCTCCCGCTGGTGGGCGCATGCCGTCATCCGAAGCACGTCCAGGCAAGGTCAGTTAAATACTGCCATTTTTTTCATTGTAGCCAGCACCAGAGCGGCTCTCCAGCCGAAATGCTGCCATCGCCCTGGCTTTCCTCGCGCCTCCGGCGCGCGCTCAGTCGACCTGGATTCCGAGCTTCTCCATCGCGCGCACGGCCTGCACCCGCGAGGACACGCCGAGCACCGAGTAGGCGTCGCGCGCGTGGCCCTTGACCGTGTTCTCCGCGATGCTGAGCGAACGCGCGATGTCCTTGTTGCCCAGTCCCCTTGGCGATGAGCCGCAGCACTTCGAGCTGGCGTTGCGTCAGGTCGACGTTCGGGAACCGGATCGGCGCGGCGCGCGGCGGCAGGCAGGTTCCGCCGTTGGCCACCGTCCGCAGCGCCGCGGCGATGGTTTCCGGGTCGACCGTCTTGGGAAGGTAGCCCGCCACGCCGGCCTTGCGGCAGGCGGCGATGGTCGTGCAATCGTCATCGGCCGACAGCACGATGATTCGCAGCCGGGGGTGGGCGGCGCGAAACTTGACCGCGGTGTCCGGTCCCCGCGAATCCGGAAGGCCCAGGTCGAGGACCACCATGTCGGGATGCTTCAGCCCGCAGGCCTTGTCGATTGCGTCTCTCAGGGTGCGTGCCGTGTCCGTCGAGGCGCCGGTGAATTGCTTGAGCACAATCTCGTGGACGAGATCGACGTACTCTTCTTCCGGCGAGTGGTGCCCGTGGCGTGACAATCCGCGTCAGTCAATCCGGATCCCGAGCTTCTCCATCGAGCGCACGGCCTCCGCCAAAATAGGTTCGTCTGAAACGAACACGCCAAGCATGAGTGAGAAGGACCAACCTGACCGGGTTGCCTTCATCCACCCCCAGCGCCTGGCTCTCCCCATACGGCGAGTCGGCGTATACTAATTTGATGGCGATTACGTGAGTTCCGAGGACGCGGATCATGGCGAAATCGACTGTATCACCGCCTGGTGACAGTGCACGCAAGCGCTGTTCCGCAGCAGATCGAACGCATCGGCCGCGTGCCCCGTACCATCGGCGCTTCTTCGCGCAGATGCTCGATACCGCGTTCGCGCACACGTGCCGATAAAGGGAGACAGTCCATGAACGCACCCATCACCGCCGAAGCACTGCTCGCGAAGTTAAAGGCACTGCCGCCGGAACGTTTGGGGCAGATTGCCGACTTCGTCGATTTCCTCGCCACGCAGGAGCAGCGCCGCCAGGCGGGCGAGGAACTGCGCGCCATGTGGGCACGCATGCCGCAAGAGGAACTCACCGATCAGATCGAGCAGGAGATCGTGGCCGAGGTGCGCGCGGTGCGCGCCGAGAGGCGCAAACGCGGCGCGACCTGATGCGCTTGGTCCTCGATACCAATATCGTCATATCGGGGCTCTTGTGGAATGGACCGCCGCGCAAACTGCTCGATGCGGCGATTGGCGGCACCGTTGAACTCTACACCAGCGCGGTTCTGGCTACCGAGTTGCGCGAGGCGCTGGCCTATTCGAAGTTCTCCAAGCGCCTTACCGCCAATGGCGAGACCGTCGATCGCTGCGTCGGACGTTTCATGGCGATCGCGAGCTTAACGGCTGCCGCTACCATCGAGGGCACGGTAATCGCCGACCCCGACGACGATCACGTGATCGCCTGCGCGCTCTCGGCGCAGGCCGATGTGATCGTATCGGGCGATGCCCATCTGCTCGATCTCAAACGCTATCAGCGCATCCGCATCATCACGGCAGCCGCGGCCGCCGTACTTGTCGCAAGCGGCTGACGGCGGCTGAAGCAACAACGCCTGCGTCGACCGGCTTTTCTGCATGGTTCATTCGAGGCGCCGAAATGGTAGTCAAATACTGCCAAATATTTCTAACTGGCCAGCACCAGTGCGGGTCACAAGCCGAAATGCTGCCATCGGCTGCGTACCTAGCGCCCCCGCGCGATATCCATCACCAGCCGCGTGAGCAGGTACAGCCGCGGCTCGATCGAGTCGAGGTCGACGTACTCCTCCTCCGAGGAGTGACAGCCGTACCCGGCGAGGCCGAAGCTTTCGACCGTGGCCGCCTTGCCGGACCGGGCCGCGAATGCGGCATCCGTCCCGCCGCCGCTTCCGCTGTCCTCGACAAGCAGCTTCTTGCCGAGCTCGGCATAGATGGCCTGCGCTTTCTTCGCAACGGCCCGCGAAGCGTTCGAGGCTTCGAGCGGCACGCGCCGCGCCTCGAAAGCCGCCTCGATCCGCATGTCCGGCACGAGCCGCCTGTTGGCCGCGATCCGGTCGCGAAAGGACTTCTCGACCACGGCGAGGTCCGATTCCTTGTTCACGCGCACGTCGGCCGAGGCAACCGCGAGGTCCGGGATGATGTTGCGCGCCTCGCCGCCGCTTGCCAGTGTCCAGTTGAACTTGATGCCGCGGGCAGGCACCGAAAGGTCGTTGGTCTGCAGGATCTGG
>CAZZDV010000246.1:3082-5844 GCA_964652785.1 uncultured Bordetella sp.
TTTCCCCTCCCCTGCACCTTTCATGCCTACGACCGGTCCGGAACACGACTACAAACAGAAACTCGCTCAGGGTCAGTTCGAGATCCAGAAATGCGCGACGTGCGCGAAGCACGTGTTCTATCCGCGCGTGGTCTGCCCGCACTGCGGCGCGGACAAGCTGGGCTGGGTTGCGGCCAACGGCGCGGGGACGGTCTACTCCACCACGGTCGTGCGCAGGAAGCCCGAGGCCGGAGGCGACTACAACGTTGCGCTGATCGACCTTGCCGAGGGCCCGCGCATGATGAGCCGCGTGGTCGGCCTCGAGCCCGCCGCGGTAAAGATCGGCATGAAAGTACTGGCGCGCATAGCTTCCGAAGGCGAAGCGCGAATCGTCGAATTCACTCCGGCATAGCCACGATGCCGACACCCAAGGATCTGCGTGGCTCGGTGGCGATTGCGGGCGTGGGCCTCGCGGCTTGCGGCGAGGCGCCCGGCTGGACCGAGAACGAAATCATGGCCGCGGCCGCGAGGAACGCGCTGGCCGATGCCGGACTCACTACACGCGACGTCGACGGCCTTGTCTGCGCGAGCGTGAATGCTTTCCTCACCGGACTTTCGGTGGCCGAGCAGCTCGGCATCCATCCAAAGTTCACCGACTCGACCTGTGTAGGTGGTTCTTCCTTCGTGGGACACCTGCTTCCAGCCGCGATGGCGCTCAACTACGGCCTGTGCGATGTCGTGCTGGTGACGTACGGCTCCAACCAGCGTACCGGGGTCGGCCGTGCCGAAGGCGGCAAGTTCAAGGCGATGCTCGACCCGCAGGCGTTCGAGGCGCCGTACAAGCCTTTCAACCCGATGTCCTCGTACGCACTCGCCGCAGCGAGGCACATGCACCAATACGGCACGACGCGCACCCACCTGGCCGAAGTGGCCGTGGCTGCGCGCAAATGGGCGCAGCTGAATCCCGAAGCCTTCACGCGCGACCCGCTTTCGATCGAGGATGTGTTGAAGGCGCGCCTGGTGTCCGATCCATTGAGCGTGCGCGATGCCTGCCTCGTGACCGACGGCGGTGGCGCGTACGTGCTCGTGCGCGCCGATCGCGCAAAGAGCCTCAGGAAAAAGCCGGTCTACATGCTCGGCTGCGGCAGTGCGCACTGGCACCGCCAGATCTCGTCGATGCCTGACCTGACCGTGACCGCGGCTTCCGAGTCCGGTCCGCGCGCCTTCGAGATGGCCGGGCTCGAGCCCTCCGACGTGGACGTGCTCGAACTCTACGATGCGTTCACGATCAACACGATCCTCTTCCTCGAAGACCTCGGCTTCTGCAAGAAGGGCGAAGGCGGCGCCTTCGTCTCGGGCGGCCGCATCGCGCCAGGCGGCAGCCTGCCGGTGAACACCAACGGCGGCGGGCTCTCGTGCGTGCATCCCGGCATGTACGGCATGTTCCTCATCGTCGAAGCGGTTCGCCAATTGCGCAATGAAGCCGGCGAGCGCCAGATCAAAGACGCCGAGGTCGCCCTTGCCCACGGCAACGGCGGCGTCCTTTCCAGCCAGATCACCGCCCTGTTGGGCACGGAGGCCACACTATGACCGATCTCTCCAACGTAAAGATTGCCTCGCTCCGCTCCAAGGTGAGCGACTCCGAATGGCAGGCCCGCGTCGACCTCGCGGCCTGCTACCGGCTGATCGCGCTCTTCGGCATGAACGACCTCATCTACAACCACGCCACCGCGCGCGTGCCCGACGAAGAGGGCCACTTCCTCATCAACGCGTATGGCTATGCCTACGAGGAAGTGACCGCCTCGTCGCTGGTCAAGATCGACTTCGAGGGCAACATCGTCCACGACTCGGGCACAGGCTACGGCATCAACCAGGCGGGCTTCGTGATCCACAGCGCGATCCACCGCGGCCGCACCGATGTTGGTTGCGTGATCCACACGCACTCGCCCGCCGGCATGGCGGTCTCCGCGCTCGAATGCGGCCTGCTGCCGCTCACGCAGAACGCGATGTTCTTCGGCCAAGTCGGCTATCACGACTACGAAGGCCCGGCGATCGACCTCGACGAGCAAAAGCGCCTCGTCAAGGACCTGGGCAGCGCCTCGACCCTGATCCTGCGCAACCACGGCCTGCTTACCGCGGGAGGTACAGTCTGCGAAGCCTTCGTCGTCATGCACTGGCTGGAGAAAGCCTGCCAGGCGCAGATCATGGCGATGTCCTGCCAGGCGCCGCTAAACAAGGTGAAGGAAGACGTCGTCAAGCTCACCAACGACCGTTACGCGCCCGGCCGGCGCCGCAAGATCACCGAACTCGAGTGGCCGGCGATGCTGCGCATGCTCGACCGGCGCGATCCCTCCTTCAGGGACTAGGCCATGGCGACCAACCTGAGCTTGGAGGGCAAAGTCGTCGTCGTCACCGGCGCGGGCGGCGGCATCGGCCGCGACTTCGCGCATGCCATGGCGGCCAAGGGCGCGAAGGTCGTCGTCAACGACGTGGGCGCCTCGGTGGCAGGCGTTGGCAAGGATGCAGGCCCGGCACAGAAAGTCGTCGACGAGATCAAGGCCAAGGGCGGCACCGCGGTCGCCAGCACCGACAGCGTCGCCGACTGGGAAGCGGCCAACCGCATCATCGGATGCGCAATCGACTCGTTCGGCCGCATCGACGTGGTGGTGAACAACGCGGGCATCCTTCGCGACCGCTTCTTCTTCAACATGTCGATCGAGGAATGGAAGGCCGTGATCGACGTGCACCTCAACGGCAGCTTCTACGTGGCCCGTGCCGCCGCG
>CAZZDV010000247.1:0-5820 GCA_964652785.1 uncultured Bordetella sp.
CGGCCACGCGTGGCCGGGCTGCGGGAAATTTCTTCGCGGTCGACCTCGGTTTGCTGCGGGAAGGCCTCGAGCAACTTGCTTGGGTCCGGCGCGCAGACGTGCGCCGGGTGTGGCCCGACCGGATCGAAGTGACGCTCGAGGAACACGTCGCGCTCGCGCGCTGGGGTGACGCGGGTTTGGTAAACACTTTCGGCGAGCGCTTTTCCGGCCGCAGCGAGGCTGCATTGCCGGTCTTCGCTGGGCCTGCGCGCACCGAGGGCGAGGTGACGCGACGGTACCAGCGCTACGCGGAACTGATGCTGCCGCTGGGCGCCAGCCTCGAGCGCGTGATCCTCACGCCGCGCTACGCCTGGCAGCTGCGCCTTTCGAGCGGCCTGCATATCGAGCTCGGACGCGATCTCGCGAACGACCCGGCCGAAGCGCGCCTTGCGCGGTTCGTCTCAGCCTATCCGCGGACGCTGGCGCGCATCGCCCTGCGGCATGAATACGTCGACCTGCGCTATCCGAACGGATTCGCGCTGCGCGTACCGGAGTTCGAGCGAACGCCGGGTCCCCGGATAAAGAGTTGACCAGAAAAAAATGGCCAAAGAAACAAAACAACTCGTGGTCGGACTGGATATCGGAACTTCAAAGGTGGTGGCCCTGGTCGCGGAGGTCATGGCCGACGGGAAGCTCGAGGTGCTGGGCATGGGCAGCCACGAATCCAAGGGACTCAAGAAGGGCGTGGTCGTCAATATCGAATCGACTGTGAGCGCGATCCAGCGTGCTCTCGAGGAAGCCGAGTTGATGGCCGACTGCAAGATCGCCTCGGTCTTCACCGGCATCGCGGGCAGCCACATCAAGAGCTTCAACTCGACCGGCATGGTCGCCATCAAGGATCGCGAGGTCACGGCGATGGATGTGGAGCGCGTGATCGAGACGGCGCGCGCCGTCAACATCCCCACCGACCAGCAGATCCTGCACGTACTGCGCCAGGAATACATCATCGACGGGCAGGAAGACGTGCGCGAGCCGATCGGCATGTCCGGCGTGCGGCTCGAAGTCAAGGTGCACATCGTGACCGGGGCGGTGTCTTCGGCGCAGAACATCGTCAAGTGCGTGCGCCGCTGCGGGCTGGAAGTCAACGACCTCATCCTGCAGCCGCTCGCGTCCTCGCGGGCCGTGCTGTCGGAGGATGAGAAGGATCTCGGCGTGTGCCTGGTCGACATTGGCGGGGGCACGACCGACATCGCGATCTTCACGCACGGCGCAATCCGCCACACCGCCGTGATCCCGATCGCCGGCGACCAGATCACCAACGACATCGCGATGGCGCTGCGCACGCCGACGCCGGATGCCGAGACGATCAAGATCCGCCACGGCGTGTCGCTCCGCCAGCTCGCCGACGCCAACGAGATGGTCGAGGTGCCGGGTATCGGCGAGCGCGCGCCGCGGATGATGTCCCGCCAGACGCTCGCGGAAGTCATCGAGCCGCGCGTCGAAGAACTCTTCTCGCTCGTGCAGAAGGTGCTGCGCGAATCGGGTTTCGAAGAGCTCCTCTCTTCCGGCGTCGTGCTGACGGGAGGCTCGGCAACCATGCAGGGCATGGTCGAGCTCGGCGAGGAAATCTTCCATATGCCGGTGCGCATCGGCCTGCCCGTGTATTCCGGCGGCCTCGCTGACGTGGTGCGCAATCCGCGCTACGCCACAGCGATGGGCCTGTTGCTCGAGGGCGCGGCGCAACTGCAGCAGGGACACGTAATGCGGCAGGGCGGCTCGTTCAAGGCGGTGCTCGCGCGGATGCGCGAGTGGTTCCAGCGGAATTTCTGAAGTCAAGGCAAGTAATCCTCAATTAGCAGTCCGTTCAACCGGCAAGGAGAAAATAAAATGTTCGAAATCGTAGACAGCCAGGGATCAGGCCCCGTGATCAAGGTGGTGGGCGTCGGCGGCGCCGGCGGCAATGCCGTCAATCACATGATCGGAAAGGGCGTGGAGGGTGTCGAGTTCATCGCGGTGAACACCGACGCGCAGGTGCTCGCGCGCAACCAGGCGCGAAACCAGATCCAGATCGGGGCTAGCGGCCTGGGCGCGGGTGCCAAGCCCGAAGAGGCGCGCGCCGTGGCGCTCGAGGAGCGAGGGCTCATCCAGGAGTCGCTCGAGGGCGCCAACATGGTGTTCATCACCGCCGGCATGGGCGGCGGCACGGGCACGGGTGCTGCGCCCGTTGTAGCCGAGGTTGCCCGCGAGATGGGCATCCTCACGGTGGCCGTGGTGACGAAGCCTTTCTCGTTCGAAGGCACCAAGCGCATGCGCCTGGCCGAAGCCGGCATCGACGAGCTCGGCCAACATGTCGATGCGCTCATCGTGATCCTCAACGACAAGCTCGAGGAAGTGCTCGGCGAGGACGTGACCATGGACGAAGCGTTCAAGGCCGCCGACGACGTGCTCAACAATGCCGTCGCGGGCATCTCGGAGATCATCAACCGCGAAGGCCTCGTCAACGTGGACTTCCAGGACGTGCGCACCGTGATGTCGGAGCAGGGCATGGCCATGATGGGCTCTGCACAGATGGCTGGCGTGGACCGCGCCCGCATTGCCGCCGAACAGGCGATCGCAAGCCCGTTGCTCGAAGGCGTGACGCTTTCGGGCGCGCGCGGCGTGCTCGTCAATATCACCGCCACCCGCGAGAGCCTGAAGCATGGCGAGGTCAAGGCCGTCATGAACACGGTCCGCAGCTTCGCGGCCGACGATGCGACGATCATCTTCGGGGCGGTTTACGACCCGTCGATGGAAGACAACCTGCGCGTCACCGTCGTCGCGACCGGGTTGGGTTCAGCCGTCGCCCAGCGCCAGTCGAAGCCCCAACTGGTGATGACCCAGAAGACCGGCACCGACAACCAGACGATCATGACCGCCGGCAACGGTGTCGACTATGGTCATCTGGAGATGCCGGCGGTCATGCGGAACAACCGCGCCCGGCAGGCCGAGGCACTGGCGCAAAGCGGGGTCGACAAGTACGATATCCCGGCCTTCCTGCGCAAACAGGCCGACTGACCGCGGCCACACCGGAACCCGATTCCCGACCTTGCCGGGCGGATCGGGTTCCGGCCATGCGCCTACTGTATGCTGCACGGCACCAATAGTTTACAAATGTGCTACACTCTGTTCCGAAACAGGCACTTATAATTTTGCAACGCTCCGAATCCGAATCCCGCCGCCAATGCTTCGCCAACGCACTCTGAAGACCCTCACCCGCTCGACGGGGGTTGGCCTGCACACGGGACAGAAGATCCAAATGGTGATGCGCCCTGCGCAACCCGATACAGGGATCGTCTTTCGCCGCGTCGACCTGGATCCGGTCGCAGATATCCCCGCCAGTGCGCAGGCCGTGGGAGAGACGCGACTGTCGTCCTGCCTCGTACAGGGCGACGCCCGGGTGTACACCGTAGAACACCTGATGTCCGCGCTTTCGGGCCTCGGCATCGACAACGTATTCATCGACCTCGACGGACCCGAAGTGCCGATCATGGACGGCAGCGCCGCGCCGTTCGCCTTCCTGATCCAGTCCGCGGGGATCGAGCAACAGTCCGCCCCCAAGCGCTTCATCCGGATCAAGAAAAAGATCGAGGTCGCCGACGGCGACAAGTGGGCGCGGCTCGAGCCCTACGAGGGCTACAAGCTTTCGTTCTCCATCGTGTTCAATCACCCGGTGATCGAGAAAAGCAACCAGTCGGTGACTGTGGATTTCGCGCACACCTCCTATCTCAAGGAGATCGCGCGGGCCCGCACTTTCGGTTTCATGCAGGACGTCGAGCAGCTCCGCGAAGACGGCCTCGCGCTCGGCGGAGGCCTGGACAACGCCGTCGTGCTGGACGAATACCGGGTGTTGAACGTTGACGGGCTGCGGTTTACCGACGAGTTCATCCGCCACAAGGTGCTGGATGCGATCGGGGACCTCTACCTGATGGGCAGTCCGCTGCTCGGGGCGTTCAGCGCACACAAGTCCGGCCACGCGCTCAATAACCGGTTGCTCAGGGCGCTGATGGCCCAGCCGGATGCGTGGGAGAAGGTCAGCTTCGAGCGGGCCGAAGATGCGCCCGCGGGCGTGCGCGGCCTGGTAGGCCAGACTGCCTAGCGGCTGACGAGCGCATGCTCGTCCTTCGCATCGTCGCCCTGCTGGCCGTAATCGCGGTCGGGGTCGCCGTCCTGTCCTGGGTTTTCACCGGAAACCGCAAATACCTCCGGGTCGCCTGGCGCGTGTTTCAGTTCGCCTTGGCCGCCATCCTGGTTTTCCTCGCCCTCGTGTTTTTCGAGCGCCTCGCGGTCATGGTCTGAGCCCGCTCAGGGCGCTAGGCCGTGCCGATCCAGTAATGTTTTCAAGGCTTTACGAAAGGGCGACTCGGGCAGGCGCGCGTACAGGGCGACAAGCTCCTGCAAGGCTGTCCGGGTAAGCTGGGCCTGCTTAGGGAGGGGTTCGCTGGCCTCGGGGAAGTTCGGTTGCACCCTCACGGAAACTGAATTAACCTCCGACCGCTGTTTCGAGATGTACCCCCCAAGGCTTTCCGATAAGAGCTTCAGTTTGGCTGCAGTCGGGCCATTGGCTGCAAGCAGGGAGAGCTTGCCGTCCTTGAAGTTGGCAACATGGGCCAGGGGAGCCAGTTCCGGGGGCAGGAATTCTTTCAGGAGCTTCGACAACGCCTCGATCTCGCGAGTTTTCTCGATGACGGGCTGGAAATCGCCCTGTGACGCGAGGAATCGATCGATTTTGAGTGCAGGCAACGTCGGTGCTCGGAGGAGTGTTAGTTGCAGATCATTGTAATCTCTGACCGGCTGGCCAAAGCGAGGACGCTCACCCTTACTACGCGCCACCTATTCGCTTCGGGCCTGCTCGGCGTAGTCATGCTCATCGGGCTGACCATCGGCCTGTACGCCCTGACTTTCCGCATCGCCGGCGAAGTCAAGATTCCCTACCTGCAGCAGATCGTCGCCGCCACGCAGGAGGGGGAGACCCGGAAAGCCAAAGAGTTCGTCCAGCAGAACCTCAATGCCATGGCCGTGAAGCTTGGCGAGATGCAGGCCCAGCTCATGCGGCTGGACGCGCTGGGCGACAGGCTTTCCACGATCGCGGGAATCAAGCCGCACGAGTTCCGCCTGAATGAAGCGCCCGGGCTGGGCGGAGCGCAGTCGGTGATCTTCCCGCCGCAGAACCTGTCGATGCAGGAGTTCAGCAAGGAGCTCGATGCGCTTTCGCGCCAGATGGAAAACCGCACCGACCTGCTCGGGGTGCTCGAGGCGCAGATGTTCGACCAAGCCGTCAAGAAGAAGCTCCTGCCGACGATCCTGCCCGTGAGCGGCACCTACAACGCCTCGAGTTTCGGCGTGCGCATCGACCCTTTCAGCGGCCAGCACACGATGCACGAAGGCATCGATTTCATCGCCGATACGGGAACGCCAATTGTGGCGGCGGCCGGGGGCGTCGTGCAGTTCGCAGGGTTCCATCCCCAGTACGGCTACATGATCGACATCGATCATGGCAACGACCTGGTCACGCGATACGCGCACACCTCCAAGATGTTCGTGAAGGAAGGCGACCTCATCAAGCGCGGCCTGAAAATCGCAGAGGTCGGCTCGACCGGGCGCTCGACCGGATCGCACCTGCATTTCGAAGTGCGCTTCAAGGGGGCCGCCCAGAATCCGGCGCGGTTCCTCTTCGCCGCGAACCCCCAGCCGCTTGCCCGACGCTAGTCCGGCGCCCGAAGGGCGACGGGGGTGGCATGCTAAAATCTTGATTTTTTTCGCAACGGCGCCACCTATGCCGTTCTCCTGCGGCGCGCGCCGCAG
>CAZZDV010000248.1:0-5804 GCA_964652785.1 uncultured Bordetella sp.
GGGGATGGTGTAGGCTCCGCCGAAATTTCGCGCGGGAGTCCCATGAAAGCCAGCAGCCTCGCCCTCGAGCATCGCCTTGCGTACCGATTTTCGATTCTTTCGGCGCAGAGCACTCGTTGCCTTGGCGACCTGTACCGCAAGCTCGGCCTCACGGTCGGTGGATGGCGGACCCTGTCGCTGATCGGGCGCTATGAGCCCATCTACCCGAGCACGATCGCCGAGCGCACGAGCGTCGACGCGGACAAGGTCACGCGCGCGGTGGACCGGCTCGTCTCCAAGGGCCTCGTGGCCCGCAAGGTCGATGCCGAAGACCGCCGCCGCATCGTGCTCACGCTCACCGCCCGGGGCCGGCGTGTGCATACGGAGATCGACCAGGTCCGCCGCCAGATCGAGAAAAAATTCCTGAGCGTGCTGAGTCCCGATGAGCTTGCGCGATTCAAAGCGACCCTCGACAAGCTGGAGGCGCAGGCCGGCCGCATCTTTACCGGGCGCGGCGCGTGGCGCGGCCTTATCGAAGGGATGTCTTCGCCGAAAGCTGCGGAGGCCAAGCCCGCGCGGCGGCGCAAGGCCGCGGTGCGCAGATGAAAACCGTGCTGGTGACCGGCGCGTCCGGGGACGTCGCCACGCATCTTCGGCGCGAGCTGGCCGGACGCTACAAGCTGCGGCTATCGGACGTTCGCGCGCTCGAGGGCAAGTCGAAAACCGAAACTTTCGCGAAAGCGGACATCTCGCGCATGGCCGATGCGATGCGCATCACGAAGGGCGTCGATGCGATCGTTCACCTCGGCGGCTACTCGGTGGAGGGGCCGTGGGAGGACATCCTGCAGGCCAACATCATCGGCTGCTACAACATCTTCGAGGCGGCGCGCAAGAACGGCGTGAAGCGCATCCTGTTCGCCACGAGCAACCACGCGGTGGGCTTCTACCCGCGCAAGAAGAAGATCGACCACACGGTCTACATCAAGCCCGATGGGCGCTACGGCGTGTCCAAGGTGTTCGGCGAGGCGCTCGGCAGCCTGTACGCCGACAAGTACGGCATGCAAGTCTTCCTCATGCGCATCGGCAACGTGAACGAGAAGCCGATCGACAAGCGCCGGCTTTCGATCGTGCTCACGCCGCGGGATCTCGCGCAGCTCGTGTCGATCGGCATCGACCACCCGGACATCCGCTTCGAGATCGTCTACGGCGTCTCGGGCAACAAGCGCTCGTGGTACGACAACTCGAACGCGTATCGGCTGGGTTACAAGCCGCGGGACGACAGCGAAATCCACGCCAGGGCGATCCTCGCCCGCGAACCGAAAGGCCATCCGGTCGGCGACCTCTACCAGGGCGGCGCCTTCACGCACGTCGAATCGGTGCCCAACCCCGCCCCTCTTACTTTGCGAAGTCGCCGATCAGCGCGTTGACCTTGTCGGGCGCTTCGAGGTGGGGGAAGTGGCCGACGCCGGGGACGATCTCGATGCGCGCGCCGGGCGCGCGGGCCTTGACGAGATCGAGCCAGGGCGAGCTCTGGGTCTGGGAGAGCGATACGCGGATGCGCTCCGCGCTCATCGTCGTGCTCTGGATGATCATGAGCGGCACGCGCACCGCCGCCAGTGCGGCTTCCATGCGCCGCGCATCCCAGCCGACCATGCGCGGGAAGAGCGTCCCGCCGATCTCGGAGCGCAGCTGGAGCGCGCGATCCATGATCGTGGTCTTGAGCTTGGGGTCGCTCGATACGATGAACATTTCATCGAACAGCCGGCGCGCGAACACTCCATAACCGGTGGCGCGCAACTGCTCGTTCATGACCCTTTCGGCCACGGCCGGGTCGCCAAAGCCCAGCCGGCTGCCATCGACCAGCACGATGCCGGCGACGCGCTCCGGCGCGTAGAGGTAGGCCTGCAGCACCGCCCGGCACCCCATGCTGTGACCGACCAGGATCGCCGGCGGCAGCTTGAGCTCGCCGAGCAGCGCGGCCACGTCCGCGCCGTACGTCTCGATCGAGCAGTCGTGCGAATCCCCCGGTGTTTCGCCGTGCCCGCGCAGGTCGCAGGCGACCACGGCATGGGTGGGGCTGAAGTGCTCGATCTGGGCCTGCCAGTCGGAGTGCGTGCAGGCGAAGCCGTGCACGAACGCAATGGGGGGATTTCCTTGTCCTGCCAGTACGTAGTGCATTCGACCGCTGTCCGATGGGGGCGCCGAGGGCCATATTACCCCTTCGACGCGCCTTGGAACGCCATGCACCTACAATCGGGGCATGGCCCTCAAAGCAACGATCTTTCGCGCCGAAGTGCAGATTGCCGACATGGAGCGCAATTACTACGGCACCCATGCGCTGACGCTCGCCCGGCATCCTTCCGAGAACGACGAGCGCATGATGGTGCGCGTGCTCGCCTTCGCCCTGAACGCGCACGAGGGCCTTGTCTTCGGCTCGAGCATCGGCAACGACGACGAGCCCGACCTGTGGCTGAAGGACCTGACCGGCGCGATCCGGCTCTGGATCGATGTCGGCCTGCCGGACGAGAAGCGCATCCGCCGCGCCTGCGGACGCTCTGGGCAGGTCGTGGTGTACAGCTACGGCCGCGGCACGGACCTGTGGTGGAAGCAGTCGGGTGAGAAGCTTGCTCGTTCCGGCAACCTGACCGTGATCCACCTGCCGCAGGCGGACACGCAGGCGATCGCAAAGTTTGCCGACCGCAACATGAAGCTGCGCAGTATGAAACTATTCTGCACGATCCAGGACGGGCAGGTCTGGCTTGCGGACCAGGACGAAACCGTGCAAGTGGAGGCGCAAACGCGGCTGGCGGCAAGCGCCTAGCCTGTCACAGGACGGCTACTTCTTTGCGCTTGTGGGTTCCGGCTTTTTCTCGAGCAGGTCGGCGCGCTTCCTGAGCGTGTCCGCGAGCTTCCTGGACTGCACCACGAGCACGTAGTCCTTGAGCGTTTTCTCGCGCGCGACGCGCTCCTCGAACTTCTTCGCTTCTTCGACCGCGGCTTTCTCGCGCTTTTCCTTGTCCTCGGTCTTTTCGTCCTTGCCGGGCGGCGAGGGTTGCCGCTTGGGCGTGCCGGTCACATCCACCTTGATGAAGGTCTTGTCCTTCTCGCTCTTGCCGATCAGCAGCGTATATGTGAGGTCGTCGAAGGTCGTGGCCACGATCGTCGTCGGCTTGTCGAGTCCGGTGTCGGCATCGGGCGCGGCGAGGTCTTCGATCTCCAGCTTGTTCAGGCTGTACGACGCGGCATTGGCGCGCGAGACGTCGAGCTTCTGGGCCGCCGCAGTTTGTCCTACGTTCGCGCGCTCGAGTTTCCACTCGATGCCGTCGGTGACCCGCTCGATCCTGTAGCCCTCGCTGCCGTCGGCCGGCTTGACTTCGAGCACCCTGACTTTCTCGATCGCAACGCCTTCCTTCGAGATCCATTCACCCGTGGCCGCAGTCGCGAGCCGGAGCGGATCGGACACGATGTACACCTGCTTCGGGTCCGCGGGCAGCATGACGAAGCGGCCGTCGCCCTGCGCTTTGGACGAGTCGCCCTCGGGCTCCTTCTTGAAGTACTTCTTGCCCACCAGCAGCTCGGCGAGGATCTTGCCGTCGGCGGCCTTGAAGGTGAGCAGGGTCGCCCCGCCTTCCTTGCCGGGCTCCGCGAGATTCAGGCGGGCGCGGTCCTTCTCACCCACGGGCTCGACCTGCCCGGCCTTGAGCTCGATCGACTTGACCACCAGGTCGGTGACCTTGTCGAGGTCTGCGGCAAAGCCGTTCTTCTCCGCGATGGTCCAGCGGTTGTCCTTCTTGGCGAGCGTCAGCGCCTGCTTGGGCTCGCGGATCGTGATGGTCGCTACGTCGCTGGCCTTGAGCCCCTTGAGCAGCGGCTGGCCAAGCTGCGAGGTGACTGCGGGCCTGGCCGTCTCGCCCTGGCGAAACACCATGAGCGCGGCGCCGCCGACGACCACCAGCACGACGACGAGGATGACGAGGAATTGCCTGTTCATGCCGGCGCTCCCGTTGCATTGGCCGCGGCCGCTGCGGCGGTTGACCGCCGACGGCGCAACAGCGCGTACCCCAGCCCGAACACGGCCACGAGCAGCGGCATGAGCGCGATGTTCAGCACCTTGGTCCAGAACTGCAGGGCCTCGGCATCCTGGCGCAGCGTCTTGCGCAGTTCTTTGAGCACCTGGCGGGTCTCGATCACGCGCTTCTTGAACCGCTCGAGCTCGGCCTGCTGCTCGGGTGACATGATCTGCGCGGTCTTGGTGCCACCGGACTGGCGCTGCAGCTTCTGCATCTTCTCGGTGGTCTGCGTAAGCTCGTCTTCAAGCTCCTTGATTTTTCCAAAATATTGCTTCTGCGCATCGGCCTCCATCTCGCGCACCACGGTAAGCGGGCGGAAGCTCGAGGCGCGGGTGCGCAGGCTCATGAGGTCGTCGCCCGAAGCGAGCTGCTCGATCATGCCCTGCACGAACGCGAGGTTGCCGTTGGAGGGCACCACGACCCGCTGGCCGAGGATGTTCTGCACCTCGACCGCGGCGCCGTCGGCCAGCATGTCGGCATCGGCCACCAGCACGACCGAGTTCTCGGCGGAGCCTTCCTTGAGCTGGGGCGAGGATCCCGGAGCCGAAGGCGAGTCCTTTCCTTCGGGCTTCTTGTCCTTGTCCTGGTTGAACGGCGCGGGCTTGCCCTCGGGGAAGGCGGTCTTGAACTTGCCGCCGAGGCGCAGGGCGAGCGGCTTGGCCTTGTTGTCCGGCGCGAAGCCCTTCATTGCCGCGTCGCCCGAAACCGAGGCCACGATGTTGTCGATCAGCATCGAGTTCGGCGAGGTGCGCGCCAGCTCGGTGACCTTGAGGCCGTCGGCCGGCTTGGACGCATCGAACACGCCGGAGAACGCCAGCAGCATCGTGTCGATCTGGCTGGTGGCCACGTCGTCCTTGTTGAAGGCCGTCTTGTTGAGCGTGACTACCGTGGGCGTGTAGCGCTGCCCGGCGCCCGAGGCGTAGGTCACATCCGCAACGACCTTGCCCTGGTCCATGTCGATGCCCCAGGCCTTGAAGAGGCGTGGGAGGGAGGAGGATCCCGGCTGGCCCGGCATGTTCGGCATCATCGGGTTGGGCTGCTGGTCGAAGAACATGTACGGGTCGACGAACGCGATCAGCTTGCCGCCACGCAGCACGAACTGGTCAAGCGCGTACTCGGCCGATTCCATGATGTCGCGCGGCTGGATCACGAGGAGCACGTTGATGTCCTTGTCGATCGCTTCCGCCATCATCGGGACGACTTTCACGTTGAAATCGCGCTTGAGCTCGTTGGCGAGCACCCACGGCTCGCTGCCCTGCCGCGTCATCGGGTTCATGGTCTCGCCGAGCACCGGCACGGCGCTCATCACGCCGATGGTCGGGCGCTCTGCATTGGCGACGCGGGCAATCGCGCGGATCAGGTCGTACTCGAGCAGCCTCTCCCGCTGCTGCGAGATGTTGGAGATCGATTGCTTGCGGTCCAGCCGGCTGATCGAAAGGCCGAGGTAGAACTGCTCGCCCGAGAAGAGCGTCTGCGGCTCCACGCCATCGAGCTGCGCGGCGTCTTCCTCGTCCGAATCCGGGCGCGGGTTGTATTTCTCGATGATGAGGTTCGGGCCCGCGACGGCCTTGAACTCACGCACGAGGTCCTCGACGCGCTGCGCGAAGCTGCGCAGCTGCACGGGGATCGCGTTGTCGCTCTGCGAGACGTACAGGCGCAGCTTTACCGGCCCGTCGAGCTTCTGCAGGATCTTCTTCGTGCCCTCCGAGAGCGTGTACAGCTTGCCCTCGGTGAGGTCGGCACGCACCGCGGCGC
>CAZZDV010000249.1:0-5797 GCA_964652785.1 uncultured Bordetella sp.
CGATAGAATCGCGCGACCGCGCCCGCTGGCGGTACGACAAATACACGCCGCGCGATCCGTTCGAGCGGTATTCGCTCACGAGGTCAAGGCAGACTGAGGAGCTTCCCGTAGCCTTCGATCTTGTCCTGCACACCCGCGGTGCGCAGCGCGTCCCACATCATCGCCGACGAACTCGAAATCGCCGGCTTGCCGGCGTCTTTCTCGAGGCGCGCGAGGATATCGATGGTCGGCATGCCCACGCCGGTGAGGAAGATCGCCTGCGAATCCGGCGTGTCGACCTTTCGGCCCAGCCCGTAGGCGCGCTCGGGCGTCTCGTCGTAGATGTTGACCACGTTCTCAAGCACGCCGTATCCGGGCACCTGCAGCCCGTGCAGCTCGAGGTAGGCCTTGCTCTTCATCATCGAGTCGTAGGCGTACGGCGCGCCTAGCGCAACGCGCTTCACCTCGAGCCGCTCGAGCGCCTTGAGCACGCTGCCGAAAGCCGTGAGGAATGGAATGCCGGTTTTCTTCTGGATGCGCTCCACAAGCTCTTTCTCGGCCGCCTGTCCCAGCGTGTAGCTCGAAGCCGTGTGTCCCATGACGATCACCGCCGGCTTCACCAATGCGAGCAGCGCGACAGTGTCTTCGAGGTGCGCCAACTGCTGGCGGTTGCGCTCTTCCTGGCCAACGTGTGAGCCGGTCGCTCCCGAGGCGACCATGCGGTTGAAGTGCACCGTCACGCCCGGTGGCGCGAGGCGCATCATCTCGGGCTCGCAAGTCGGGTTGCCCGGGGGCACCAGGAAACCGATTCGTACTGGCCGTTTCATTTCGCTTGTCCTTGAAGTGGTCCCGGATTCTACTTTGCGCCCGCGACAATGCTGAGCGCCACGGCCTCGGCCACTTCGATGCCATCCATCGCCGCGGAAAAAATCCCGCCCGCGTAGCTGGCGCCCTCGCCCGCCGGGAAAAGGCCGCGCGTGTTGACGCTCTGGTAGTCGGCGCCGCGCCGGATGCGAATCGGCGACGAGGTGCGCGTCTCCACACCGGTCAGCACCGCGTCGTTCATCGCATAGCCCTTGATCTGCTTGGCCATCGCGGGAATCGCCTCGCGGATGGCTTCGTACGCATAGTCGGGCAGCACCTGGCGCAGGTCCGTGGGCGTGACGCCGGGCTTGTAGGACGGCACGACTTCGCCGAGCGCGGTAGAAGCACGCCCCGCGATGAAATCCCCCACGAGCTGCGCCGGCGCGTTGTAATTGCCGCCGCCCGCCTCGAACGCGCGTTCCTCCCAGTGGCGCTGGAAGTCGATGCCGGCGAGGGCATCGCCGGGATAATCCGCCGGCGTGATGCCGACGACGATTCCCGCATTGGCGTTGCGCTCGTTACGTGAATACTGGCTCATGCCGTTGGTTACCACGCGCCCCGGCTCGGAGGTTGCCGCGACCACCGTGCCGCCCGGGCACATGCAGAAACTGTAGACCGCACGGCCGTTGGAGCAATGGTGGACGAGCTTGTAGTCGGCCGCGCCCAGGATCGGGTTGCCCGCGAACGCACCGAACCGGCACGCGTCGATGAGCGACTGCGGATGCTCGATGCGCAGGCCGATCGAAAAGGGCTTGGCTTCCATGAACACGCCGCGCTTATTCAGCATCGCGAACGTATCGCGTGCGCTGTGTCCGATCGCAAGCACGACATGGTCGGCGCGAATGACTTCGCCGCTTTCGAGCGTCACCGCGCGGACCTGGCCGCCTTCACCTCGCTTCTCGATCTCGATGTCAGTAACTTTGCTGCCGAACCGGATCTCGCCGCCGAGCGCTTCGATCGACGCGCGCATCTTCTCCACCATGCCGACCAGGCGAAACGTCCCGATGTGCGGCTTGCTCACGTACAGGATCTCGTCGGGCGCGCCGGCCTTGACGAATTCGGTGAGCACCTTGCGGCCATAGTGCTTGCGGTCCTTGATCTGGCTGTAGAGCTTGCCATCCGAGAACGTGCCCGCACCGCCTTCGCCGAACTGCACGTTCGATTCGGGATCGAGGACACCTTTTCGCCACAAGCCCCAGGTGTCCTGCGTGCGCTCGCGCACCGCCTTGCCGCGCTCGAGGAGGATCGGTCGGAACCCCATCTGCGCGAGGATCAGCCCGGCGAAGAACCCGCACGGGCCGGTGCCGACGACAACCGGGCGAAGCGTGAGTTGCCCCGGTGCCCGGGCGACGAACCTGTATTCCATGTCTGGCGTGCGAGCGATATGCGCCTTGCCTTCGAGCCGCGCGAGCAGCTTCTCCTCATCTCGCACCTCGACATCGACGGTGTAGATCAGGTAGATCGCGGAGCGCTTGCGTGCATCGTGGGCGCGGCGGAAGACGATGAACCCGGCAAGCTCCCGTGGTTCGATCTCGAGCCGCTTGAGGATCGCGGCCTCGACCGCCCCTTCGGCGTGGTCGAGCGGCAGCTTGATTTCGGTGAGTCTCAGCATGGGGCGTAACAGTAGCAGGGCCAGCAGTTTAAAATGTCCGATGCCCGAACCCGAACGACTTTCGAAACGCATGAGCGCGCTCGGCCTCGCTTCGCGCCGCGAGGCCGACGAGTGGATCGAGCGCGGCTGGGTCAAGGTCGACGGGACGGTCGCGATCCTCGGCCTCAAGGTGCTGCCGCACCAGAAGATCACCATCGACGAGAAAGCGACCTCTCAGCAGGCACGCAGGGTCACGGTGATCCTCAATAAACCCGTCGGCTACGTGAGCGGGCAGGCCGAGGACGGCTACCAGCCTGCAGTGGTGCTGGTCACGCCCGAAAACCAGTGGCGCAATCCAGGCTCGAAGAATGCGCCCGCGCGGCGGCAGGAGCTGCTCGGCCTCGCGCCCGCGGGCCGGCTCGACATCGATTCCACCGGCCTGCTCATCCTCACGCAGGACGGCCGCATCGCAAAGCAGCTCATCGGCGAGGATTCCGGGGTCGACAAGGAGTACCTCGTTCGCGTGCGCCACCTCAAACCGGGCAAGCTTCCTGCTTCGGAAATGAACAAGCTGCAGCACGGCCTCAGCCTGGAGGGGAAAGCGCTCAAGCCGGCGAAGGTGTTCTGGCAGAACGACGACCAGCTCCGGTTCGTGCTGCGAGAAGGCAAGAAGCGCCAGATCCGCCGCATGTGCGAGCTGGTCGGCCTGCAGGTGCTGGGACTCAAGCGCGTGCGCATCGGACAGGTGATGCTCGGCGAGCTGCCGCAGGGCAAGTGGCGCTTCCTCGCGCCGGGCGAAAAATTCATCTAAGGAAGGAGTCATCATGAAACTCACAGGCAAAGTCGCTTTCGTGACCGGGGCGGCTAGCGGTCTGGGCAAGGAAATCGCGCTTGAATACGTTCGCGCCGGCGCGAGCGTTGCGATCGCCGACATCAATCAGGCCGCCGCGGATGCGACTGCCGCGGAGATCGCCCAATCCGGCGGCAAGGCGATCGGCCTGGCCGTGGACGTGACGAGCGAAGAGCAGGTCGAGGCCGGCGTGGCCAAAACCATAACCACCTTCGGCAACGTCGACATCCTGGTGACGAACGCCGGTATCCAGATCGTCCACCCGATCGAGGAATTCACCTACGCGGAGTGGAAGCGCATGCTCGCGATCCACCTGGACGGCGCTTTCCTCACGACGCGCGCCTGCGTGAAGCAGATGAAAAAGAGCGGCAAGGGCGGCAGCCTGATCTACATGGGCTCGGTCCACTCCAAGCTCGCCTCGGTCCTCAAGGCGCCCTATGTGACCGCCAAGCACGGCCTGATCGGACTGTGCAGGACCATGGCCAAGGAAGGGGCGGCGCACAACATCCGCGCCAACGTGATCTGCCCGGGCTTCGTGCGCACGCCGCTGGTGGACAAGCAGATCCCCGAACAGGCGGTTACGCTGGGCATCTCGGAAGAGGACGTGATCAAGAAAGTCATGCTTAAGGACACCGTGGACGGCGAATTCACTACCACTGCGGACGTGGCGCAAGTCGCGCTGCTTTTCGCCGCTTTCCCGACCAACGCTCTGACCGGGCAGTCGATCGTGGTCAGTCACGGGTGGTACATGCAGTAAGGCGCCCGCCTTACGCGCGCCTGATGGCGAAATTGGCGCGATTCGGCATATGATTGCGCATGGCCCGGCCCACTTCGATCCGCGACGACGACATTTTTGCCATCACCGACAAGGGCAACCGTGAGCTGAGGGCAGCCGATACGCTATTGAGCGTGCCCGACCTGCAGGTGCTCGTGCTGGTCGACGGATTTTCACCCGTCGCGGCCATTGCGGAGCGCGCGCCGAACGTGTCCCGCACCGAGATCGACCAGGCCGTACTGAAACTGGCCCTCGCAAAGCTGATCGTCAACACAATCGAGCCGGAATCGGACAGCATGTCGTCCGGGTTCTCCACGATCACGGTGCCCGCCGGATTCTTCAGCAGCCTGTCGGCGGACTCGAGCGCCGAGGCCGAGGGCGGCGCCTCGATCCTGAAGCAGCGCGGCTATTTCGTGCGCATCGCACGGCGATCGGAGGCGCAAGACAGGAAGCAAGGATCGTGGACGACGATCCTCGTCATCGACGACGACATGGACGTGCAGAAGCTGATCCGGACGTACTTCGTGCTCGAGGGCTTCAACGTGCGCGCGGCCCTCAAGAAGGACGACATCCCGATTGCGCTGCGCATGCAGCCGATACCGGACCTCGTGCTGCTCGACGTGCAGCTGCCCGACGCCAACGGGTTCGACGTCCTCACCAGGATGCGCCAGCACCCCGTCCTCAAGAACATGCCCGTCATAATGCTTACTGCCGAAGCGACGCGCGAGGCTGTGCTGCGCGGATTGCAGGGTGGCGCGGACGGCTACGTCACCAAGCCCTTCGAGGCCGACGTCCTGGTCACGGCGGTCAAGGCAGTGCTCGGCCTGGGCTCCCCGCCGAAAGAGAAGAAGAAGTAATCCTAATCCGGGATCAGCTCCTGGCCGATCGACGTGATCCCGGCATGGAGAGGATGCCCAGCGCTGCCAGCGCGGCTCGCTATAATTGCCGCGACCCGCCCAACCTCGAGAGGCACCCATGTCCGTTCACCCGCTCTCCTCCTCGCGTCCCGACCCGGTCGCGCAAGCCAAAGTCCAGCTCGCCGCCGCCCACCGCCTCGCGGTATTCCATGACCTCGAGGAAGGCATCGACAACCACTTCACGGTCACGGTCCCCGGCTACACCGACCGCTTCCTGATCCTGCCCTTCGGTCTGCACTGGTCGGAGGCCCGCGCAAGCGACATGATCGTGTTCGACGAATCCGGCAAGACGCTCGAGGGCGAAGGCGTGGTCGAACTCTCCGCGCAGTGCATCCATGCGCCGATCCATCGGATCACAGGCGCGAAAGTGGTCCTGCACACGCACCAGACCTGGGCGGTCGCGCTCAACATGCTGAAAAACAACCGCCTGCTGCCGGCCAGCCAGACCGCGTCCTTTTTCATTGGCCATGTCGCCTACGACGACCACTATGCGGGCACCGCGGACACGCTGGAGGAAGGCGAGCGCCTGGCGAATTTGATGGGCAAGAACCACACGATGTTCATGAAGAACCACGGCGTGCTCGTGGTCGGCGACACGGTCGCCCAGGCCTACCGGCGGCTCTACAAGCTCGAGCGCGTGTGCCGCGCCCAGCTGCTGGCGATGGGCTCGGGGCAGCCGCTGGAAGTGCTGTCGGATGAGATCGTGAAGCAGGTGCAGGCGCCGCCCGTCGAGGACCGCCATTCGCCTACCGAGAGGGAACGCCTGTTCTTCGAGGCCATGATGCGGGTCCTGGACCGCGAGCTGCCGGGGTATGCCGACT
>CAZZDV010000250.1:0-5791 GCA_964652785.1 uncultured Bordetella sp.
CGCGTAGTGCCCGAAGGGCTCGAATAATGTCGCTCGCGAAGATGACTTACGCCGCGGCCACCGGCACCGTCATCTCGTCGAGGCCTTCGGGTAACGCTAAAATCAGTAAAATCGGGGTCAGAGTAAGATATTCCGCCAGGAGAAACTTATGCGCGCACCGCATCAAACCGGCACCGTCCGTTCCGGTGACGCCGAGATTTTCTATCGCAAGCTCGGCTCTCCCGGCAAGACGCCGATTGTCATCGTTCACGGCGCATCGTTCTTCTCCTACGACTGGATCGATGTTGCCGCCGCCCTGGCCTGCGATCGCGAGGTCGTTGCTATGGACATGCGCGGTTTCGGAGACTCCGCGTGGAGCGCGTCGAAAGATTATTCGGTACCAACCATGGCCGGGGACATCGCGGCCCTGATCGTGCGTCTCGGATGGAAACAGGCCATCCTCGTTGGTCATTCGATGGGCGGCCGGAGCGTCGCCTGGTGCGCGGCAAAGAACCCCTCGCTCATTCCCGCCGCGGTGCTCGTCGACTACTCGCCGGAAAACGCGCCCGCAGGCTCGAAGCGTACCTCCGAACGCATAGGCAGGCAGCCGGACCTCTTCGAGAGCGTGGATACGGCCCTGCGTTATCACGGCATCGATCCGGCCTCAGCGCCCGGCCGGGAGAAGCGCGCGCGCTTCGATGCTTTCCTGAAGCCGGTCGCGGGCGGATTTCAGCTCAAACGCGACCTGTACTTTCGCGACCAGTTCAAGCGCGTGCTCGAAACCGGCGAGAAGACGAAACTCGGCGTGGACATGTGGCGGGTACTGGCCGAGATTGCGTGCCCTACGCTGGTGATCCGCGGCGCGCAGTCGGACATGTTCGCGCCCGAGACCGTCCCCAAGGTCGAAGCCGCGAACCCGAACATCACCCTCGTCGAAATCAGGGGCGGGCACAATGTCGCGGGCGACAATCCCGAAGGTTTCGCGGCTGCGGTGCTCACCTTCCTCGACGCCCTGGAGCGACGCCATGCAAAGGCAGCCTGAGATGAAAAACGAACTGCGGCCCGTCGCGACACGCGGCATCGACCATCTTGCGTTCGTCACCGACGACTTGCCGGCGACGATGGACTTCTACACGCGCGTGCTCGGGATGCAGCTCGTGCATGTGCGCCGCGTTCCGTTCGAACAGGATCGCGGCCAACCGCCCTACGACAACCTGCGGCACTACTTCTTCAACATGGGCAACGATACCCTGCTCGCGTTCTTCGAGTATCCGAAGGGGCTTGCGAAGCAGAATCGCGATTTGCCCGGGGGGATGCAGCACATAGCTTTCCACGCCCCGCAGGAGCGATTCGACGCGATCGTCGGCCGCGTGCGCGATTGCGGCGTGAAAGTCATCGGGCCGGTTGCGCTCGGCGGACGCTTCTGGTCGGCCTATTTCTACGATCCAAACGGAATCCGGCTCGAGATCGCCACCAGCCGTGTCGCCGGGAAGGTCACCGTGGTCGAGTCGGTCCTCCAGACCGAAGCCGAAGCGCGCGCCGAGCTGGAGACGCTTTTTTCCGATCCGCGCGATATCGAAAGATGGCTCGCGCACATGCCGCTCAAATCGGAAGAAAAGACCGCCGTATAATTTCGCGGCAGAACCAGCGCCGCAAAACCAAAACAGGGAGACATCCGATGCCGAAGTTCGCCTGGCGATTCCTAGCCGTGGCTGTGGCGCTGGGCTTTGCAGCCCGAGCGTACGCCCAGGACAAGATCGAACTCAAGGTAACGACCTTCGTGCCGCCCACACACGGGTTCGTGGTCGACGTGCTCGAACCGTGGGTCAAGGATCTCGAGAAACGCACCGGGGGCAGGATTGCGGGCCGCGTTTTCGCGGGCAACTCACCTTTCGGAAAAACCGAGAACCAGGCCGACCAGGTCAAGCAGGGCGTGACCGACGTGGGCTGGGGCCTCAACGGCATTCCGCGCGGCCGCCTGCCGCGCTCCTCGATCATGGAATTCCCGTTCGTGGCCGACTCGGCGGATGCGGCCTCGAAAGCGCTCTGGGCCATGCTGCCGGGCGTACTCGCCGAGGACTACAAGGGCTTCAAGGTGCTGGCACTGCATTGCCATAATCCCGGCCTCTTCCACACGCGCGACAAAAAGCTCGAGACCATCTTCGACGTAAAGGGATTGCGCATGCGCGCACCCAATCCGCCGACCCAGGCGCTGCTCCAATACCTCGGTGCCGCCCCGGTGGGAATGCCTCCCGGGCAAGTGTATGAAAGCCTCGAAAAAGGCGTGATCGACGGGGCCGTGTTCCCGTGGGACGCCATCAAGGGTTTCCGGCTGGAGACCCTGCTGAAGGACCACCTCGATGCACGCGTGTACACGAGCTGCTTTCACATCGTAATGAACGAGGCGAAATATGCCTCGCTGCCCGCGGACCTGAAGAAGGCGATCGACGACACCACCGGCCCCGCAATGGTGAACCGGTTCGGCGAATGGTGGAACCGGTGGGACCAGGCCGGCCTCGATGCGGTGAAAGCGCGCGGCCACACGATCGTGTCGGTTTCGAACGACACGCGGGAAAAATGGCGCGTGCAGCTCAGGCCGGTCATCGACCAGGAGCTGGCGGCCCTCGAGAAAGGAGGGATCGCCAACGCAAGGCAGATCTATGACGACATGCTCAAGCAGGTAGCGCGGCTCTCCAAATAGGCTTCAATGACGCGCCTTGCTGACAGGCTGGCGCTGGGGCTTGCCTTGTTCGGCGTGGGTGTGCTCGGGCTTGGCACCCTGATACTGATGGCCGATATCGCCATGCGCCGGAGCATCGGCGTTTCGATTACCGGCATCGGCGACATTACGCAGCTGGCGCAGATGTTCTGCATCTCGCTTGCGCTTCCCATCGTCTTCCTGCGTGAGGGCAATGTCGGTGTGGATTTCATTACCGACCGCCTGCGGCCACGGGCGCTGGCGGCTCTCGAAGGCTGCGTACAGCTGGTGAACGGCGTGTTCCTCGCCGCCATCGCCTGGTACTCCCTGAAACAGGCCGGCCTGCAGATCGACCAGGGGGATAAATCGCAGACGCTGGGGCTGCCCATCGCGGTCTATTGGGTACCCCTCCTCGCCGGCACGACACTGGCCACCCTGGCTTGCGCCCTCCTGGCGCTGCGGGACTTCGGCAAGGCCGCAAACCCGTGACCGGCCCCCTGGCCGGCGTCGCCGGATTCGCGGCCGTCCTGATTCTCATTGCCGCGCGCGTGCCCGTGGCCGTGTCCATGGGGGTCGTCGGTACGCTCGGCTACGGGCTGGTAAACGGCTGGGCCACACTCGGCTTCGTGCTGGGCCGCTCCCCGTTCGAATCGATTTTCCCGGTCAGTCTCTCGGTGCTGCCCCTGTTCATCATGATGGGCGTGTTCGCGGCCCATGGCGGGCTGTCGAAAAGCCTCTACGGATTCGTGGCCTCGCTGATCGGCCATTTCCGCGGCGGCCTGGCGCTTGCCACGGTGGGCGCGAGCGCAATATTTGGCGCGGTATGCGGCTCGGCAATCGCAACGGCAGCGACGATGGGCCGGGTAGCCATGCCCGAAATGCGTCGCGCGGGCTATGACGACCGGCTCTCCTCGGCTTCGGTAGCCGCGGGCGGGACGCTCGGCGTAATGATCCCGCCCTCGATCCTGTTCGTGATCTACGGGCTCATGACCGAGCAATCGATTGGCAAGCTGCTCGCCGCGGGCATCCTTCCGGGCATCCTCGGCACGCTCCTGTACATGGGCGCCGTATCGTGGGCGACCGCGCGCGATCCCAAGCTCGGACCTGCCGGTCCGCGCTCCGGCTGGGCCGCGCGCGTCAGGGCCGGCAAGGATGTCTGGCAGGTCGTGATTCTGTTCGGCGTTGTCCTCGGCGGCATGTATTTCGGCTTGTTTTCGCCCACCGAAGCCGCGGCGGTCGGCGCGTTCGGCGCGGTAGTCCTCGCGTGGGCGGGCGGAAAGCTGAAACGCGAAAACGCAACCGAAGCCGTCATCGAGACGGCGATGACGACCGGGATGATTTTCACCATCCTGATCGGCGCGGGCATTTTCAACTACTTCATCGACTCCACCGGCCTCACCGACGCGCTGGTGAAATGGGTCGGCGACATGGGCTACTCGCGCTGGACGGTGATGCTCCTGCTGATGGTTATGTACATCATCCTCGGCGCGTTGATGGATGAGCTCGCAATGATGCTCCTCACGGTCGGGCCCGTGTTCAAGCTGATCACGGCGCTGGGGTTCGACCCGATCTGGTTCGGAGTGATGTTCGTCACGGTTTGCGAAATCGGGATGATCGTGCCTCCGGTGGGCATCAACCTGTTCGTGATCCAGGGCGTGACCGGCGTGCCCCTGCAAACGATCGTGCGCGGAATCACGCCGTTCGTGGTGGCGGACTGTTTCAGGCTGCTGATATTGGCGCTGGTGCCGGCAATCGCCACGTGGCTGCCGGGGCGGATGGGCTAGGACGCGTGGGCTATGACCCGGCTCAGTCGACGAAACAAATTTACAGACTTTCAGGCGCAGGAGTCTTCGCAGCCGTAGAGCACGTTCGCCGTGCCGCTGCGGGCCGTGTCCCGGCCCTGTCGCCCGCGAGGGCTATGCAGACGGCCACAGGCGGATGCTCGGGGAAAGGAGCGGGATCGATTTTCCCATTGCTTTTATCGCTTCGCTTTGCGTTTAAGATAGCCGCATCCACCGGAGAATCAGCATGAACCTGAAAGTCGCACTTTTGTGCCTGTGCGCGGCATTCTGCGCGGGCACCGCGCAGGCGCAGCCGTTTCCGTCGAAGCCCATGCGCATCATCGTGCCGTTCGCCCCCGGCGGCGCCACCGACGTGCTGGCGCGGATGTTCGGCGGCGAAATGCAGAAGCACTGGGGCCAGCCCGTGGTCGTCGAGAACAAGCCGGGCGCCGGCGGCAACATCGGCGCCGAGCTCGGCGCCAAGGCGCCGGCGGACGGCTACACGCTCACGCTCGTGGCGCACGGCTTCATGTCGGTCAATCCGCACGTCTATAAAAACCTGGGCTACGACTCGATCCGCGATTTCGCGCCGGTCACCCAGCTGGTGGACGCCCCGCTCCTCCTGGTGGTGAACCCGTCGGTGCCGATCCGGTCGGTCAAGGAGTTCGTCGACTACGCCAAGGCCAACCCGGGCAAGCTCGTGATCGGCAACGGCGGCGCCGGCACCGCGCAGCACCTTGCCGGCGAACTGCTCACGAGCATGGCCGGCATCCAGGCGCTGCATGTCCCGTACAAGGGCAGCGCCCCGGCCACCACCGACCTGCTCGGCGGCCAGACGCAGGCGCAGATCGACAACATGGTGACCTTCGTGTCGCATGTGAAGGCGGGGAAATTGCGAGCGCTGGGCGTCTCGTCCCTCAAGCGCGCGAGCATCTTTCCGGAGGTGCCGACGATTTCCGAGGCCGGCGTGCCCGGCTACGAATCGGGCACCTGGTACGGCATTGCCGCGCCTGCGGGCACGCCTGCCGAAGTCGTGGCCAGGATCAACGCCGAGCTGGCGCGGGCGATGCGCATTCCGGAGATCAACCAGAAGCTCATCGACATGGGCCTGGTGCCGGTGGCCAACTCGCCGGAACAGTTTGCGGCCTTCATCCGCCAGCAGCGCGAGCTGGCCGGGAGGCTGGTCAAGCAGGCGGGATTGCCACAACAATAGAAAACCCGAAAGCTGCGGTCGGGACGACCTACCGGCCGCTTTTCAGGCGTGCCGCGCTCACGTAAGTCGCATGAAACCCGTTCGGCACGCGCTGCGGCAATAACACGCGCGCGATCGGCC
>CAZZDV010000251.1:0-5748 GCA_964652785.1 uncultured Bordetella sp.
TCGGCTTCCTCTTTGGCCTTGCGTTCGGCTTCGAGGCGCAGTCTTTCCTCTTCCTCGCGGCGCGCTTTTTCCTCGGCTTCCTTGCGCGCGCGTTCCTCGGCCTCGCGTGCAAGCCGTTCGGCTTCCTCCTTGGCCTTGCGCTCGGCCTCCAGCCGGGCGCGCTCCTTTTCCTCTGCCGCCTTCCGCTCGGCTTCGGCTCGTGCCTGCTCCTCCGCCTCGCGTCGCGCCTTGTCTTCGGCCTCCTTGCGGGCGGCTTCGTCACGCGCTATGCGTTCTGCCTCTGCCTTGGCACGGGCCTTTTCTGCTTCGGCCCTGAGCTCGGCCTCCATGCGGGCCGTCTCTTCGGCGTCCTTGCGCGCCTTTTCCTCGGCCTGTTTCTTTACAAGCTCGGCAGCCCCAACGGCTTTGGCTTTCGCCGCCGCGTCGGCTTCCGCTTTGGCCTTGGCTTCGGCTTTCGCCTTGGCCTCGCCTTCGGCCTCTGCCCTGGCCTGCGCTTCGGCATTGGCTCTTGCTTCGGCCCCCGCCTTCGCTTGCGCCTGTGCGGACGCGGCCGCCTTGGCGCGCACGTCGGCCTCGACACGCGCCCTTTGCGCGGCAAGCGCCACGGCCTTGGCCTGCGCTTCTTCCCTGGCCTTGTAATCCGATGGCTGCTCGCGGGCGGTGTCGGCCGAAGCGGCGCGCGCCTGCGCTGCGAGGTCGATCGGCACCTTGGGCACAGCGGGCTTCTTCGGCGGCGCGACCGCGGTGAAATCCAGGTCTTCGTCGCTGCCGCCGGCCGGCGCTGCCGCGGCCGGCGCTTTGGCGGCACGCGAGCCTGCGGAGGCCTGCGAAGGCGCGGATGGCGGGGTGATCTCCCGCACGAACCCGTCCTTTTCCAGCTGCTGCATCAGCTGCTGGAACTTGACCGGGTCGACCTTCTCGAACTTCTTGTTGATCTCCGAGACCTTCGATTTTCCGTCGACCTGCGCGAGCACGGCGCGATCGGAGCGCGAAAGGATGCTCGACTTGCCCGAGGCTTCCTGCATCCCCTTGCCAGTCTTGGAGTAGATCGAGGACTCGTTCATTTATTCCCGAAGGCCCGGGTGCGGGCCGTTGCGTTGGCTACTTCGCAAAGATTGTATATGGAGGCGCCGGGCGCGGACCAGGCTCACTCCGGGGCGCCATAGCCGCCGCCCCCCGGGGATTCGATCACGAACACGTCGCCCGGGGCCATTTCGGTCCGGTCGGCGGGCCCAAGCTCGAGCGACGAGCCATCCGCACGCTCCACCCAGTTGTGCCCGGGCAATGCGTCGAGGCCCCCCGCCATGCCGTGGGGGTTCACCAGCCGGTGGCCGGACAGGATCGCGGCGGTCATTTGCTCGAGGAAGCGCACCCTGCGCACGCCGCCGTTGCCACCCCGCCAGCGGCCGCGCCCGCCTGAGCCATGGCGCACTTCGAAACTTTCGAGCAGCACCGGGAAGCGCCACTCGAGGACTTCCGGATCGGTCAGGCGTGAGTTCGTCATATGGGTCTGCACAACGTCGGTCCCGTCGAATCCGGGCCCCGCCCCCGAGCCGCCGGCAACGGTTTCATAGTACTGGTAACGCGCGTTGCCGAATGTGAAGTTGTTCATGGTTCCTTGCGAAGCCGCCATGACCCCGAGCGCCCCGTAGAGCGCATCCGTGATGCACTGCGAGGTTTCCACGTTGCCCGCGACCACTGCGGCCGGGAAGCGCGGGTTCAGCATGCAGCCCGGGGGAATGATGACTTCGAGCGGCTTGAGGCAGCCCGCATTCAGCGGGATGTCGTCATCCACCAACGACCGGAACACGTACAGCACCGCAGCCATGCAGACTGCGGACGGTGCATTGAAGTTATTCGGCAACTGCGGCGTAGTGCCGGTGAAATCGATGGTCGCGCTACGCCGGTCGGCGCCGATGGAGATCTTCACCTTGATGCGCGCGCCGTTGTCCAGCGGATAGTCGAACTCGCCGCCCTTCAGCACGCCGATCACGCGGCGCACCGACTCCTCGGCATTGTTCTGCACATGCGTCATGTAGGCGCGCACCACGTCGAGGCCGAAGTGGGCGACCATCCTGCGCAGTTCCTGCACGCCTTTTTCGTTGGCTGCGATCTGCGCCTGAAGGTCGGCAAGGTTCTGCACGACGTTGCGCACCGGGTAGCGTCCCGACGTGAGCAGCGCGATCGTCTCCTGCTCGCGGAACCGGCCGGCCTCGACGAGCAGGAAATTGTCGATGAGCACGCCCTCCTCCTCCACGGTTTTCGAATCCGGCGGCATGGAGCCCGGCGTGATCCCTCCGATGTCCGCATGGTGGCCGCGCGAACCCACGTAGAAAAGCACTTCGCTCCCCGCATCGTTCCAGACAGGCGTGATCACGGTCACGTCGGGCAGGTGCGTGCCGCCGTTGTATGGGGCATTCAGGACGTAGACGTCCCCCGGTTTCATGCGCCCCGCGTTCTCGCGGATCACGGTCTTGATCGACTCGCCCATGGATCCCAGGTGCACCGGCATGTGGGGCGCATTCGCGATCAGGGCGCCGGAGGCATCGAAGAGCGCGCATGAAAAATCGAGGCGCTCCTTGATGTTGACCGAGTACGCGGTGTTCTGCAGCCGCAGCCCCATCTGCTCGGCGATCGACATGAAGAGGTTGTTGAAGATTTCGAGCATGACTGGGTCGGCCTGGGTGCCCAGCGCCATGCGCGTTTCGCGCGCCACCACGCGCTCCAGCACGAGATGGTTCTGAGGTGTCACCTCGGCCCGCCATCCGGGCTCGACGACCGTGGTCGCATTGGCCTCGGCGATGATGGCCGGCCCTTCGACGCGGCTGCCGCCGCCGAGCCGGTCGCGGACGAAGATCGGCGTCTGGTGCCAGCCGCCCTGCGTGAACATGCGTACGGTGTCGGCCGGGACCGGGGCGCCTCGCGCCGGCGCGGTCCCGGCTTCGGCCACGGTGTCCGAGGCGCCTATGGCCTCGGCGGACACCGCCTCGACGATCAGCGTCTTGCCCGGCATCAGGAAGCTGTACTGCTGCCGGTACGCCTCCTCGAAGCGCGCCGTCATCTCGGCGACCGTGCCCGAAGTGACAAGCAGCGCGGTATCCGTTCCCTCGTACTTGAGGTGCACGCGCTCCACGACCCGGATGCGCGCCTCTTCCACGCCCTGGTCGGCCAGTTCCTGGCGAGCGGCGGCGCACAAGCGCTGCAAAACCTTCTCGAGCCCCGGGCGGCCCTGCTCGTCCATCCGCGCTTCCACAGCCTGCTGGCGCATCGCGGTCTGGTCGGCGAGTCCCATCCCGTAAGCCGAAAGCACGCCCGCGAACGGATGGATGAAGACGCGGGTCATCGCCAGGGCATCGGCCACGAGGCAGGCGTGCTGGCCGGCCGCGCCGCCAAAGCAGCAAAGCGTGTACTCCGTGACGTCGTGCCCGCGCTGCACCGAGATGTGCTTGATCGCGTTGGCCATGTTGCCGACCGCGATATTGACGAAGCCCTCGGCGACCTCCTCGGGCGTGCGCGCATCGCCGGTTTCGCCGCGGATCTTCGCGGCGAGTTCCGCGAAGCGCGAACCCACGATGTCCGCATCGAGCAACTCGTCCCCGCCCGGGCCGAAGACCGGCGGGAAGAATTTCGGCTGGATTTTTCCGAGCATCACATTGGCATCGGTCACCGCGAGCGGCCCGCCGCGCCGATAGCTGGCCGGGCCCGGATTGGCGCCGGCCGAATCCGGCCCGACGCGATAGCGCGAGCCGTCGAAGTGCAGGATCGAGCCGCCACCCGCGGCCACCGTGTGGATGCTCATCATGGGCGCGCGCATGCGCACGCCCGCCACCCTCGTCTCGAACTCGCGCTCGAATTCGCCCGCGTAGTGGGACACGTCGGTCGAAGTCCCGCCCATGTCGAACCCGATGATGCGCTCGAACCCCGCGGCCACCGACGTGCGCACTGCGCCGACGATGCCCCCGGCCGGACCCGAGAGGATCGAGTCCTTGCCCTGGAAACGTCGCGCGTCAGTGAGGCCCCCGTTCGATTGCATGAACATCACGCGCACGTTGTCCAGCTCGCCGGCGACCTGGTCGACATAGCGCCGCAGGATCGGCGAAAGATAGGCATCGACCACGGTCGTGTCGCCGCGACCGACGAGCTTCATCAGCGGGCTGACGCGATGCGAGACCGAAATCTGCGTGAAGCCCGCAGCCTTGGCCATCTCGGCAACCTTCTCCTCGTGCGCGGTATACCGATAGCCGTGCATCAGGACGATGGCGATCGAACGCAGCCCGCGCGCGAAAGCAGCCTCGAGGCCCGCGCGGGTCGCCGCCTCGTTTAGCGGGACCAGCACCTCCCCGCGCGCGGCGATGCGTTCCTCGATTTCGAACACTTCGCTGTACAGCATTTCCGGCAGGACGATGTGCCGGTCGAAAATGCGCGGACGGTTCTGGTAGGCAATGCGTAGCGCATCGCGGAATCCGCGCGTGATGAAGAGCGCCGTGCGCTCGCCTTTCCTTTCGAGCAGGGCATTGGTCGCCACCGTCGTGCCCATCTTCACCGCTTCGATCTCGGCCGAGGGGATCGCGCCGCCGGGGGAGACGCCCAGCAATTCGCGGATGGCCTGGATCGCCGCGTCGGCATAGCGGGACGGATTGTCCGACAGCAGCTTGTGCGTGAGCAAGGCGCCGTCGGGGCGGCGTGCGACCACATCGGTGAACGTGCCGCCGCGATCGATCCAGAACTGCCAGCGCGAGTGCGGGGGATTTGGTAAGGAACTCATTGCGGACTTGTCCAGGCGGGAAAGCAGCTCATTCTACAAGCGGCGTTTCCGGCCGCCTTCACTCGGCATGCGAAATCCCGATGCTAAGATGCCGCGCATGCCTCTTTCCCCCGGCTCGGTCTGGCTGACCGTGCTCCTCGGGCTGCTCGTTGCGCTTACGCCGCTGGGCACCGACTCCTACGTGCCCACCCTGCCTGCGATCGCCCTGACCTTCGGCGCGCAGGTCTCGGCCGTGCAGTTCACGATCACGACCTTTTTCTTCGGCATCGCGGCCGGGCAACTCGCGTGGGGTCCGCTGTCGGACCGGTTCGGGCGCAAGCCGGCGTTGCTTTGCGGGCTGGCGCTCTATCTGGTTTCCGCATTCGCCTGCATCGGCGCGGATTCCCTTGCCGAGATCACCTTATGGCGATTCGTTCAGGGCCTGGGGATGTCCAGCGGACCGGTCATTGCTCGCACGATCGTGAGGGACCTCCACAGCCACGAGCAGGCGGCGAGAATGCTGGCGCGCATGATGGTGGTATTCGGCATCGTTCCGATCGCCGCGCCGTTGATGGGGGCGCAGCTGCTCGAATGGTGGGGATGGCAGGCCACGTTCGGCCTGCTCGCGGTGGTTGCGTTCGCACTGATCGTTTCGGTGGTCACGGGACTGCGCGAAACCGCGCCGCCAAACGCCGGCGCTTCGTCGATCGGCGGCATCGCGCGGACGTTCGCCCGGATCCTGCGCGAGCCGCGCTTCATCGCGCCGTTCTGCGTGCTCCTCGGAGTGCAGCTGGGCATCTTCTCGTTCGTGACCAACTCGGCCTTCGTGCTCGTCGCCGCGCTGGGGCTATCTCCGCGGGAATACAGCGTGCTGTTCGCCGTGGTCATGATCGGGCAGATCGCGGGCGCCTGGTTTACCAGCCGCATGGTGATGCGCCTCGGCATGGCGAGGATGATGCGCTTCGGGACGAAGCTGGCCTTCGCCTCGGGCCTCGTCGCCGCCG
>CAZZDV010000252.1:0-5710 GCA_964652785.1 uncultured Bordetella sp.
GCGTAGTAGTCGCGCTCGAGCAACTGCGCGAAGCGGATGGTCGAGTAGTCGCCATATTGCGGGCCGACGATCTGCACGCTCAACGGGAGCCCTTCCCCCGATTGCCCGATGGGCGCGGCGGTGCCGGGCAGGTAGCACATGCCCGCGATGCCGGCCCACCACATCTGCGTGGTCACCGGCTGCTGCTTGCCGTTGACCGTGATCATGCGCTCCCAGCGATCGCCCGGCATCGAGTGCGGGTAGGCGGCGGTGGCGTTGTTGGGGCAGAGCACGACGTCCCAGTCCTTGAAGAACTCGGCCCACGCGAGCCGCATCTGATGGCGCCGGTTCGATGCGATGAGCCAGTCCTTGTGCGGCTGCGTATTGGCGCGGACCATCTGCGCGTAGTAGCCGGCGTCCCTGGATTCGAGCTTGCCCCTGGCCTTCAGCATCTGCGCGAACACCTCGGGCGTCTGGCGCCCCGAGGTCGCGCCGCGCAACAGCTGGATGAAGACGCGGTGCGCTGCGCCGAAATCGAAGTCCGGCATCGCGCGCTCCGAGACCTTGGCGCCCTTGCTCGAGCAGAACTGCGCAAGGCGCCGGATTGCGTTCTCCACCGACGCATCGGTCTCCGCCGTGGGATGGGAGGCGATCACTGCGACGCGCCAGCCCTCGAGCGTCTTGCGCTCCTCCTTGGGCAGCTGCAGCTTCCAGCCTGCGCCGTCGACCTCATCCGGCCCCGCGATCAGCGAGAGGCCGAGCTCGAGGTCCATCGCGCTGCGCCCCATCGGCCCGATGACGGTGATGTCGGTCGGGTGCACGTAGCCGGGCAGCGTGTGCCCGTTCATCGCGCAAATGTTCCAGGTGGGCTTGTGGCCATAGACGCCGCAATACGCCGCGGGGTTGCGGATCGAGCCGCCGATGTCGCTGCCGGTTTCCATGCCGGTCAGCCCTGCTGCCAACGCCACGGCCGCGCCGCCGGAGGATCCGCCTGAGGTGCGCTCCCTGTTCCACGGGTTGTAGGTGCGGCCATAGACGGGGTTCACGGTCTCCCAGTCGGCGAGCAGCGTCGGCACGTTCGACTTGCCAAACACATTGCCGCCCGCCGCAAGATAGCGCTCGACCGCGAGCGCGTTCGTTTTGGCCTTTTGCCTGGCGTACTCGGGCAGGCCCCACGTCGTCGGGTGCCCCTTGAGGTCGAAGGATTCCTTCACCGTCATCGGCAGGCCCGCCAGCGGCCCGGCCTTGGCGCCCTTGCGATCGAGCGCCTTGGCGCGCTTGCGCGCAACCTCCAGGTCGAGGACCGGCAGCGAGTTGAGCTTGCCGTCGTACTGCTTGATGCGCGCGGCATAGTGGTTCAGTAGTTCGAGGGCGCCGATCTTTTTCGACTTGAGCGCGCGGATCAGCCGCGTGGCCGACCAGAATGCGGTGTCCATCTAGATTTCTCCCTTGTAGTTCTCACTCGGGTTGACGCTGTCTTTGTCGAGCAATCCCTGGGCTTGTGCCTCGGGCAATGCCTCGACGTCCTTGAGTTTTCGTTCCATCTGCCGGCTGCGCGTCTCGGCGTCGTCGATGGAGCCGATAACCGTATGGAGTTGCTTCTTGGTCGTTGCAAGCACTTCGCCGAACTTTCGGAACTCGCCCTTGACTGCGCCGAGCACGAGCCACACTTCGGAGGAGCGCTTCTCGATCGCGAGCGTGCGGAACCCCATCTGCAGGCTGTTGAGCAGCGCATGCAGCGTGGTCGGCCCGGCGATTGTCACCCGATAGTCGTTCTGCAGCAGGCTGGTAAGGCCGGGGCGGCGCAGCGCCTCGGCATAAAGGCCTTCGGTCGGCAGGTACAGAAGCGCGAAGTCGGTGGTGTGCGGCGGCTCGATGTATTTATCCCTGATCTTGCGGGCCTCGATCTTGAGCACGTTCTCGATGGCCTTCGACGCCTCCTCCATGCCCACTGCATCGCCGCGCTCCTGCGCCGCGAGCAGGCGGTCGTAGTCCTCGGCCGGGAACTTGCAGTCGATCGGCAGCCACATCTGGCCGTGCCCGTTGGCCTGGTCGCCGCGGCCGGGCAAGCGGATCGCGTACTCGACGATTTCCTTCGAGCCCGGGCGCGTGGCGACGTTCTTCTCGTACTGCTCCCTGGTGAGCACCTGGTCGAGCAACGCGCCGAGCTGCACCTCGCCCCAGGTGCCGCGCGTCTTCACGTTGGTCAGCACGCGCTTGAGGTCGCCGACACCCGAGGCGAGCGACTGCATCTCGCCCAATCCCTTGTGCACCTGCTCGAGCCGGTCCGACACGAGCTTGAACGATTCGCCCAGCCGCTGCTCGAGCGTGGCATGCAGCTTCTCGTCCACCGTCGCGCGCATCTTTTCGAGCTTCTCGGCGTTGTCCTTCTGGATCGACTCGAGGCGGGCCTCGATCAGGGTGCGCATCTCCACCAGCCGCTTGTCGCTCGCCTCCTGGATGGTGCCGAGCTGGCCGTTGAGCGACTCCGAGAAGCGCTTGAGCGTGACGCCGGTTTCCTCGCGCCCCTGGCGCGCGTCGTCCTTGGATTCGCGCAGCTTGGCGTCCACCGTTTCGCGCAGTTCCAGCAGGCGCCGCTCGTTGGCCGTGGTGAGCTCGACGAGCTGGCGGGAGAAGGCATCGATCTGGTTGTTCTGCACGGAAGCGATGGAGGTCATCTGCTCGCCGACGCTTTTCGAGAGCCGCGAGACGCTTTCGGAAAGCTCGCCGCGCAGGTCGCGCGCGGAGGTCTGCGACTCGGCCCGGCTGCGCTCGAACTCCTCGCGCAAGGTTCTCTCGTGCGCTTTCTCCTGGCCGTTGTCGGCCTTGCTGGCGCGCAGGACCAGCACGCCCACGATCAACGCGGACAGGGCGCAGGCGAACGACAGCCACAGGAGGACTTCGATCATTGCCTATTGTAGCGTCCGCCCGAAGGCGCGCCCCTCGTCCGCTGTCCTATACCTTTTCTAATATGCCAACTGCTTCGAACGCCGCACAGATAGAGGATCCCAGCATATGAATGTTCAAGAATAAATGGGGTCAGAGTCGACTTTCCATGCAAGCCGCCAAGCATTCACTGTCTCCGCGGAAAGTCGACTCTGACCCCATTTATTCAGGCCGGTGCGCCGATCAGGTAGCCGACGCCGGCGGTGATGGCCATCGCGAGCATGCCCCAGACGGTGACCCGCATCGCGGCGGGTGCCATGGGGGCGCCGCCCATCCTGGCGCCCCACGCACCGAGCGCGGCTAGCGAAGCGACCGCGGTCACCGCGACCACCGGGATCAGCTGATCGCGTTGCACCACGAAGACCGCTGCTACCGGCACCGCGGCGCCCAGCGCAAAGCTCATCGCCGAAGTGATCGCCGCCCGCAGCGGCTGCGCGGACATCGTTTCGGTGATGCCGAGCTCATCGCGTGCATGCGCATCGAGCGCGTCGTGCGCCATGAGCTGCTCGGCCACCTCGCGCGCGAGCGACGGCTCGAGGCCGCGCTTCACGTAGATCGTCTGCAGCTCGCGATGCTCGCCTTCGCTGTCGGTCTCGATCTCGGTCTTCTCGAGCTCGAGCGCGGCCGTTTCGCTGTCGGCCTGCGAGCGCACCGAGACGTACTCGCCCGCGGCCATCGACATCGAGCCCGCCACCAGTCCGGCAACGCTCACGACCAGGATGTCGGTGCGCCCCGCATGGGTCGCCGCCACGCCGAGCACCAGGCTCGCGGTCGACACGAGTCCGTCGTTGGCGCCGAGCACCGCGGCGCGCAGCCAGCCGACGCTGGAAATCAGGTGCCGCTCGCGGTGCCGCCAGCCCGGCATCAGCCTTCCCGCAATGTGAGTGCCGGGGAGGCGGTCAGCACCTTGCGCGCTGAGAGCCAGGCATTGAGCGAGAGCAGCAGGACACCGGCGATCGGGCCGTAGATCCACAAGGCGTAGTTCACCGGCAGGTCGAGCTGGAAGACGCGTTGCGCAAGCAATGTGCTGAGCGCCGAGGCCGCGATCGTCGCGAGGATGCCCGAGACCGCGCCCATGACGAGAAACTCCGCGCGCTGGCTGCCCGACACCTGCGCAGCCGAGGCGCCGAAGGCGCGCATGATCGCAGCCTCGCGCCGGCGCTCGTCTTCGGTGGCCACCAGCGCCGAATAGAGCACCAGCAGACCCGCGCCGAGCGCGAACAGGAAGACGAACTGCACGGCGAGGATCACCTGGTCGATGATGCCCTGCGCCTGCTTGAGGGCCGCGCTCACGTCGACCACCGTGACGTTCGGGAAGCGCGCCACCATGCGATCGAGCACGGGCTCCGAGCCCGGCTCGAGGCGCAGGGCGGTGATGTAGCTGGTCGGTGCTTTGGCGAGCACCCACGGCGGCGTGACGACGAAGAAATTGACCTTCATCGAATCCCACTTGAGCTTGCGCAGTGAAGTGATGCGCGCGGTAAACGTCTCGCCGCCGACGCTGTACCCGAGCTGGTCACCCAGCTTGAGGCCGAGCGTCCTGGCGATGCCCTCCTCCACCGACGCCTCGGCTTCCTTGCGGTCCTTCGGGTCGAACCAGCGCCCGGACGAGATCTGGTTATGCCCCGGCAGCGCATCCATGAACGAGAGGTTGAACTCACGCTCCACCAGCCGCTTGGCGCGCTCCTCCGGGTAATCCTTGTCGCTGACGGGCTTGTCGTTCACCGACACCAGCCGGCCGCGGACCATCGGATAGACCTCCGGCAACTTCACGCCGGCGGAGGTAAAGAAGGCCTGCATCGGCTGAAGCTGGTCGGGCTGGATGCCGATCACGAAGCGATTGGGCGCATCCGGCGGCGAGGCCTGGCGCCATGCGCCGATGAGGTCCGAGCGCGTGATCGTGAGCAGCAGGATCGCGGTGAGGCCCAGCGCGAGGCTCGCCACCTGCAGCGCGTTCGAGCGCGAATGCCGCCGCAGGTTCGCAAGGCCATAGCGCACCGCGGGGCTGCGCGCACCGAAGAACCGCATCGCGGCCGGCGAGCTCGCGGCGCGCAGCACGACCCACGCGAGGCCGATGAAGAGGATCGCCGCGGCGCTGAATCCGCCGACCACCGTCACGCCGAGCTTGAGGTCGCCCGACTGCCACAACAGCAGCGCGACCAATGTGCCGAACCCCAACGCATAGGCCAGCAGCGTGCTGCCCTTGGGATTGCCGGATTCGCGCCGGATCACGCGCACCGCGGGGACGTTCTTCAACTGCAGCAACGGCGGCACCGCAAAACCGAGCAGCAACGTGAGTCCCACCAGCGCGCCCTGCACCGCCGGGATCACCGTAGGCTGCGGCAAGGCGGCTTGAATGATGCTCGCCAGCCAGTACGCGATCAGCTCCTGCGCCGCGAATCCTGCAATGCAGCCGGTGACACAGGCAGCGAGGCCCAGAACGATGAACTCCGCGCCGTAAAGCGAAAGGATTTTCGACTGGGTCGCGCCCATGCAGCGCATGACCGCGCAGCCGTCGAGATGCCTTTCGACGAAGCGGCGCGTCGCAAGCGCGATTGCGACGCCCGCAAGGATGGCCGCGAGCAAGGCGGTGAGGCCGAGAAACTTCTGCGCCCGGTCGAGCGAAGCGCGGATCTCGGGACGCGCGTTCTCGAGGTTCTCGATGCGCTGGCCGCGCTCCAACCTCGTGCGAGCCCACGCTTCGTAAGCGTCCACGTCCTTGCGCTCGCCCGCGGCGAGGAGCTGGTAAGTCACGCGGCTGCCCGTTTGAATGAGACCCGTCGCG
>CAZZDV010000253.1:0-5688 GCA_964652785.1 uncultured Bordetella sp.
GGTCGCCCATGCGTGGGTTGGCGCGTACCCAGGAGCAGTATTACGTGCGGCTCGCCGAAGCCGATTTGCCTCGTCGCAACGATTACGACGGTCGCGGCCCTCTCTCGCAGGAGGCACTCGTTGCGTTCGCGAAGTATTTTCTTGACGTATGCCTGGACCAGGTGCGCTTCATGGGTGAACAACTGGCTCTTGGATCCCTGAAAAGCAGGATCGAGGCGCTCGTTTCCCACCTGCAGCGCAACCCCTGGCAGGTCGGATCCGAAAAATCGGTCATCAAGCTGGACGTGCTGGAGCCGCTGCACTATGTCGCAATCACCGGCCCGCTCGAGCGGGCAAAATTCATACACATGACGGGAGTCGGCGATCGCACCGGTCAACGCATACTCACTACCCTGCTTGACTACGGTGTCCTGAGTGCCCCGACTTCCCGTGCCCCGGTGAGCTTTGCAGTGCCGTTCAAGTCACTTGGATTTTTGTTTCCCAACCTGTGGCCCGAGGCACAGGAGAAATAGCGGGGGTTGCCCAAGGTACGGTCATTTATCCAGCGCCTCGAGTCGGAGAGGAACTCCCTCTGCTGCTCCGGGGCAAGCCCAAACCTTCTTCGTCTTGGGCGCGGGCCGGCGCGCCCAGGCGACGGCTTCGGCGATGACTACCAGTTTTTGGGAGGCAGGGTAAATGGAGCGGGGAATGCTGCCAATTTCGGGCGGAGGGCCGCGCCTGTGGCTGACGAGGGGCCGAAATGCTGCCATCGGGTTCATTCGGATTCGCGCTTGGGAGGGCGCCCGCGTGCGGGCGTCGGTTGCACTCGGTGGTTGGACTTCATCGTTGGGCTTCATCGCTGCGCTCCAACGAATAGCGTTTATCTGACGCCGAGACGAAGCTGAACCGAAGGCACGGTGCTGCATGGCGTCAGATAAACGCTATTCGTTGAGCCTCTTTGGTCCACGCTATCGTTGCCATGTGCGGATACGGTGCGCCATCTCCTCGTTCGAGACGGTGCGTTTCGCGTCCGAATCCGCCAGCCCTCGCTCGACCATCACGTGAAAAGCGAGCTCGCGAACGATTTCTTCGGGCGAGCTGTCTTCAGGCTGCCCCTGGATCAGGCGGGTGAGTTCTTCCTTGACTGTTGACATTGTCGGGCCTCCAAAGCTATCGCAATCTTGCCATACCCGGCCCCGTGGTGGATGCGCATTTCGGAGACTCCGCTTCCCACCGGCTCACACTCGCCGAAGTTGCCTTCCTCGGCACGGTCGATACGCACCTGGATCCGGGCCTTGGCTTGCGAGCCAGCTTCAGTTCTCGATGCGGCGTCGAACGGATCACGCAACGTAGCGTTGAATTTCCACTTCTACATCGCGGCGGCAGTTTCGTCGGCATCGGCATACACGCGGCGGGCGATGGGTTCGCTCGGGTAATACTCGCCGCAATCTTCGCAAATTTCCGCGGCAACGTCGCGAATCACCACCACCGTTTTGCCTCGTTGCAAGGTAACGGTCGTGATACCGGGTGCGTATGACCGGTCTTGCAGATGGCGCATTTCATCACGCTCTCCTTGTCTTGAAGGCCTCATCCCAAATCACAGGATCCAGCCGATAAATCGTAACCAGGTAGCAGTCACCGTTTTGCTGGTCGCGCGCTACGACTGCATGAACCGTATGGAAACGACTGTGGGCCGGATTCTCATCATCGCGCATCCAATACTGCGAGTTCGAGGAATCGTGCACTGACGCGCGCGACCCGCTCTTCGAGCGTGCCTTCGTCGCCAAGGAGGCCGGGGAGATAGTTCATGAAACGCGGTAGTGCCAGGATCGCCCGGCAACGTTCGGCAACGTAGCCGCGCAATTGCATGTCCAGCGAGGCGACCTCGGCGACGAGCCCGGACCGGGCTTCGACCAGGTTGACGATGTCCTCCAGATCGTGGCTGGCCATCGGGTCCTTCATGCCGCGATCCGAAAAGGCCTCCAGCTTGCTCGCAAGGAACAGCGGCGCGGACACCAGGCGGATCGATGCGCCGCCCGGCAATACGACGCGTTGGTCCTCGTGCACCACGCGTGGATACCACCGGTTGGCAAAACCGAGGATGCGTTCCTCCGCCGGCATCAGGTCGACCGCCAGCCCCCGGTAGCGCCAGCGGCAGATCGGCGCTTCCGGCGCATGATCGTGCGCAAACCCTCGGCGCTCCAGTTCGCGCTCCATCCGGTGATACTCCGCGAGCGACGCAACCTCCACCACCAGGTCGACGTCGATCGTCGCCCGCGGCGGCGGCGCTCCGAGATCCGTGGAAAGCAGGCCGACCGCGCAGCCGCCGACGAATACCAACTCTTCGCACAACTCGCCGAGCGCGTGGGCGACGAGTTCGACCTTGGCGACATTGGGGTCGCGCGGGTTCATTTGAAGTGCGCGACAAGCAGGTCGGACGCGGCATTGCGCTCACGCGCCCTTCCCGATCGAACCGCGTCGAACAGCGCAAGCAACTCATAAAGCAAGGGATCGCGAAGCGCCGCGTTTGGCGCCGTGGGGTACAGCGGGGCCAGCGCCAGCCCGCGTACGGTTCCGTGCGCGCTCGGCCAGACGGGGACAGGATCGGACGACGCGGCGATCAAGGCGTTTAGCGGCGGTGCTGCGTAGCCAGTGGGCACGCCGCGACTCAGGCCGCCCGAGACGGCGGGAAAGGCGTACTTCGCGCCATGCAGCACGAACTCCTGGAGCTGCGCCCTGAAGACCGTCGGGCGGCGCGCCTCGAACATCAGGAGGCGCGAAAGTTCGGCGCGCTTGAGCGAAGCGTGCAAAGCCGACACGGCGAGGCCCGTTTGGGCCGCCAGTTCGGCGTAGCCGGCGGGTTTGGCTCCACGGGCGATCAACGCCAGCAGGACGAAGAGGTCTTGCGGCTTGAGGGCCGGCTGGAGATTGAGGAGCTTGGGCATTCTGGTTTCTCGAATTGAGAATTGATAAAACAAATTAATAGCTATTAGACCATTTTTCTCGTTTCTTGAAAAGAGAATAATCATTGCTCCGGCACTATCGTGATCCGACAATGCGTGGCCATAGGTCTCCGAACGACATAGCCCCGGCGTGTTCCGGCGCCTTGCTTTGGCAAGTCCAGGGGGAGTAAACGGAGGCTTTAATGCTGCCAACTTAGGCCGGAGATCCGCGCCCCTACTGGGCCTCAGGGCGAAATGTTGCCATCCAAGTCGCGGGCAAGCGCCTTAAATCGGAGGACTTGCTGGAGAGCGCGCCAGACAGGCGCCTCAAGCCCGGGCGCCGGTTCTTCGAGCGCAGCGTGGCCGGGAAAGTGCGCGCCGGTGTTCCCAGTCCGGCAAAGACCCTGCTCATCAAGGTCAAAGGCGATTCGATGATTGATGCCGGCATTCATTTAATTGTCTGTTAATTAAAGCAAAAGGGATGTTCTGGCCTCCTTCGCATTTACTTGCTATTCGAAACATAATTACCTTATATTGACTTAATACGATCTAAAAGCTAACATCCCTCGGTCATTGCGAAAGCGCTTCCACGTCGCGCGTGAGGCTTCAGCGCGGGTGAGCGTCCAATCACTATTTCATGAGGGCAACGATGGCAATCACCCAGCAGGAACTCGGCACGAGAATCCGCGCCGCGCGCGAGGCGAGCCACATGACGCAGGACGAGGTCGCAAAGCACCTCGGCGTCTCGCGTCCCACCGTCGTACAGATCGAAGCCGGTAACCGTTCGGTGTCGAGCCTTGAGCTCGACCGGCTCGCGTACCTTTTCGGGCGAGACATCCGCGAGTTCGTCGCGGAGTCCTTCAAGGAAGAGGACACGCTCGCAGCCCTGTTTCGCGCTCAACCCGACGTTGTGGAGCAGCCCGCCGTGATGGAAAAGTTGCGCGAGTGCATGGCGCTTGGGCGTGAGCTCACCAACCTCGAACGCCTGGTCGGCATCGATCGCGACCTGACCGCGGTGGCGACGCACGCGCGGCAGGCGCCTCGCACCAAGTGGGAGTCCATTCAACAGGGACAGCGTCTGGCGGCCGAGGAGCGCCGGCGCCTCGGATTGGGAAGCGCGCCGCTTCCCGATCTCGCGGACCTGCTGGAAACGCAGGGAGTACGCACTGGCCTGGTGGAATTGCTGGAAGACGTTTCCGGCCTCACGCTGAGCGACCGCAGCATCGGACTCTTCGTTGTTGCCAACCGCTCCCACCACCACCTGCGCCGGCGATTTTCGTTCGCGCATGAGTACGCCCATGTCGTGGTCGACCGCGAGCGCTCCGGGCTGGTGAGCCGTGCGGCGGACCGGGACGATCTCGTCGAGGTTCGCGCCAATTCGTTCGCGGCGAGCTTCCTCATGCCCGAAGAAGGCGTGCGCAAGTTCGTTGCCGGCCTCGGCAAGGGCAGTCCCAGCCGCGCCTACGCCGAAGTGTTCGACGAAGTGGGCAGCGTGGACGTGGAGGGCCGCAGTGAGCCCGGCAGCCAAGCCGTGCAGCTCTACGACGTCGTCCAATTGGCGCACTACTTCGGCGTGAGCCGGCTCGCGGCGCTCTACCGTCTGCGCAATCTTCGCCTCGTGAGCGCGGCGGAATTCGAACAGCTCAAGGCACTCGACGACGCGGGCAAGGGTAAGCAGCTTGCCGAGATGCTCGGTCTTCCGGAGCCTGATGATTCAATCGTCAGGAATGAATTCCGTCATCGCTTCCTCGGGCTCGCCCTGGAGGCGTATCGCCGCGAGGAGATCTCCCGTGGCAAGCTCAAGGAGTTGGCAACCATGGTGGACCTCACCGCGGATGAGCTTGACCGTCTCATCGAGGATGCCGGCCTGGATGACGACGAACCCGCCTTGGCGCGAGCGAAGTGACAACGACGCCGCAAATCATCGTTGTCACCGACGCCAACGTGCTCATCAACCTGATGCATGTGGCGCGGCTTGACTTGTGCGCGCGCCTGCCCGGGCACGAGTTTGTCGTTCCCGACCAGGTTCGTGAGGAAATCACCGATGCCAACCAGCGGATCGCGCTCGACGATGCGGTTGTCCGCAGCGTGGTCCGCATCGAGGCGATTACCGATCTGAGCGCCGTCACGCTCTTCACCGAACTCATCGCCCGTATCGACCGCGGCGAAGCCGCGTGTCTTGCGCTTGCCATCGAGCGGGGCTGGTGCGTGGCGTCGGACGAGCGGAGACGGTTCCGGCGCGAGGCCGAACAGCGAATCGGTGCGGAGCGGATCATCGGCACGAAGGATCTGTACCTGCTCGCGATTCGCGCTGGTTTGCTTAGCGTCGAGGAGGCTGACGAGGATAAAGCGGTGCTCGAACGGCACCGCTTCAAGATGGGATTCGAATCGTTTCGCGATTTTGTCAGGTAGCGAGTTAAGGGAAAAAAGGAGCAGCGTGTCAGCATCTGGCGCAGGCCGAGCCGCAGTTCGCTGAACGGCCGATGCAAGAACCGGGCCAGATTCTCGATCTGACGCATGGTCTAGTATGCTGCCATTTTTCATGCAACATCCTTATCTAGCCTAGCGTGCAGGGCGAAATACTGCCATCGGGTTCATTCGTGACGCCGTGCGCCACGAATTGGAAATGCCTCAGAGAACAGCCGCCCCATATTCCGCTCGCTCTTTTCCGCCCTGCCGACGCCGGGTTCGACAGTGGAAGATTTCGACTGCGGCCGAAATGGTCCAGCGCCTTAAATCGGAGGACTTGCTGGAGAGCGCGCCAGAC
>CAZZDV010000254.1:0-5642 GCA_964652785.1 uncultured Bordetella sp.
TGACCTCCACCTCGGGGCTGGTGGGCAACTTCGGCCAGGCCAACTACGCGGCGGCCAAGCTCGGCATCGTGGGCTTGTCGAAGTCCATGGCATTGGACATGGCCAAGTACAACGTGACCTCCAACTGCATCTCGCCTTTTGCCTGGAGCCGCATGATCGGCACGATCCCGGCCGAGACGCCGGACCAGAAGGCGCGCGTGGAGAAGCTCAAGTCGATGGAAACAGCCAAGATCGCCCCGCTGGCGGTGTATCTCGCAAGCGATGCGTCCCAAGCCGTCACCGGCCAAATCTTCGGCGTGCGCGCCAACGAGATCTTCCTCATGAGCCAGAGCCGTCCTTTGCGCTCGGTGCACCGGTCGGAGGGCTGGACGCCCGAGACGATCGCGGACCACGCGATCCCCGCGATGCAGGCGCACTTCTACAAGCTCGACCGCTCACAGGACGTCTTCAGCTGGGACCCCGCCTAGGAGGAACCTCAGTGATCGACTACGCAAAACTCAAGGCACGCAAGTTTCCCGACGTCGAGCAGAGCTACTCGAAGAAGGACACGATGCTCTACGCGCTGGGCCTGGGCTACGGGCACGACCCGATGGACGAGAACCAGCTCCAGTTCGTGTACGAGAAGAACCTCAAGGCGCTGCCAACCATGGCCGTCGTGCTCGGCTACCCCGGCTTCTGGATGAAGGATCCGGATTCGGGCATCGACTGGGTGCGCCTCGTCCATGGCGAACAATCGCTCACGGTGCACAAGCCGCTGCCGGTGGCCGGCACCGTGATCGGCAGCAACCGCATCAAGGCCATCGTCGACAAGGGCGAAGGCAAAGGCGCGCTCGTCTTCCAGGAGCGCACGATCAGGGACAAGGCCTCCGGCGACCTCCTCGCGACGCTCGACCACCTCACCTTCTGCCGCGCCGACGGCGGGTTCAGCCAGAAGGAGGGCAACGGTCCAAAGGGCGGCGACTCGCCTCCGCCGCAGAAGCCGGCGGTCCCGGAGACGGCGCCGGACGCGGTGGTCGACCTGCCCACCCTGCCCCAAGCGGCTCTGATCTATCGCCTCTGCGCCGACGACAACCCGCTGCATGCGGACCCGGCGGTAGCGAAAGCCGCGGGATTCCCGCAGCCGATCCTGCATGGACTGGCGACTTACGGCGTAGCCGGCCACGCGATCCTCAAGACGTACTGTGGTTACGATCCGACGAAGCTCAAGTCGCTGTCGCTGCGTTTTTCCGCGCCAGTGTTCCCGGGCGAAACGATCCGCACCGAAATGTGGAACGAGGGCAGCCGCGTGCGCTTTCGCGCGAAGGCGCTCGAGCGCGACCTCGTCGTTCTTTCCCACGGCGCGGCGGACATCGGGTAGCCTGAATTCGGCACTTTTTGTTTAATCTTCCGCTGCCCGTGCGGCTCTCCGGGCAGTTTTGTACTGGTATCGGTACATTCCTGAGCGAACGCAGCGATGCCCGGCACGCCTGACCTGCGGTCACGGCGCGCACGAGCGATGAGCTAGCCGGTGCCACCGGGAATCGACTACGCGCTCGGCGCAATGCTGTTCTTCGGCCTTGGCGACCTCGTCTACAAGCGCGGCGCCGCGGCGGGCGCCGAGCCGCATCACTTCCTCATGGTGCAGTCGTGGGTGTTCGCGCCCGCGATCGTGCTCTATGCCGTCCTCACCGGCACGCTGCACTTCGTGCCCGGGTCGCTCTGGGGCGCGCTGGCCGGGGTGTTCATCCTCGTGGGCTTCTACAACTTCGCCTGGAGCCTCAAGTCAGGCTCGATCAGCATCATTGCGCCGGTCTTCCGGCTAAGCTTCGTGCTCACCGCGGCGCTGGCCGTGCTGGTGCTCGGCGAGCCCCTGACGCTCGCAAAAGTCGCGGGCATCGGGCTCGCGCTTGTGGCGGCGTGGCTGCTGCTGGGTGCGCGCGGAGCCGACGGCGGGCACGACCCTCGCGCGGCGCGCTTGCCGCTCGTGCGCGTGATCGTCGCCACAGTGTGCGTAGGCGCCGGCAACTTCGCCTATGCGCTCGGCCTGCGCGCCGGGGCTACTCCAGCCTCGATCATTGTCGCGCAGGCGGCCGTGGTGGTCACGCTCGCGCTGGCTTTCACCGCCTGCGTCGATCGCCGCATCAGGCCTTCGCCCGCGGCTCTTCGCTACGCGCCAATGGCGGCGATCGTGCTGGCCTTCGCGTTCGTCTGCATGGCCGAAGCCATGGCTCGCGCGCAGGCCAGCGTCGTGGTGCCGATTGCGCAAATGGGATTCGTGGTGACGGCGCTGCTCGGCTTCATCGTCCTGCGCGAGCCGTTTTCCGCGCGCAAGGGCGCCGGCATTGTCGCGGCGCTCGCCGCCTTGGGCAGCCTTGCCTATTATTAGATTCGTCAATCGCAACGACTCGTCAATGGAGGGATCCCGAAGGATCCCGCTCGACCATTTCAGCGTGCCTTCGCCTGACAAAATCGCTTCGGCAAAGCGCCTCGCCGCGCTGCTCGACTTGCCCTGGGGGCGGAGACCGCGCCCGGGCCTTTCTCCCCGGTGTTCCTCAGGACGTCATCCATCGGCTGACAGCCGAATAGCGTGCTGTCTTACAGCAGGCGACGTCGGGACAGGGCCTAATGGCGAGATTATTGCCATCGAGCGCGGCATGGAGAGGAACGCAATCGGCATTTTCGATTCCGGCGTGGGCGGGCTCTCCGTCTTCCGCGAGGTGCGCAAGCTCCTGCCGGATGAGGACCTGCTCTATGTCGCGGACTCGGGGCATGCGCCGTACGGGGACCGCTCGGGCGAGTTCATCAAGGCGCGGTCCGAGACGATCGTCGAATTTTTCCTCGACCAGGGCACCAAGGCCATCGTGATCGCCTGCAATACTGCAAGCGCCGTAGCCGTGCAGGCCCTGCGGTCGCGCTTTCCGGTCGCCATCGTCGCGATCGAGCCGGCCGTAAAGCCGGCCATCGGGATCACCCGCAGCGGCGTGATCGGGATCCTTGCCACGCGCCAGACGGTCGAGAGCGAGAAGCTCGCCCGGCTGATGAAGCAATTCGGCACGGGTGTCCAGATCCTCGTGCAGCCCTGCCCCGGCCTGGCCGAATTCGTGGAAAGGGGCGAACTCAGCGGGGCGGCCACCGAGGCGCTCGTCTCGCAATATGTCACCCCGCTGATCGAGCAAGGCGCGGACACGATCGTGCTCGGATGCACGCACTACCCCTTCCTGGCGGAAACGATCAGGAAAATTGCCGGCCCGGAGGTCAACGTCCTCGACCCGGCCGCCGCCGTGGCGCGCCAGCTCCACCATCGGCTGGAGGCCGCCCAGCTCCTGTCGGGCAAGCCGAAAGTCGGCACCGAAAGGTTCTGGACCAGCGGCGACCCGGCTCGCGTGCGATCAGTAATCGCGCAGTTGTGGGGCAAGGACGTCTCGATGCTGTCGCTGCCGACCGAATTCGCATCCATCGCTTGAGGCCAACCGCGCCGGGCGATACAGTTGCGCCTCCATCGATCACGCCAGACCCCTGCCGCGGGATTTCATGAGCACAAGAGATGACCTCCGGGCCGCGCTAGCCAACGCGCAGGCCGAGTACGACAAAGCCCTCGCGGCACGCAAAGCCGCGCCCGAAGTCGAGCGCCGCAAGCTCGGCGAGGATCGCCGCAAGGCGGTCACCACCTGGGCCAAGGCCGTCGAAGACCGGCGCCAGGCGCTCTACGACCGCCGCAATCCGGGCGCCGATCTCGCCAAGGCGCAGGAAGACCTCGAGAAAGCGGACATCGAGTTGCGCGCGGCGACCGCGGCGCTGGAGGAAATCGAGCGCAAGCTCGCCCAGTAAATGCGACTCGGGGCCGGTTTAAGACTCTGACCGGATTTACAATAGCTTCCTGTTCGAAACCGGGCGCCAGACCCGGGAGCGAAACCACCAGGAGGCCTCGTGAAAGAATCCAGCCGCGCCGTTGCAGCGCTCGTCCTCACCGCTTTGTGTTCGTCCGGCGCTCTCTCCACGGCGTGGGCGCAGGCGTACCCGAACAAGTCGCTCAAGTACGTCGTGCCATTCGCGCCCGGAGGACCGACCGACACCTTCTCGCGCGCGTTGACCGGGAAGCTTGCCGAGCAGCTCGGCCAGCCGGTCGTGGTCGAGAACATCCCCGGCGCCGGCGCGTCGATCGGAATGGATCGTGTCGCGAAGTCCGCGCCGGACGGCTACACGATCGGACTGGCCACAACGGGCACGCACGCGATCAATCCCGCGTTGTACGGCCCGCGCCTCACCTACAACGCGCTCAAGGATTTCAGCCCGCTCACGATCGCGGTCGGCTACATCAACATCCTCGTCGTAAACCCGAGCGTGCCCGCGAAAAGCGTGGGCGAACTGGTCGCGTACGCGAAAGCCAATCCCGGCAAGGTGAATTTCGGCTCCGCGGGCAATGGCTCGTCGAACCACCTCTCCGGCGAGTTGCTTAAATCGCTCACCGGCGCGCCGATGCAGCACATCCCGTACAAAGGCTCGGGTCCCGCCCTGACGGACGTGATGGGCGGCCAGCTCACCTTCATGTTCGATTCGCCTTCCACGGTCATGCCGCAGCTGCGCGGCGGAAAGGTCCGCGCGCTTGCAGTGACCACCGTCAAGCGCAGCGCCCATGCGCCCGAGATCCCGACCATGGACGAATCCGGCATGCCGGGCTATTCGGAGGCCGGCAGCGATCTCTGGTACGGCATCGTCGGGCCGGCGGGCATCCCCCGCCCGATCGTCGACCGGCTGAACACCGAGATCATTCGGGCCCTGCGCTCGCCGGAGATGGTCGAGCGCCTCAAGGTGCAGTACCTCGATGCCTGGCCGACCACGCCGGAAGAGTTCCAGAAGATCATCGAATCGGACAACGCCAAGTGGAGCAAGATCGTGCGGGCTTCGGGCGCACGGATCGACTAAATGCGTCGACTGATGGCCGCGAATCCGATCGCGCTTCGCCCGGGCCCCGCGCAAGCGCAGCCAGTGCTGCCGGATGCGCGGGGGCTCAACCTGTTCGAAGCCGATGCGGGATTCCGCGGACTGCTCGCGCTTTATCTCGATCCGAAGCTGCTCGCGCGGCTGCTCCCCCATTTCGAGCGGCTCGGCGAGCTTGCGGGCGGCGTCCTCGACGACCATGCGCTGACCGCGGACAAGAATCCGCCGGTGCTGCATCACCGCAAACGCAACGGCGAGAACGCGCAGTGGATCGAGAAGCATCCTGCGTACCGCAGCCTCGAGCAAGTTGCGTTCGGCGAGTACGGCCTCGCGGCGATGTCGCATCGCGGCGGCGTGCTCGGCTGGGCCGAAAAGATGCCGCCGGCGGTCAAGTACGCGCTGACGTATGTCTATGTGCAGGCGGAGTTCGGCGTCTGCTGCCCGCTCTCGATGACGGATGCAACCGCGCGCACGCTGGCCAGGTTCGGGGACGCCGGACTCGTGGCGCGTTACCTGCCCGGGCTCACGTCGCAGGATCTCGATGCGCTTACGCAGGGCGCGATGTTCATGACCGAGCAAGGCGCCGGGTCGGACGTCGGCGCCACGCTCACTCGCGCGGAGCGCCGCGGCGATCACTGGCTGCTCCACGGCGACAAATGGTTCTGCTCGAACGCGGATGCTGGGGTTGCGCTGGTGCTCGCGAGGCCCGAGGGCGCGCCCTCGGG
>CAZZDV010000255.1:0-3143 GCA_964652785.1 uncultured Bordetella sp.
CGAGCTGGAGCTGGCCATATTCGATGTCGAGGTTGCGCGCCCGCTCCTGCTCGCGCTCGAGGTCGGAAAAGAGCTTCCGCGCCTTGTGTTGCGAAGTGACCAGTCCAAGTGAGCACGCGACCAGGATCGCGAGCAGCACGAGGTTCAGTTTTGCCACGTCGCTCCCGTCGTGCTCCGCCAGGGCGCATCGGTGCGCTCGGCGATGCGCAGGGTCGCGCTGCGCGCGCGCGCGTTGGCCCGCACCTCCGTGGTCGATGCCTTGATCGCGCGGCCCACCGGTCGAAGCAAGGGTTGCGGCAACTCGCTTGCCCGCAGTGGCAGGTCGCGCGGCAGGTCAGGCGCACCCGCGCCGCGCATGAACCGCTTGACGATGCGGTCCTCGAGCGAATGGAAGCTGATGACCGCGAGCCGCCCGCCGGGGGCGAGGCGGGCCGCGGCCAGCGGCAGGCTCAGCGACACTTCCTCAAGCTCCCGATTGATGAAAATCCGAAGAGCCTGGAAGGTGCGCGTCGCCGGATCCTGCCCGGCCTCGCGTGTCCGGACCGCTTCACCCACGAGCTGGGCAAGTTGCCGTGTGCGCCCGAGAGGCTCGGCTGCCCGAGCAGCAACAATCGCCGCTGCAATCTGTTTAGCAAACCGTTCTTCGCCATAGTCCCGGATGACCTCCCTGATGTCGGACTCGCTCGCCGTGGCCAGCCACTGCGCCGCGGACTCGCCGCGCGTCGGATCCATTCGCATGTCGAGCGGGCCGTCCCTTCGAAACGAAAACCCGCGCTCCGCCTCGTCGATCTGCGGCGACGAGACGCCCAGGTCGAAAAGCGCACCGTCCAGCAGTTCCAGGCTGTGGGTCCGCATCACCTCGTCCAGCCGCGAGAAAGGGACGTGCGCGATCGAGAATCTGGGGTCTGAAATCGATGCGGCAGCTTCGACCGCCTCGGGGTCCCGGTCCAGGGCGATCAAGCGCCCCTTGGGCCCTAATTGCGCGAGGATGGCGCGCGAGTGACCGCCGCGTCCGAAGGTTGCGTCCAGGTAGTTCCCGTCCGAGCGGATCGCGAGTGCCTCCACCGCTTCGGAGAGCAGGACCGCGCTGTGTTCGGACATCGGCGGTGGGCTGGGGGATTCTCGCCGCACTCACAGCGAGAAATCCTCCATGCCTGGTGGCGGCGTGCCGCCGGACTGCGCCATGGCCTGCGTGAGCTTGGCGGTCCACTGGCCGTTGTCCCAAAGCTCGAAGTACGCGCCCTGCCCGAACATCACGAGCTCGCGCTCGAGCTTTGCGTAGATGCGCAGTGCCGGGGAAACGAGGATGCGCCCGGAGGCGTCCGGGGTCAGGTGCTCCTCGTGGCCGAGCAACAGGCGCTTCCACCAACTGGCCTGCGTATTGAGCGACGGAAATTTCTCGACCTGCGCACGCACCGGTTCCCATGCGTCCATTGGGTAGAGCAGGAGGCACCCGTCGGGATGCGCGGTGAGCACCAACTCACCCTTGTTGGCGGCCAAGGCCTCGCGATGGCGCGTGGGCAGGGCGACCCGTCCCTTCGCGTCGAGCGTAATGACCGTTGCGCCGTGAAATGTGCCACCCATCGACTTTGTCCCCGGGGCGAATCGGTCCCTGTCCACCCAAATTCGCCACTTTTTTCTACCTTTTCCCACTTTATGCGAAGCACCAAACAGGGTCAAGGACTTTTTCTTATTTCAACTCAAGGACTTACGGTTGATTCTAGACACTAATTCTATGAATAAGAAGTTCTATTAATTCAATGGGTTAATAACTGTATCGAAAGTAAACTCTCATAGTGCGCCCACAGTCAAGGGCACTTGCGAGACGCACCGCCCCTCCGGAACCGTCCCCTCTTAGAATCACGCGATGATCAATAAAATCGTTCCTTCACTCGAACAGGCCGTCGCCGATATCGCCGACGGCTCCACCATCCTCATCGGCGGTTTCGGGGGCGCGGGCATGCCTTCCGCCCTCATCGGCGCGCTCATCGCCCAAGGCGCGCGCGGACTGACCGTCGTCAACAACAACGCGGGCAACGGCGACACCGGGCTCGCGGCGCTGATCGCCGCGAAACAGGTGAGAAAGGTCATCTGCTCGTTCCCGCGCCAGGCCGACTCGCATCATTTCGACAAGGCCTACCGCGCCGGCGAACTCGAGCTGGAACTGGTGCCGCAAGGCACGCTGGCCGAGCGGATCCGCGCAGCGGGCGCCGGCATCGGCGCGTTTTTCACTCCAACGGCGTATGGCACGCAACTGGCGGAAGGCAAGGAAACCCGCCGCATCGAAGATCGCGATTACGTGCTCGAGCACCCGATCCATGCCGATTACGCGCTCATCAAGGCCGATCGCGGCGACCGCTGGGGCAACCTCACCTATCGAATGACGGCGCGCAACTTCGGTCCCATCATGGCAAGCGCCGCCAAGTGCACGATCGCGCAGGTACGCGAAACGGTCGAACTCGGCGAGATCGATCCCGAGCTGGTGGTTACACCGGGCATTTACGTCAAACGCGTCGTGGGCACCGGAGCAACGACATGAAGAAAATGGACCGCAACCAGATTGCCGCACGAGTGGCGCGCGACATCCCCGAAGGTGCCTACGTGAACCTCGGTATTGGATTGCCCACGCTCGTTGCGAACCACATTCCCAAAGGCCGTGAGGTGCTCTTGCACAGCGAAAACGGCGTGCTCGGCGTGGGGCCGAAGCCCGCAGCCGGCACGGAGGACGAAGACCTCATCAATGCGGGCAAGGAACCGGTCACGCTGCTGGCCGGCGGATCGTTTTTCCATCATGCCGATTCTTTCGGCATGATCCGCGGCCGCCATCTCGATTTCTGCGTGCTCGGCGCGTTCCAGGTCGCGGTCAATGGCGATCTGGCGAACTGGCATACCGGCGCGCCGGACGCGATTCCCGCCGTGGGCGGCGCGATGGACCTCGCCGTCGGTGCGAAGAACGTTTTCGTGATGATGGAACACCTTACGAAATCCGGCGAGAGCAAGCTCGTCGAGCGATGCAGCTACCCGATCACCGGGGCCGGATGCGTGAACAGGGTCTATACCGACCTCGCGGTGATCGACATCAAGGCCGACGGCCTGCATGTCGTCGACATGACCGAAGGCCTCGAGTTCGAAGAGTTGCAACG
>CAZZDV010000255.1:3243-5624 GCA_964652785.1 uncultured Bordetella sp.
TCGATCCGCCTGCGGATTCCCGCAACTGCTTCGGCATCACCCGCGCTTGCGGCACGCTTTTCCTCCACGCCCAGCCACGCAAGCAGCGGACGGCGCCAGCCGTTTGCAGAGGCAGCTTCCGTCGCGGCCGCGATGTGAATCGGCGTGATGCGCCCAGCGCGCAGCAGAGCCCCCGCAGCGACCAGGCGCGCGAGAGGATCGGCAGGCAGCGTGCCGGCAGCAACGACCGGCTGGTGGTGAGCCGGCAGGCGCTTTGCATCGAGCCCCTGCCAGCGCCCCGCGAGATAGTCCGCATAGGCGAGTTCCCGCGCGTCCGCGTCCAGCGCGAGCGGCTTGAACCCGGGACAGTCGTCGAACGCGAGGCTCGCGGTCTGCACTGCGCATCGGGCGAGCTCGATGCGCGCGACGATGTCCGGCCTGCCGGTCGAAGAAGCTTCAGCCTTCGCACGCAGGAACTCCGCGTCCGCGGTGCGCGTGTTGCCTTCGAGGTAGGCCTCCTCGAAATTCCTGAGCGCCTGGTGCGCATTGACCCGCCACTCGGGTGGCGGCGGCGTGCTCGAACACGCGGCCAGCAGCGCGGTACAGATCACGAATGGACGCAGCGCCCTCATGGCAGCCTGAGCTCCGTATCGCGCTTGAACGGCCACTTGCGGTTGATCTCGTCGATGAGCCCTCCCACCTTGCGCAGGCTCGCATCCACTTCAGCGCGCAGCCCCGCAAGGTCGTCCGTGGCACCTCGAACGCTCGCGCTGGTTTTCTGCGCATCGGCCAGCACGGCGTCGGCCTTCTTGAGGCTTTCGCGCGCATCAGACAAAACGGCGTTCAACTGCATCACCGCCTTCTGCGTCTCGTCCATGACGCCGTCGCGCCCGAACACCCGCTGGTCTGCTTTGACGAGGCTCTGGTCCAGGCGCGCCGAGACGCCCGAGAGCGAATCGAGCAGGCGGTTCGACCGATCCAGCGCTGCCACCACCTTGCGCGCGTTCTCCTCGCTGCCGAGCACCGCGGCGAGCGCGCCGCTCTTGCCGGCCATGCGCTCGGTCACGATTTTCACGTTACCCAGGCTCGTCCCGAGGCTGGAATCCGCGGCAGTGAGTTTCTGCAGATTCTCGAGCAACTCTTTCACGCTGGCCAGGAGGCGGGGCAGCTCGTCGGTGGCGTCGCCTCGCAGGACGGGGCGAATGGCATCGTCGGGCAGCGGCGCGTCTTCGAGCTGCCCCGTAAAGGCGCGGATCTTGGTGCCACCGACAAGCGCGCGTTCCATCGTGAATACGCTCGACACGCGCAACCACTTCGCATCCTTGACCGGGACCGCCACGTTGATGCGCGCCTTGCCGTCATCGCCGAGCTCGATGCGGCGCACGCGCCCGATCGCGAACCCAGCGAAAGTCAGGTCCATGCCGACGAAAACCCCTTCGGAGTTGTCGGTCACCAGGATCAGGCGCTGCGTTGTATCGAACACTCCGCGCGCATAGAGCACATAGCCGATGTAGCTGCAGACCAGGATCGCCGTCAGCACCAGCAGCAGCGTGGCCTTGAGCTCGAGGTGCCGGATCGGGGCCGAAGTGGCCGGGACCGGATCGGGCGGCACGGGATTGGGTCGGGGTGCTTCGGGCGGCATCGAATCCATGGGCGGGGAATTTATAGGAAACGGATGGCAAGCGAGGCGCCTTCGATCAGCGCGAGCGTCAGAAAGAGCCGCACCATGCCGTTCATCACGCCAATCGGGGCAAGGCGCATCACCCGTGGCGTGTCCAGGCTCGCCACGATCGGGATCACGGCGACCGTAAGACCGAACAGCACCGACTTGATGCCAAGGCCGATCGTCGACATGGGATCGAAAATCAGCCCCACCGACCGGGTGAAGTGTTCGAGGCCCCAGGGCGACAAGCCGTACACCTCGACGTAGGCCAGGGCCAGCGAGATGCCTCCGCCCACGGCCGTCAGCGCGATTACGGAAACGGTGCTGCCGATCACGCGCGGCACGAGCGCATGGCGCATCGGGTCGGCCCCGCGACGCTGCAGCGCGTCCAGCTCGCCGTTGATATGCATGAGCACGATCTCGGTGCCGATCGCCGAGCCCGAGCGCAGGGCGACAAACAACGCGACGAACATCGGCACCAGGTCGAGCACCAGCACGCGCATCGCGAGATCCTGCGCGTATTCGGTAAATCCATAAGCGGCCGCGGCCGTGATCACGGCGCGCATGACGATGAAGCAGCCCAGCGTGGCCACGACGATGAAGCCCGGCATGATCTGCAGCGCGGTGAAGTAGATCTGCCGCGCCATCACATTGCGCGTCTCGCGATCGTAGGCCGAAGGCGACGCGGCGACGACCAGGGCGGTCGCGCCAAACTGGAAGATCCGCCCCCAGCTGGTCA
>CAZZDV010000256.1:0-5620 GCA_964652785.1 uncultured Bordetella sp.
GCGCGATGATGTTCTGCGTGCTTGCGGCAATCGCGTCCACGATTGCGCTGGGCGTCGCCTTGTTCGCGGTCCTGGGGCGCTAGACATGCAAATGCGATCGACCTATGCCGGACTTGACAACTAATTGTTCTATTGACACTTTATTATTTCCACATACAAGAAATGGTCAAATCCTCTTGAGATTTCAACATGCGGTGAAAATGCCATAAACACTGAAAATATTGACTATTTTCATTTAATTCGTTATTTTCAGCGGATGCTGAAAAAAAATCAAATCCTCACAGGAACCGGATTCGAATCCACGGCTCACGCCAAGCTGCAACAACTGCTGATGTCGATCCCGTTCCTGTCGATGTCTTCTTCCGCTTCCGAACCACCTCCCATAGCAAAAGGTTTGCGGCCCGATTTCGTATTGAGCCTCCTTGCGAACGGCGAACCCTGGCAGTTGATCGTCGAGTGTAAATCCGACGGGCAACCGCGCCACATCCGCAGCGCAGCGCTCCAAGTGAAAGACTACGTACGTCAGATCGCGAACGCGCACACCTATCCCATGGTCATGGCGCCGTTCATCTCCCCGGCTTCTGCCGAGATATGCAAAGAAGCCGGCGTGGGATTTGCCGACCTGGCGGGCAACTGCCACATAGCTTTTGACCGCGTATTCATCGACAGGTCCGTGGCGGAGAACCCGTATCGCAAGCGCCGCGTGCAGCGCTCCATCTTCTCGCCAAAATCCGCGCGCATCTTGCGTTTGCTGCTAGCCGACCCGGCCAGCGTGTGGCGCGTGGCGCAACTCGCCGAGCAGGCGCAAGTCAGCCTCGGGCAAGTGAGCAACCTGCGCCGCCGCCTGCTCGACGAAGAATGGGCGGCGCTCGAAAAGGAAGGACTTCGGATCGCCAAACCGCGCGAGCTCCTCGACGCATGGCGGCAGGCCTATCGTCCTGAACCGCTGCGCAGCCAGTCTTTCTACACGCTGTTGCATGGCGAAGCGCTCGATAGCGCCGTACGCGCCGCATTGGCCGAAGCCGGACAAGGCGAGCACGCCCTGCTTTTCTCGTATTCAGCCGGCCGATGGCTCGCACCCTACGCGCGTGTCGCGAGCCTGTACCTGTATGCGGACGCGAAGGGTGAAGGCGTTTTACGCAAGCGTCTCCAGCTCGAACCACCCGGCAGGGGTGCAAACGTTTCATTGGTGCATCCCAAGGACGACGGCGTATTCCTCGATCGCCTGGAAGCCGCGGATGGCCTTTGGTGCACTAGTCCGATCCAGACCTATCTCGACCTCGCGGTGAGCGGGGAACGCGGGGCAGAAGCGGCAGAGCATCTCTTCAATGAAAGGATCGCGCCACGCTGGAAATCCACGCAATGAGCGAGCCTGCTTTCGCGGCCGACTACGATGACCGGGGCGCGCGCGCGGCGCACGCCGTGCTGGTCGAACTGGGCCAGGTGCTCGGCGCGCATCTCGATGCGATTGTCGTGATTGGAGGAACGGTCCCCTCCTTGCTCATGCCCCATGCGGGGCACATCGGCTCAATGGATATCGACCTCGATCTGGATCCGGAGAAACTCGCGGAACACGGCTACGCCGAACTGATCAAGAAGCTGGAAGCCGCAGGTTACGAGCGCAATGTTGCCGGTTTGAAGCCCTTTCAGCTCAGAAGGGCGGTCGACCTGCGGGATGGCGGCGACCCCATTGCCGTCATCGTCGACCTGCTGATGCCCAAGGGCTCAAAGACAAGGAAGCACAGGCCGCAGCTCATCGAAGGATTGAGAGTCCAGGAAGCCGACGGCGGGGAATTCGCGCTGAGCCACAATCTCAGTATGTCGATCGCCGGGACGATGCCGGACGGCCGCAACAACACGGTCGAAATGCTGGTTGCCTCGATTCCGGCGTTTCTCGTGATGAAAGGCTATGCGCTCGTCCAGCGCGACAAGAGGAAGGACGCCTACGACATCTACTTCTGCATCCGCCACTATCAAGGCGGAATTGACGCATTGGCCGCCAAGTGCGCGAAGCTGATTGGCGAACCCGTAGCGTTGCAAGGTTTCCGGAATATCGCTTCAAAGTTCACCGCTGTGGATTCCTTCGGGCCGCAAACCGTGCGACAGTTCGTCGAAGGGTCGGAAGCGTTCGCCGAAATGACACCGGATCAATTGCAGGAGGACGCGTTCCGCCAAGTGAGCGCATTCTTAGCCGCAACAGGCATCATGTATTGACCGCGAAATTTCTCTTACGGAACAAGTACCGAGCTCCCAACCGTCTGCCCCCCTCCAATGGGCCGTGTGCCTCGACAATGTCCACCAGCGCATACCGCTTCCGGAGATTCGGCTCGATCACCCCGCCCTTCACCAACTCGAACACCGCTCCCGCTGACGCATCGAGCTCGGTCCGCGTTCCCACGTAGATATTCAATGCGGGTCGCCCCGAGGATCTCGGTGTAGAACCGGCGGCTAGCCTCGAGGTCGCTGACCGGAATGCTAAAGTGGACTACGCTCAGGGGCTCAGTCATCGCGTTCGATTCCAAATGAAAACCGCAGCCGCCATCATCCTCGGAATTGCGCTCCTCGCCCCAGCCAGTTTCGCTTCGGCAGCGGGATTTTCTGAGGAGGCCGCAAAAGCGATCGGCGAGGTCGTCCGAATCGACCCGCCGCGGTTCGCCCTCGTCAACGCGCGCGAGAACTATTTCGTCTTTTACGGCAGGAGCGCGGACGAGGTCGAGGAGATCCGCTGCGAGCGCAGCGCTAATTTCGACTTCGTCACCCGCGCCGGCGTTTCCGGCAGCGTCAACGTGGGGATCTGCGCGCGCGAGGCGAATCGGATCCGCGCGCTGGTCGTCGCGGCGCAGGGCGGCCTGAAGGGCTCGATCGGGCAGCTGTCGCAATCGACTGCCGGCCTCAACGCTCCGGCGCTCGAAAAGCTCGGCTGGACTTACGCGAAGCAGGCGGGCGCGAACGGCGCGGAGGAGCACAGCTTCCCCGTGATCGTCATCGGGCGCGGCCTGCTTTCCGTGCCGACGGCAGTCCTCGTGCCGCGCGGAGGACGTCGCGCGGTCATCGTGCAGACCGAAGCCATGCGGCTCTGCGAGATTTCCGGTCTCGGCAAGCAGACCCCGCTCTGCACCAACACGCGCCAGGCGCTCACCGACATCGCGCGCAGAGTCGCGGCACGCTTTCCCGAGTGAGGATCGCCAGGCGAACGGCGCTTGTCTCACGCCGCGCATTCCTGCTCACCTGCGGCGCTCTTCGCGATGTATCTTTTCCAGATTGTGGTGCCGAGAGGCAGTAGCATTGCCCTGATGAAAGTGCTCGAGAACAAGATCCCTCCGCCAATAGTCGGCCTCCTCATCGCCGCCGCGATGTGGGGGCTCGCCCGCATCACCGCCGCCACCCTGGCGGTACCCGATCCGGTCTTCGCCGCGTCGGCGGTTGCGCTGGTCGGAATCGGCTTCGACATTGCGGGCATCGTCTCCTTCCGCCTCGCGAAAACCACTGTCAATCCGCTGCGCCCGGAGAAAGCCACGGCCCTGGTGACCTCCGGCATCTACCGCATCACGCGCAATCCCATGTACGTCGGCATGCTCTTGCTGCTCATGGCCTGGGCGATCTACCTGAATTCGCCGTGGGCGCTCATCGGGCCACTGGTTTTCGTGCTCTACATGAATCGTTTCCAGATCGGTCCCGAAGAGAAAGCGCTCGAAGCGCTGTTTGGCGATGACTTCATTGACTACAAGAGGAGGGTTCGCAGGTGGCTGTGACATCGAATTCCACGCTCAAGACCTACCACTTGTGACGGCACGGTCTTCCGTCATGCGCAGCTGGCCTGAACACCGGAGCAAAAAATGAAGCTCATTGGAATGCTGGACTCACCCTACGTGAGGCGCGTCGCGATCTCGCTTGACGTCCTCGGCGTGCACTTCGAGCACGACGCCGTTTCCGTTTTCAGTACCTTCGAAAAGTTCCGGGCCATCAACCCGGTGGTGAAGGCGCCGACACTCGTCTGCGACGACGGCGAGGTCCTCATGGATTCCTCGCTGATCCTGCAGTACGTGGAGGCTAGGACAGCGCATCGCCGCTCCTTGTGGTCCGCGGATCCCATGGAGCGCCAGCACGAATTCCGGGCCGTGGGCCTCGCCCTGGCCGCCTGCGAGAAGAGCGTACAGATCATCTACGAGCGCAACCTGCGTCCGAAGCAAGCCCAATACGAGCCCTGGATGGAGCGCGTCACGGGCCAGCTGCTCGCGGCCTATGCCGGATTGGAAGAAGAGGTGAAGCGCAGGCAGGCGGCGTTCGCGACCGCCCATACGCAAGCTTCCATCTCGACGGGAACAGCGTGGCAATTCACCCAATCGGTGCTGGCGCCGATCGTGCCGGCCGCGAAGCATCCGGGTCTGGCCGAGCTGTCGGCGCGGCTGGAAGAGACGCCGGAGTTCCTCAAGTACCCGCCGGACGGGCCCGGCGTTTAGAAGCGGCGCGGATCAGTCGACGCAGTTAGTCCACCTTCGCGCCCGACTCCTTCACGATCCGCCCCCATTTCGTCGTCTCGTCGCGCATGAACGCGGCGAACTCCGCGGGCGTGTTGCCCACGATCTCGATGCCCATCGACTGCAGGCGATCGCGCACCTCGGGCAGACGAAGCACTTTCACCGTCTCGGCCTGCAGCCGCGAAACAATCTCGGGCGGCGTCCCGGCCGGCATGAGGATGCCGAACCACTGCAGCGCCTCGAATCCCGGCAGTGTCTGCGCGACCGTCGGCAGGTTCGGCGCGACCGGCGAGGGCTTTGCATTCGTAACGGCAAGTGCATGCAGCGCATTCTTCTGCACGTGCGGGAGAAAGGCGACTGCAGTGCCGAAAGCCAGCGACACGCGCCCCGCGACGAGGTCGGTGATCATCGGCGTGTCGCCCTTGTAGGGCACGTGCTGCATCTGGATGCCGGCGAGCGACTTGAAGTACTCGCCGGTGAGGTGCGAGACCCCGCCGTTGCCGGAGGATGCGAAGTTGAGCGAGTTGGGCTTGGCCTTTGCGAGCGCGATCAGCTCGGGCACGCTCTTGGCCGCCACCGAAGGATGGACGACGAGCAGGATCGTCGCCGAACCCAGCAGCGTGACCGGCGCAAAATCCTTGACCTGGTCATACGGGAGCTTGCTTCCGTAAAGGCCGGACGCGATCGCGTGCGTGCTGCTCGTGCCGATGAGCATCGTGTAGCCGTCGGGCGCGGCCTTTGCAACGACATCGGACCCCACCGTTCCTCCCGCGCCGGCGCGGTTGTCGATCACGAAGGTCTGGCCGAGGCCTTGACGCAAGTGTTCGGCGAGGATGCGGCCGACCACGTCGGTCGAGCCGCCCGCCGGGAAAGGCACGACGAAGCGCACGGGCTTGGCGGGCCAGACTTGCGCATGGGAAATTGCAGGCGCCGAGCACAGCATCAAGGCGGCCAATACGGCGCGCAGCATCACGGTGATTCGCATGAAGTCTCCTTGGCAGGTTCGCATAGACTAAATCAATACCGAAATTAACACGCCGCTTCAGCCCGCCGGCATCAATGCGCCGGCAATGCGCTCCGAAGTGCTGATCGAATCGGTCATGCCCAGGTGACCGTGGCCGATAGCGATCCATAAGCCGGGC
>CAZZDV010000257.1:0-2257 GCA_964652785.1 uncultured Bordetella sp.
CCGTCCTCGGCCTGCAGGACGTGATCCATGTAGAGCTTGGCGTAGCCGCGTTTCGGCATCTCCACGGGCGGTTTCCACTGCGCCCTTCTTTGCGCAAGCTCCGCTTCGGGCACCAGCAGGTCGATGCGCCGCGCGCTGATCGAAAGCCTGATGCGGTCGCCGTTTTTCACCAGCGCGAGCGGGCCGCCGATCGCTGCTTCGGGTGAGACGTGCAGCACGATGGTGCCGAAGGCGGTGCCGCTCATGCGCGCATCCGAGATCCTCACCATGTCCTTGAGCCCCGCGCGCGCCAGCTTTTGCGGGATCGGCAGGTAACCCGACTCGGGCATCGCGTACCCGCTTTTTGGGCCGGCATTCTGCAGCACCATGAAATCGTCCGGCTTGATGTCGAGCTCCGGCGTGTCAACCCTTGCCGCGAGGTCATCCAGCGATGAGAACACGACCGCGCGCCCTTCGCGCTCGAACAGCGTGGGATCCGCGGCGGAGCGTTTGAGGATCGCCCCGTTCGGCGCGAGCGACCCGAACAGCGCGACCAGCCCGCCTTCCTTCTGGTACGGGTCTGCGAAGGGACGCACGACCGAGCGGTCCACCCAGCCCGGTTCGTTGTCCAAGCGCTCGCCCATCGTTTCCCCGGTCACGGTCATGCACTCGAGGTGCAGCAGCGGCTTCAGCTCGCGCAGCACCGCGCCCAGCCCGCCGGCTGCATAGAGGTCCGACATGTAGTGCTGGCCCGTGGGCTTGAGGTCGACGAGCACCGGCGTCGAATCCGAAAGGTCGTTCAGGTGGTTGAGGTCGATCTTCACGCCTACACGACCGGCAATCGCGGTGAGGTGGACGATCGCATTGGTCGAGCCGCCGATGGCCAGCAGGATGCGCAGCGCGTTCTCGATCGACTTTTCGGTGATGATCTGCGACGGGCGGATCGGCTTCGCGGCAAGCTCGACCGCGCGCCGTCCGCTCGCTTCCGCCGCCCTCAGGCGATCGGCGTGCACGGCGGGAATCGCCGCGGTGCCCGGAAGCGCCATGCCAAGCGCCTCGGCAATCGAGGCCATCGTGGAGGCGGTGCCCATGACCGCGCATGAGCCCGCGGTCGCGGCGAGGTTGCCCTCGATCTCGTCGATGCCGGCCTTGTCGAGCTTGCCCGCGCGATGCATGCCCCAGAACCGGCGGCAGTCGGTGCAGGCGCCAAGCCGCTCGCCATGGAACAGGTTGGGCATCATCGGGCCGACGATATGCTGGATCGCGGGCACGTCCGCGGAGGCTGCGCCCATGAGCTGCGCCGGGATCGTCTTGTCGCAACCGCCGACCATGACCACCGCGTCCATCGGCTGCGCGCGGATCATCTCCTCGGTGTCCATCGCCATCATGTTGCGGAACATCATCGAGGTCGGGCTGAGGAACACCTCGCCGAGCGACACGGTGGGGAAGGAGATCGGCAGGCCGCCCGCGACAAGCACGCCGCGTTTGATCGCCTCGATCTGCTCGGGCACGTTGCGGTGGCAGTTGTTGAAGCCGCTGGTGGTGTCGGCGATGCCGATCACCGGCCGCGCGAGCATCTCGCCCGAATAGCCCATGCTCTTGGCGAACGAGCGGCGAAGGTAGAGCGAAAAGTCCGCGTCACCGTAGTTGGTGAGTCCGCGGGCGAGGCCGTGCTTTTTGATTTCGGTCACTGGATTCCCTGGGTCGAGCGTGTGCTGTTGGATTCTGAAATGCTGCCATTTCTGGGCCAGGTGCGAGTCCTGGAGCGGCTAACCGGGTGAAATGTTGCCATCGGCTATTCCCCGTCCCAGATCTTCCGCGCCGCCTCGACGCACAGCCGCAGCTTGGCGCGCTCGTCGTCCTCGGTCACCGGATTGCCCCCCATGGTGCTCGCGAAGCCGCACTGCGGGCTGAGAGCGAGCTGCGAGGGGTCGAGGTATTTCGCGGCCTCGTCGGCGCGGCGGCGCAATCCATCAATCGATTCGAGCTGCGGCACCTTGGAACTCACCATGCCGAGGACGACGCCCTTGTTCTTGGGCACGAACCTGAGCGGAGCGAAGTCGCCCGCGCGAGGCGTGTCGAATTCGAGCAGGAAGTGGTTGACCTGGGCGCGGTTGAAAAGCTTCTCCGCGATCGAGTCGTAGCCGCCTTCGGAAAGATAGCGCCCCTTGTAATTGCCGCGGCACATGTGCACGCCGATCACCATGCCGGCAGGGGCGTTTTTCACTGCCTGATTGATCGCATCGACGTACAGGTCGACCAGGCGCTCCGGGTCCTG
>CAZZDV010000257.1:2357-5583 GCA_964652785.1 uncultured Bordetella sp.
TGGAACTTGAAAACGGCTTCCTTGACAGTCAGGCCCTTGGTGAGGCGGACGAACTTCTCCCAGTACGAAATGCGCCGGAATTCGCCATCGTTGACCACGCCAAGGCCGCAGTCCTCCTGCAGCCTGACTACGTCGCGGATCGCCTCGTCCTGGGCCGCGCGGAAAACCTCGTCCGAAATTTCTCCGGCGGCGTGCTTGCGGAACGCCTGGCGCAGCGCCTGCGGGCGCAGCAGGCTGCCAATGTGATCGGCGCGGAAAGGCGGCCGCCCGTTAGGGATGATTGTCGAAGCTGTGGCCATCGCGTGCGGTCCTTTTCTATTGTGCTTTAGGCTTGAATTTTCGCATGGTCGCCCTTGCGTTCCCGCTGGGCAAAACCGAACTGTCTGCCGGCTTGGGCCAGAAGTAACGTAATTTAACCGTGCATATTGTCCATGCTGTTTTTAATATACCGATTAATCCAACCCAGCCTGACCGGTCTGCTGGCTGAATTCCCTGCTGTGGTGCTGCTGGGGCCACGCCAGGCCGGCAAGACCACGCTCGCTCTGGCAGAGGCAAAGCGCAACAGCGATGCCTTGTATCTCGATCTGGAGCTGCCCTCCGCCCAACGCCAGCTCGAGGATGTGGAAGCTTTTTTGCTGGCGCACCGCAACCGGCTGGTGATTCTGGACGAGGTCCAGCGCCTGCCGGAGCTTTTCGCGGTGCTGCGCGGCGTGATCGACCTGCGCCGCCGCTCGGGCGAGGCGGCGGGACAGTTTCTGCTGCTTGGCTCGGCCAGCGGCGAACTGCTCAGGCAGGCAAGCGAAAGCCTCGCCGGCCGGGTGGCGCAGCTGGAGCTCACGCCTTTCCAGGCGCGGGAGCTGATGCCGGTAGATGCGCCGGTAGACGATCTGGCCGGCCAACTCAATGCGCTGTGGGTCCGCGGCGGTTTTCCGCTGTCGTGGCTGGCGGCCGATGATGCGGCCAGCCTGCGCTGGCGCGATGCCTTCATTGCCACCTGTCTGGAGCGGGATATTCCGGCCCTCGGCCCGCGCATTCCCGCCACCACCCTGCGGCGCTTGTGGACCATGCTGGCCCACGGCCAGGGCGGGCTGCTCAACCAGTCGCAACTGGCTGCATCGCTGGCGGTAAGCGGCCAGACCACGGCGCGATACATCGACCTGCTCTGCGACCTGATGCTGGTGCGCCGTCTGCCGGCCTGGCACGGCAACGTCGGCAAGCGGCTGGTGCGCGCACCCAAGGTCTATGTGCGCGACAGTGGCATCGTGCATGCGCTGTTGGGCCTGGCGGACCTTCAGACCGTGTTGGCCCACCCGGTGGCCGGAGCCAGCTGGGAAGGTTTTGTGCTCGAACAGTTGCTCGCCGCCGCACCCACTGCCGAGGCCAGCTTCTACCGCACCTCGCATGGCGCTGAGGCCGATCTGGTGTTGAGCTTTCGCGATGGCGCAACCTGGGTGGTCGAGATCAAGCGTTCGTCGGCGCCCACGGTGTCAAAGGGTTTCCACCTGGCCGCCGCCGATGTGGGGGCCACGAGAAAACTGCTGGTCGCCCCGGTGGCTGCAAGCTATCCCCAGAGTTACGGCATCGAAGTGATGAACCCGCTGGCTGCTGCCAGGCTGTTGGCGTGACCGATCGTGCGCTGCCAGCGGACGTTATCGACGCGCTGAGCGCGCGCTTCAACACCGTAACGGCACGCCGCACGATGTTTCCCTATGCGTTCACGATGCCGGCCGGCGTCCTGCGCGAAGGCGGCAAGAACATGGGATGCTCTGGCTGGAATCCGTGGCGCTGGCGGGCAACGACGGTTTCTCGCCGCGTGAGCTGAATCGGATTTGGGCGGTCATCTTGGAGCACTTGCAGCCAATATTGGAGGCGAGGGATGAACACTGCGGCGAGTAGCGATCCTCTCAGGGATATGCGTCGGCGCGATCCCTCCCTGGCTGAGACTTTCAAAGGGGGGGGGCAATTTGCCCCCCCCCTTGCCTTGGAGTTCGCCACCGCCGGTGGCCCCCAGAAACTTCAATGTTGGAATACCGAAGGCATCTTCCGTCTGATCCAATCCATTCCCAGCCCCAGGGCCGAACCATTCAAGCGCTGGCTGGCACGGGTCGGCAAGGAACGCGTTGACGAGATCGAGAACCCCGAACTGGCGATGGCCCGGATGCACGAACTCTACGAAAAGAAGGGCTATCCCAAGGCGTGGATTGACAAGCGGCTGCGTGGCATCGCGGTGCGGCAGGACTTGACCGACGAATGGAAAGACCGGGGCGCCGGGATCACTTCTGATTTCGCTATCCTGACCAACGAGATCATGCAGGGGACATGTGTCTTCAGTGAGCAACAGCGCGTTCAGGATCGTCGAGACCACCGGGCTGGAAGGTTGGGCAGCCCCAAGTCGGGCTCGAAAGGAGATTCATGCTGGTGACGTGTTGTTCGCGACCGCGCGTCCTACGCTGAAGCGCGTCGCACTGGTTCGCTGTCGGCGCGGCTGCTCGATCGCGTCATCCGCCAGCTTCGACGCCGACAAGGCACGAGATAAGGCTTGGGACGAACTTGCCGCCCAGCGCGCGCCGAGGTCGCCCTTGCGCGAGTCGGTTCGGGAAACGCCCAGGCGCGCCGAAGATCTCCTCGGCCAGCCTTGCCAAGGCGCAAGGGCATTGCTGCCATTTTTTCTATAACGTCCGCTCCTGGAGCCACTCTGCGGGCGAATTGCTGCCATGCGATCTCCCAATAGCGGCTATTTAAGTAAGCCTTTGGGGCCCGGTCAGGTGGCTCGCGCGAGCTCGCGTGCGTGTGCGATCTCACCACTCCCGGCGGTACGGACTTGCGTGGCCGCAAGCGTGACCACAGCTACGGTTTCGCCGTCCAGCACGGTAAATTCGATCTCATATCCGCCGCCGTCCTGATGCACAAGCACCACCGTGCCCACGTCGCCGCGCGCCAACCCGTGCTCCGGCAGATCGCACTCGAGAATCAGTTCGTCCAGTTCGTGAATCATCTGGCTATCCTCCGCAACGGATCGGCGGTTTCGAACCGCGGCACGGTCGTTCTCTGCGGCCCCTCCGCAGTGTTGGCAATGATCTTCTCGGTGCGGTTGCCGCGCAACCGTCAGGCGCTTGCCCTCCAGATGCGTGAGCAACGCGCGCACCTCGTTCTCAGTAAACACCGCCAGGACATGCTTCGGCCGCTTGGCGCGCACCACGCCGTCCATTCACGACAGCTCGGATTA
>CAZZDV010000258.1:0-5572 GCA_964652785.1 uncultured Bordetella sp.
AGGCGCAGTACACAGCATTGACAACATGTAGCCACAAGGCTACAGTGACTCCATGGTTGAAATTCGCAAGACCGACCTCTTCGTTCAATGGCTCGACGACCTTGGGGACATTCAAGCAAGAGCGCGCGTCCAAGCGAGGATTGAACGGCTGGCGGCGGGAAACCCGGGTGATGTAGCACCGGTGGGCGAAGGTGTCTCGGAGTTGCGAATCGACTACGGCCCCGGTTATCGGGTGTATTTCAAGAAGCGAGGGCAAGAGCTGAACATTCTCCTGGCCGGTGGCGATAAGAGCACGCAAGCCAAGGACATCAAGGCAGCCTTACGCCTCGCACGCAGTCTCTCGGAGCAGCCACGATGAAGAAGACCGTTACCTCTCGCTATGATGTCGCCGAACACCTCAGAACTCCCGAAGAGATGGCTGCTTATCTCGAAGCCTGCCTTGAAGAAGCTGACGGAGATGCCGCATTTATTGCCAAAGCACTAGGCGATATCGCTCGTGCCAAGGGGATGTCCCAGGTTGCGCGAGATGCCGGACTCTCCCGCGAAAGCCTGTACAAGGCGCTTTCCGGTGAACGCAGCCCTGACTTTGACACTATCCTCAAAGTAATCGGCGCGCTGGGATTAAAGTTGCATGCCGAAGCCGGTCACGGCTGACCAAGGTGCCCGAACCGTGAACACAATGTCCCACAAGGGCTACACCGCCCGTGTCGAATACGACGAACGAGACAATTTCTTTGTTGGCCGAATTCTCGGCGTTCGCACAATCATCAGCTTCCATGGCGAGACGGTGAAGGAATTGCGCGCTGAGTTTGAACTCGCCGTCAAGGACTACCTCGCCGAATACAGGCACGAGGGCCGGCAAGAGCCTGGGCTTCGGAACTTAACGTAGCGAACCATGCGCAAGACCGCGCCGAAGAAACCCGCAAGGACCGAAACTCTGCCTTATGACGTGGCGGAGCATCTCCGTACGCCGGAAGAAATGGCAGCGTAACTCGATGCCTGGCTGGAACAAGCTCCTGATGATGCGGCCGGTATCGCAAGAGCACTTGGAGATATCGCACGCGCCAAGGGGATGACGCAGGTCGCCAAAGACGCTGGTCTGAGCCGCGAAAGCCTGTACCGCGCGCTCAGCGCAGACGGGAATCCCAGCTTTGCCAGGATTCTGAAAGTTGCCCGAGCGCTCGGGGTCAAGCTGCACGCCGAGGCGGCGTAAGGTGTGGATAGGTGGGAGTGGACGAGGACAGCTTCGGCCGGCGCAATAACTTGCGACCAATCACCGGGGACGCCCCGGAAGTCACTTCTTCGCCGCAGGCTGCTCCACCACCTGAAAAAATACCTCGTCGGCCTTGACGAAGCCCAGCTCGTAGCGCGCGCGCTCCTCGATCGCATCGAGCCCCTGCTTGAGGTCGCGCACCTCCGCGCCGAGGGCGATGTTGCGGCGCTCGAGCGCCACGTTGGCGTTCTGTTGCGCGCCAAGGCGCCGGTCGACTTCCCACGCGCGCAGCCACCCTCCCTTGCCGAGCCACAACGGGTACTGGATCAGCAGGATCAGTGCGGCGAGGATTCCGGCGAGGACTTTCATGGACCGGGGCCGTTGCCGGCGCTGATGCCTACTTGAGCTGGAAGAACGCGTCGCGGCCCGGATAGGCGGCCGCGCCGATGTCTTCTTCGATGCGCAGGAGCTGGTTGTACTTGGCGATCCGGTCGGAGCGCGAGAGCGAGCCGGTCTTGATCTGCAGCGCGTTCGTGCCGACTGCGATGTCGGCGATCGTGGTGTCCTCGGTCTCGCCCGAGCGGTGGGAGATCACCGAGGTATAACCCGAGCGCTTGGCGAGCTCGATCGCGGCGAAAGTTTCGGTCAGCGTGCCGATCTGGTTGACCTTGATGAGGATCGAATTGGCGACGCCCTGCTGGATGCCCTCGCGCAAGATCCTGGTATTGGTCACGAAGAGGTCGTCGCCGACGAGCTGCACCGACTTGCCGAGCCTCTGCGTCAGGCGCTTCCAGCCTTCCCAGTCGTTCTCGGCCATGCCGTCCTCGATCGAGATGATCGGGTACTTGTCGGCGAGGTTGGCGAGGTAATCGGTAAAGGCCGCCGAATCCAGCGTGAGGCCTTCGGATTCGATCACGTATTTGCCGTCCTTGTAGAACTCGGAGCTCGCGCAGTCCAGGCCCAGCACCACGTCCTGGCCGGCGGTGTAACCGGCCTTGTCGATCGCCTGCAGGATGAACTCGATCGCGCCGGCATGCGTCGGCAGGTCCGGCGCAAATCCGCCTTCGTCGCCCACTGCCGTGGACATGCCCTTGGCGTCGATGAGTTTCTTGAGCGCCTGGAAGATCTCGGCGCCGCATCGCAGGGCCTCGCGGAAACTCTGCGCGCCCACCGGGATGATCATGAACTCCTGCATCGCGAGGCCGTTATTGGCATGCGCGCCGCCATTGATCACGTTCATCATCGGCACCGGCATCTGCATCGCGCCGGAGCCGCCGAAATAGCGGTAAAGCGGCAGGCCGGACTCTTCGGCCGCGGCCTTGGCCACGGCCATCGAAACAGCGAGCAGGGAATTGGCGCCGAGGCGCGACTTGGTCTCGGTGCCGTCGAGGTCGATGAGCGTATGGTCGATGAACGCCTGCTCGGTCGCGTCCAGCCCCACGATCGCTTCGGAAATCTCGGTGTTCACATGCTCGACCGCCTGCAGCACGCCCTTGCCGCCGTAGCGCTGGGGATTGCCGTCGCGCAGCTCGATGGCTTCGCGACTGCCGGTGGAGGCGCCCGAAGGCACCGCCGCGCGGCCCATGACACCGGATTCGAGCAGGACGTCGGCTTCCACGGTGGGATTGCCGCGCGAATCGAGGATCTCCCTGGCCACCACATCGACGATTGAGCTCATTTTTCTTTTCCCTGTGTTCTGGTTATTTTCAGGCGGCGACGCGGTTCTCGGCCCACCCTCGTCGCTTGACCACCGCGTCCAGCTCGAGCAGCGTCTCCAGCAGCTCTTTCATCATCCCGAGCGGCCACGCATTCGGCCCGTCGGACAGGGCCTTCTCCGGCTGCGGATGCGTTTCCATGAAGATGCCGGCAATACCGGCGGCGACCGCAGCGCGCGCCAGCACCGGCACGAATTCACGCTGGCCGCCCGAGGCCGTGCCCTGGCCGCCGGGCAGCTGCACCGAGTGGGTGGCATCGAACACCACGGGGCAACCGGTCTCGCGCATGATCGCCAGCGATCGCATGTCGGACACGAGGTTGTTGTAGCCGAACGAGGCGCCGCGTTCGCACACCATGATGCTGTCCGTCCCACCGGAATCCAATGCGGCCTCGCGCGCCTTGTCGACCACGTTCTTCATCTCGTGCGGCGAGAGGAATTGGCCTTTCTTGATGTTTACCGGCCGGCCGGCTGCAGCCACTGTGTGGATGAAGTCGGTCTGGCGGCATAGGAAAGCCGGCGTCTGGAGCACGTCGACCACCGAAGCGACGGTCTTCACATCCTCGATCGTGTGCACGTCGGTAAGCAACGGCAGGCCGAGCTGGCTCTTCACCTCGGAGAGGATCCGGAGCCCCTCCTCCATGCCCGGGCCGCGGAAAGACTTGCCGGAGCTGCGGTTGGCCTTGTCGTAGGACGACTTGAAGATGAACGGCATGCCCAGAGAAGCGCAGATCTCCTTGAGCTTGCCGGCGGTGTCGATCTGCAGGGCGCGGGATTCAACCACGCAGGGCCCTGCGATGAGGAAGAGCGGTTTGTCGAGGCCGGCTTCGAAGCCGCAGAGGTTCATGCCGCGACGACTGAGAGGGTTCCGCCCGGACTGATGCGTTTCGCCCGCTCGCGGTATCTTTGCGCGGCGAGCAGGAATGCGGTGAAGAGGGGATGCCCCGCGCGCGGGGTGGACGTGAATTCCGGGTGGAACTGGCAGCCGACGAACCAGGGGTGGTCGGCCAGCTCCATCATCTCGGGCAGGTTCTCGCTCGGCGTGCGGGCGGAGACCTTGTAGCCTTTGTCTTCGAGCTGCGGCACGTAGACGTTGTTGACTTCGTAGCGGTGGCGATGCCGCTCGTTGACTTCCGGCCCGTAGATCTTGTGGGCCAGCGTGCCGGTGGTGACCGGCACTTTCTGCGCGCCAAGGCGCATCGTGCCGCCGAGGTCCGAGTTATCCGAGCGGCGCTCGACGCTGCCTGTGCTGTCCAGCCACTCTGTGATCAATGCGACAACCGGGTGCGGCGTGGCTTGGTCGAACTCGGTGCTATTGGCCGCCTCGAGCCCGCAGACGTTGCGCGCGAACTCGATGGTCGCGAGCTGCATGCCAAGGCAGATGCCAAGGTACGGGATCTTGTTTTCCCGCGCGAAGCGGATCGCGGCGATCTTGCCCTCGACACCGCGCTTGCCGAACCCGCCGGGCACGAGGATCGCGTCCATCGCCGCAAGGCTCCCGACGCCATTGGCCTCGATCGACTCCGAGTCGATGTAGTGGATGTTGAGCTTCGATTTCGTGTGGATGCCGGCGTGGATCAGCGCCTCGGACAGCGACTTGTACGAGTCGGCGAGGTCGACGTACTTGCCGACCAGCGCGATGTCCACCTCGTGCTCGGGATGCTCGAGGTCGTCGACGAGCTTGTTCCACGTCGACAGGTTCGCGGCCTTGGCGAGGATGTTGAGCTTGTGGCAGACGATCTCGTCGAGCATCTGGTCATGCAGCATCGCGGGAATCTTGTAGATCGAATCCACGTCCCACGCCGCGATCACGGCTTCCTTGGAGACGTTGCAGAACAGCGCGATCTTGCGGCGGTCGTCTTCCGGCAGCGGCCGGTCGGTGCGGCACAGGAGCACGTCGGCCTGGATGCCAATCTGGCGCAGCTCCTTGACCGAGTGCTGCGTGGGCTTGGTCTTGATCTCGCCCGCCGAGGCGATATACGGGACCAGCGTGAGGTGGATGTAGCAGACGTTGTTGCGGCCGAGTTCCAGACCCATCTGCCGGATCGCCTCGAGGAAGGGCAGCGACTCGATGTCGCCGACGGTGCCGCCGATCTCGACGATCGCGACGTCGGCCTCGCCCGCGCCGCGCTTCACGAAGGCCTTGATCTCGTCGGTGATATGCGGGATGACCTGGACCGTGCCGCCGAGGTAGTCTCCGCGGCGTTCCTTGCGGATGACGCTCTCGTACACCTGGCCGGTGGTGAAGTTGTTCCAGCGCTTCATCTTGGAGGACTGGAAGCGCTCGTAGTGCCCCAGATCCAGGTCGGTTTCGGCGCCATCCTCGGTCACGAACACTTCCCCGTGCTGGAACGGGCTCATGGTGCCGGGATCCACGTTGATGTACGGATCCAGCTTGATGTTGGTGACTTTGATGCCGCGCGATTCGAGGATCGCGGCGAGGGAGGCGGCGGCTATCCCCTTACCCAGGGAAGAAACCACGCCACCAGTTACGAATACGTATTTGGTCATCCGGGGGACGAATGCCTTGAAAGCCGAAGTTTACTCCCCTTTCACCCCGGCCTCAATCGCGCGATAAGAAAAATCGCGGAATCAAGGCGCCATGCTGGCGGCCACGAGAACAATCAAGGCGCCATGCTGGCGGC
>CAZZDV010000259.1:0-5565 GCA_964652785.1 uncultured Bordetella sp.
GCAGACGCTGGCCAGCAGCGCGAGCAGGAACCCCCACAGGCGCGGACGGAAACGCAGGCCCCTCAACATGGGGAGCATCGGTAGATTGGCTGCATCACTTGGACTAGACTTCATTCATGCGCTACGTAGCTATCGTTGTGTTCATCCTGATCGTCGCCAGTTTGGCGGCTGGCCTGTATTTCGTCATGCACGATGAGCCAGGCTCCAAGCGGGCGGTGAAAGCACTCGCGATCCGTGTCGGACTGTCGATTGCACTGTTCCTGGTCTTGATGGGCAGCGTTTACTTCGGTGTAATCCCCGGCCGAATTCATTAAGGAGGGGGTACGGGGGAACCCTGCGTTCCCCTGTCCCCTTCCTACCCTGTTTTCGCGCCGCAAGGCGTGAAAAAAAGATGCCGCACAGTGTGCGGCATCAAACTTGCTGCCTCCGGAGTCCCAGGCGCGCGTCTTTGTGCGTACGCGTGGGACCCCCTCCTCCTCGTTAATCGATCCAGCCGCTACAGCCAGTAGACGAAGATGAACAGGCCGAGCCACACCACGTCCACGAAGTGCCAGTACCAGGCCACGGCTTCGAAGGCGAAATGGTGGTTCGGCGTGAAATGCCCGGCCAAACAACGCGCGAAGATCACTGTCAGCATGATCGCGCCGAGCGTGACGTGGAATCCGTGGAAGCCGGTGAGCAAGTAGAAAGTCGAGCCGTACACGCCGGTCGTGAGCTTGAGATTGAGGTCCGAGTAGCCGTGGCCGTATTCGATCGCCTGGCAGCCAAGGAAGACGACGCCGAGCGCGATGGTGAAGAACATGAAGAGGTTCAGCAGGCCGCGCTTGTTCTCCTTGAGCGCCCAGTGCGCGACCGTAATCGTCGCGCCGGAGGACAGCAGGAGGAAAGTGTTGAGCGCAGGCAGGCCCCACGCGCCCATGCGCAAGAATTTGTCCTCGAAGCCCGGGCCGGCCGAGGGCCAGTGGGCCGTGAAGCCCGGCCACAGGATTTCGTTGTGGAGGATGCTGCTCAGGTCGGGCACCGACACGACCCGGGCCCAGAACAGCGCGCCGAAGAACGCGGCGAAGAACATCACCTCCGAAAATATGAACCAGCTCATGCCCCAGCGGAAGGAGACGTCGACCTGCTTGGAGTACATGTTGGTTTCGGATTCGCGGATTACATCGCCGAACCAGCGGAACATCATGTAGAGCAGGAGCATGAACCCCAGCGCAATCGCCACCCATCCGCCGCCCATGCCGTTGAAAACGAAGACGGCGCCAAGCGCCATGAGGAACAGCCCCACCGAGCCCATGATCGGCCAGGGCATGGGCTGCGGTATGAAGTAGGCCGGCGTGCCCTGTGCGGTCGGATGTTGCGACATTCGTGTTCTCCCGAGGTCCTGATTACCCTGAATTTCTACCCTTGATTCCGAGCTAGCTCGTCACCAGCTTCACTATCGCCGTCGCCCTGCGCGGCCCCTCGACAGCCATCACGGCTTGCCACCCATGCCGGGAACCTCAAAGAAGGTGTACGACAGCGTGATCGTCTTGATATCTGCGGGCAGGTTCGGGTCGATGAGGAACACCACCGGCATGCGCCGCGTCTCCCCGGCGGCGAGCGTCTGCTTCGTGAAGCAGAAGCACTCGAGCTTGCTGAAGTACTGTCCGGCCCGCTGCGGCCCGTAGCTGGGCATCGCCTGGCCGGTCACCGGCGAGTCGCGCGTGTTGACGATCTCGTACTCGACCGTCATCAGCTCGCCGGGATGCACTTCGAGGTGGCCTTGCAACGGCCGGAAGCGCCAGGGCATGCGATGCGCATTGGCATCCAGCTCGATGGTGACCTTGCGCGTGTAGTCGATCTGCGTGTTCTGCGACGTGGCGGTCGCCACCGGGACGAGACTGTTGATCCCAAGTGCGACGCAGATTGCCTTGTAGAACGGCACCAGCGCATAACCGAAGCCGAACATGAGCGCGGCGACGATCGAGAGCTTGACCAGCATGCGCCGGTTGTCGCCCGGGAGATGGCTGGCGCCGCTCGCGCTCATCTGAGCAGCCCGTACTTGGCGATGATCGCGAGGAAGAATGCCAGCGCGATCGAAGCCAGGACGAGCGCGGTCCTGGTGTTGCGACTCACCAACGCCTCACGCTGCGGAGCATGGGTCAGTCCTTGAGTCACTTGATGACCGGCGGCGTTTCGAAGGAGTGATAAGGCGCGGGCGACGGCAGGTGCGTCCATTCCAGCGAATCGGCGCCTTCCCACTGCTTCTCGGCGGCCTTTTCGCCGCTCGTGATGGCCTTCACGATGATGTACAGGAACAGCAGCTGCGAAAGGCCGAAGCCGAACGCACCGATGGAGGAAATCTTGTTCCAGGTCTCGAACATCAGCGGGTAGTCCGGAATCCGGCGCGGCATGCCCGCGAGACCCGAGAAGTGCTGCACGAAGAAGGTGATGTTGAAGAAGATCATCGACAGCCAGAAGTGCCACTTGCCGAGGGTCTCGTCGTACATCTTGCCAGTCCACTTGGGCAGCCAGAAATAGATGCCGCCGAAGGCCGTGAACAAGGCACCCGCCACCATGACGTAGTGGAAGTGCGCGACCACGTAGTAGGTGTCATGCAGCTGGATGTCGACCGCAGCCAGCGACAGCACCAGACCAGAGAACCCACCCATAGTGAAGAGGAACAGGAATCCGAGCGCGAACAGCATGGGCGTCTCGAAAGTCAGCGAGCCGCGCCACATCGTCGCCAGCCAGTTGAAGATCTTGCAAGCCGTGGGCACCGCGATCAGCGTGGTGGCGTACATGAAGAACAGCTGCCCCGTCACCGGCATGCCCACGGTGTACATGTGGTGCGCCCAGACGATAAACGACAGGATGGCGATCGAGGAGGTGGCGTAGACCATCGAGGCGTAGCCGAACAGGGGCTTTCTCGAGAACGCCGGGATGATCTGCGAGATGACCCCGAACGCCGGCAGGATGATGATGTAGACCTCGGGGTGGCCGAAGAACCAGAAGATGTGCTGGTAGAGCACCGGATCGCCGCCGCCGGCCGCGTTGAAGAACGAGGTGCCGAAATGGCGGTCGGTCAGCGTCATCGTCACCGCGCCCGCAAGAACCGGCATCGACGCGATCAGCAGGTACGCCGTGATCAGCCAGGTCCAGACGAACAGCGGCATCTTCATCAGCGTCATGCCGGGGGCGCGCATGTTGAGGATCGTGGTCACGATATTGATCGAGCCCATGATCGAGGACATGCCCAGCAGGTGGACCGCGAGAATCGTGAGGTCCATGCCCATGCCCATCTGGATCGTGAGCGGCGCGTACATCGTCCAGCCCACGCCGGGCGCGCCGCCAGGCACGAAGAACGAGATGATCAGGAGCGATCCCGCGAAAGGCAGGATCCAGAACGACCAGTTGTTCATGCGCGCGAACGCCATGTCGGGCGCGCCGATCTGCATCGGGATCAGCCAGTTCGCGAATCCCACGAAGGCCGGCATGATCGCGCCGAACACCATGATGAGGCCGTGCATGGTGGTCATCTGATTGAAGAAGTCCGGATCCACGATCTGCAGGCCGGGTGAGAACAACTCGGCGCGGATGACCAGCGCCATCACGCCGCCCACCATGAACATGGCGAAGCTGAACCACAGGTACATCGTGCCGATGTCCTTGTGGTTGGTGGTGGTGATCCACCGCATCATCCCGCCGTAGCCGTGGTGGGGATCGCCGTGGTGGTGATCGTCCTTGGCGTGGCCGTGCTCGTCGATGACTGCGCTCATTGGGTGTCTCTCCTGAAGGTATCCGTTACTTGCGCAGGGCCTTGATCTCGGCGGGCTGGATCACCTCGCCGGTCTTGTTGCTCCACGCGTTGCGCTCGTAGGTCACGACCGCAGCGATATCGGTGTCGTTGAGCTGCTTGGCGAACGCGGCCATGGCGGTGTTCGGCTTGCCGTTCAGGATGATGTCGATGTGCCCGGCTTTCGGGCCCGTCGTGAGCTTGCCGCCGTCAAGCGGCGGGAACGCCGGCGGCGTGCCCTTGCCGTTGGCCTGGTGGCAGGCGACGCAGTTGGCCGCATAGACTTTCTCCCCGCGCGCCTTCAGGTCGTCCAGCGTCCACACCTTGGCCGGGTCTTCCGCGGCCGCGGCGATCTTCTTCTTCTCGTCGCCGACCCACTTGGTGTAGTCCGCGGCGCTTACCACGCGCACCACGATCGGCATGAAGCCGTGCTCCTTGCCGCACAGTTCCACGCACTGGCCGCGGTAGACGCCGGTCTTCTCGGCCTTGAAATGCAGGTCGCGGATGAACCCGGGGATCGCATCCTGCTTGGCGCCGAATGCGGGTACGCCCCATGCATGGATCACGTCGGCGGCAGTGGTGAGGATGCGGACCTTCTTTCCCACCGGCACGACGAGTTCGTTGTCGACTTCGCGCAGGTAGTGCTCGCCCTTGGGCGCCTTGCCTTCGATCTGGTCACGCGGTGTGGAGAGCTGCGACACGAAGCTGATGCCCTCGCCCTCGCCCTTGATGTAGTCGTAGCCCCACTTCCACTGGTAGCCGGTGACCTTGATGGTCATGTCGGCATTAGCGGTGTCCTTCTGCGCGATGACCAAGCGTGTCGCGGGCCAGGCGATGACGATAAGGATCAGCAGCGGGATGACGGTCCAGATGATTTCGACAGTCGTGTTCTCGTGAAAATTCGCTGCCTTGTGCCCCTGCGACTTGCGGTGCGCGAAGACCGAATAGAACATCACGCCGAACACGCCGACGAAGATCACCACGATCAGCAGCATCACGTACTCGTGCAGGTCGTGGATGTCGTCGGCGATCTTGGTGGCCGCTGGCTGCAGGTTCCACTCGAGCGCATGGGCGCTGCCGGCGGCTGCCAGCGCGAGGATTCCCGCGAACAGGACCCAGTGTCCGAATTTTCGTGCCGAGAACTGATGCATGCTCACCCTTTCGATTCCTAACTCCGTAATCTTTTTTTAAGCTCGCCCGCCAGCTCCAGCCGCGCCTGCTCCTGCAGGTGCCTGCCGATCTCCAGGCTGCGCCCCGGCACTCCCAGAAGGACCCGCATGCTGGTGCCTTCGCCGGCAACCCTTACGCTGGCCCAAGCCGGATTGAACTCGTGGCAGCGTACTGAATCCGATTCCCGCACTTCCACCTTCAGGCTGCCTTCGCCTAGCTCGATGCGCTCGTAATCCCCCGCATGCCGGCCGTTCAACGCGAACGCAACCCCCAACGCTACAATCTCGATCCCCGCGAAAGGCAGGATCATCCAGGCTCCCAAGGCGGCAAATGCAGCTGCAATCCCCATTGTCGCGACTGCGATCACACCGTAAACCCAAAGAAGGCCGGAGGGTGAAATCGAGCAGTTGCGCTTGAGGAGCAGGCTGAATCCCGATCCCTGCCCTTGAAACGCCAAATACTGGCGGGGAATTTCCTGGCTCCAGCCGTTCATGGAAGTGTCGTGGCGGCACCGCAACAAAAGCTCCCATAAGGTATCACAGGGCGACCCCCGCAAACAAGCCGGAGCCTTGTCCAATGGGGTTTGAGTCTGAGCGAGGAGCGTGATTCCAACGGGGTTT
>CAZZDV010000260.1:0-5488 GCA_964652785.1 uncultured Bordetella sp.
GTACTTGCTCAAGATGTGCGCGAAGGACCGCCTGATCGAGCTGATGCACGACTTCGTGCTCTTCGACAGCGGAGTGAAAAAGCTGCCAAGGGTGCACCAGTACTTCGGCATCAAGGCGGCGCAGAAGCACGCGCGCGAGCGCAAGGGCGGCATCATCTGGCACACGCAGGGCAGCGGGAAGAGCATCGTGATGGTGCTGCTCGCCAAGTGGATCCTGGAGAACAATCCTCACTCCCGCGTGGCCATCATCACCGACCGCGACGAGCTGGACAAGCAGATCGAGCGGGTCTTCTCCGAGGCCGGCGAGGCGATCAAGCGCACCAGCAGCGGCCGCGAGCTGATGAGCCAACTGGGCCAGGCCAAACCGCGCCTGCTGTGTTCACTCGTCCACAAATTCGGCAAGCGGGACGTGGACGACTTCGACGCGTTCATCAAGGAGCTGGAAGCGCAGCCCAGCCAGACGGTGGGCGAAGTCTTCGTCTTCGTGGACGAATGCCACCGCACGCAGAGCGGCAAGCTGCACCGCGTGATGAAAGCGATGATGCCGAACGCAGTGTTTGTCGGCTTCACAGGCACGCCGCTCCTCAAGCAGGACAAGCAAACCAGCTTTGAGGTTTTCGGCGGCTACATCCACACCTACAAGTTCAGCGAAGGCGTGGAAGATGGGGTGATTCTCGACCTGGTCTACGAAGCGCGGGACATCGACCAGCGGCTGGGCTCCGAGGACAAGATCGATGCGTGGTTCGAGGCCAAAACCAAAGGACTCAACGACTGGCAAAAGGACGAGCTGAAGAAGCAGTGGGGCACGATGCAGAACGTGCTCAGCTCGAAGTCACGCATGGAGCGGGTGGTGAGCGACATCGTCTTCGATTTCAGCGTGAAGCCCCGTCTGTCCAGCGAACGCGGCAACGCCATCCTGGTCGCATCGAGCATCTACGAGGCGTGCAAGTATTTCACCCTGTTCCAGAAGACGCCGTTCAAGGGCAGGTGCGCGGTAATCACCTCCTACAACCCGCACGCCCAGGATGTGACCAAGGAGGAAACCGGCGCGAACACCGAAACCGACAAACAGTTCCTCTACAACACCTACACCGAGCTGCTCAAGGACGTCGAAGCCAAGCCGGGTATGAGCAAGACAGAGACCTACGAGGAGAAGGCCAAGGCGCTGTTCACCAAGGAGCCGGCGAACATGAAGCTGCTCGTGGTGGTGCAGAAGCTGCTGACGGGTTTCGACGCGCCGCCCTGCACCTATCTCTACATCGACAAGTCCATGCAGGACCACGGCCTGTTCCAGGCGATCTGTCGGACCAACCGGCTGGACGGCGAGGACAAGGATTTTGGCTACATCGTCGACTACAAGGACCTGTTCAAGAATCTGGTGAATGAAAAGGGGACCGGCGCTCTGCAGGTTTACACCTCGGAGCTCGATCACAGCGCGGGCGGGGTCGATCCGGAGGTGCTACTGCAGGATCGCTTGAAGAAAGGCAAGGAACGCCTGGACAACGCGGTGGAAGCCCTGGCCCTCCTTTGCGAGCCGGTTGAGCCGCCGAAGGGCGAGCTGGAACACATCCATTATTTTTGCGGCAACACAGAAATTCTGGCGGACCTGCAGGAACGGGAGCCGCAACGTGCCGCGCTCTACAAGGCGGCCGTGGCTCTCGTGCGCGCGTACGCCAACGTCGCCGATGAGCTGGAACGTGCCGGATATGGTTCTGCCGACGTCACCCGCATGAAGCAGCAGCTCGACTACTACCTGAACGTCCGCGAGATCGTCCGCAAGGCCAGCGGCGAGAGCCTGGACCTGAAGGCCTACGAGGCCGACATGCGGCACCTCATCGACACCTATATCGAAGCCGATGAGCCGAGAAAGATCTCGCCCTTTGACGACATGAGCCTGCTGGAATTGATTGCGAAGACCGGCATTGGCAACGCAATCGCCACGCAACTCGGCGGCATGAAGGGCAACAGGAAAGCAGTTGCCGAAGCCATCGAAAACAACGTCCGCCGCAAGATCATCAAGGAGCACCTGAACGACCCCGCCTACTACGAGAAGATGTCGGCGTTGCTCGACGAGATCATCGCGGCCCGCAAGGCGAGGGCTATCGAGTATGAGGAATACCTGAAGCGCGTCGGCGACCTGGCGAAGAGGGTCGAGACAGGGCACGCGGAAGACACGCCCGAGCAACTGAAGAACAGTCCGGCACTCAGAGCGCTCTACAACAATCTGAAAAAAGGCGGTGAACAGCACGGGTCGGCAAACCTTGCGGCCCAGAAGCCCGGCGAATACTCGGTCTCCGGCGATCCGGTACTGAACTTGGCTTTAAAGATCAACGATACGGTGAAAAGGGTCAGGTCGGACGGATGGCGCGGAGTCCAGACCCGTGAACAAGTGATCAAGCAAGCGCTGTACGGATTGTTGAATGATGTCGGCGAGGTCGAGCGGCTATTCCTCATCATCAAAGCGCAGGGCGAATACTGATGGTCACCCAGATCAAACTGGGCGGCATCGCGGTGGACGTGGTGCTGAAAGACATCAAGAACGTCCATCTCAGCGTCCATCCCCCGACCGGCAGGGTACGCATTGCGGCGCCGTCGCGCATGCACTTGGACACGATTCGTGTGTTCGCCATCTCGAAGCTAGGCTGGATCAAACAGCAACAGAAAAAGCTGCGCGAGCAGGAGCGCGAAACGCCCCGTGAATATCTCGATCGCGAGAGCCACTATGTCTGGGGAAAGCGATACCTGCTCAAGGTGGCTGAGAAAGACGAAACGCCGGAAGTGAGGCTGGATCACAACAGGATTCTTCTGCGGATTCGCCCGTCGACGAGTGAGGAGGGAAAGCGAACTATTCTCGACGCGTGGTATCGGGAGAAGCTCAAGGAAGCCGTTCCACTTTTGATTGCCAAATGGGAGCCGCTTGTGAAAGTGAAGGTGGCAAGGTTTTTTGTGCAAAAGATGAAAACGAAATGGGGCAGTTGCAGCCCCATCTCCGGGAGCATCAGGCTCAATACCGAGCTGGCAAAAAAGCCGCGGGAATGCCTCGAATACATCGTGGTTCACGAGATGGTCCATCTGCTCGAGCCCACTCACAACGGCCGCTTCATCGGCCTGATGGAGAGCTTTGTACCCAAGTGGCAGTTTTACCGGGACCAGCTGAACAGGCTGCCTGTGAGGCACGAAGACTGGATTTATTGATGAAATTGTTTTGGGAAGTCTTTGATCGACCTCCCTGACCGGCAACGCACAGGCCGTAGCCGCGATGCAAAAGCCGACTCGGTGATCGACCTCATGGGCATGGGCCGCGGCACCGAGCAGCAGCAGACCCTCGACGCGGGCACGCGCATCCTGCTTGTGAAAGAACCTCCCCGAGATCTTCATGCGCCTCCTGCCCACGCCCGAGGACAAGCGGCCCACGCTGGCAAGCACAGAGATTGATGTAAGAATCAATTTTTACTATCCTCTAGTGATAATAAAGTCATCGTACGCCCATGAGCGCCGCCACCCTCCTCCAAGCCCTCCGCCCCGCCGCCGCCCGCAAATTCGGCAACGACCGCCGCTGGGCCGAAGCCTGCAACCTCCCCCCGGAAACGCTCTCCCGCCTCGGCAAGCGCGAGTCCTGTGACCTGCGAACGCTGGCGGCGCTGGCTGCGGCGGTCGGCTACAGGCTGTCGGTCACGCCTGAGGCGGACGCGATAACCTTCGGCCGCGAGAAGGAGGAGGCGCTGCTCGACCTGTGCGCCTCCGGAAACCTCGACGCTTCGGCCTGGCGCCAACACGGCGAGGGTTTCTTCATGGGCGGCCTGGCGACGCTGCTGGCGAGCGTGCGCGGGTTCGATCGCCGCCGCTACCTGGCACTGGCCGAGGAACTTCACACCGGCATAACGCAGGCCGAGGTCTTCGAGCTCTGGCTGCAAAGAAGCCCGCTGCGGCCGGCGCGCTTCCTGCCCATGCTCGCGCGCCGGAGGGCGGTTGCGGCCTGACAAGCGCGCGAACCCGGCCTACCTCGAGGCGTTCGCGCGAGTGGTCGCGAAGATCGCTGCGCGCTTAAAAGACGTCGACAAGAAGCAACTGCCGATCAAGCTCACCATCGCGGGCGGCGCCGCGCTCTATCTGCGCACCGGCAGCCGCGTGAGCATCGGCATCGACGGCGTGTTCTCGCGCCGTGTCGTGATCGACGACGACCTCGAAGCCTCGTACCGGGACAAGGACGGCCGTGCGCGCGTGCTGTACCTGGACCGCAACTACAACGACACGCTCGGCCTGCTCCACGAAAACGCGCACGAGGATGCGGAGCGCGTGGACCTGCCGGGCAACGACGGCAGCGTCGTCGAAGTGCGCGCGCTCACGCCGCTCGATCTCGCCGTCTCCAAGCTCGCGCGCTTCAGTGACCAGGACCGCGAGGACATCGAGGTGCTCGCCCGCGAGAAGCTGGTCGATGCAAAGTCCCTGCGCAAGCGCGCCGAGGAGGCGCTCAGCGGCTATGTCGGCGACCTCAAATCCATACGCACTTCGCTTGAACTGGCCTGCAACGTGGTGGAGGCGGCACGGTAGTCGATGGCAGCATTTCGACAGGAGACCCGCTAACTACGCTGGCCTCAGGCAAAAATTGGCAGCATTGGCTGATCCAAGGGCAGTCGTTGCGACCCTGCGATGGGAAGTCACTTCGCGTTGGCCTGAGGCGGGAATGCTGCTCGAAGATCGCGGATGATCCTCTACTGCGATACCTCGGCCCTCATTCGCCCATCCCCGGCGCAATCACGGCGAAGCCTTCCTTGATCGCGGCCTCGACGAGGTTTTTGTCGGCACTCACGAACTCCCAGGCCGCACCTCCCTCCTGCCTGGCAACGACCGCGGCCGCCAGTTGCAACGAGTCCGCGGCGCGCAGTGGATGGCGACGCAGCAGCGCAAGCGCCGCCTCCTTCACCGCCACGCTCGCAGTAATCTCGTTCCAGCGAGCCGCGGCGTCGTCGAGCCGGCGAAAGCCGTCCGCGATGGTCCGGCTGGCCGCCGTCCGCGGATCGCGTCCGTAGCGCGCGAGCGCAGAGGCGCACTCGACGGTGGTGCCCCACCAGACGGTCATCAGGGGATCACGCGCGTAGAGCGCGCTGAAGAACGGAGTCGCCGCCTCGTGCACGAGCAGCGGCACGACTGCAGAGCTATCCCAAAATTTCACCGGCCATTGCGCCGCTCTTCGAGCAGGGCGTCGAGTACGCTCGCGCCGGGCGGCAGCTTCTGCGGCGCCTTTTTCAGCAGCGTCGATGGGCCGCGCTTGGCCGCGCGCTTGACGAGGCCCTTGCGCTCGAGCGCCTGGAGCCACGCCTCCTCGCCGGGACTGGCCGCAGGCTGCAGGGGCGTGAGCTGCGCCACCGGGGTGTTGCGATCGGTGATCAGCACGGTCTCGCCCTTGCGTACCAGGTCGATGTAGGCGGAGAGGCGGTTCTTGGCTTCGGAAATCGAGGCGGTCTTCATCTGGCTATTATAGCTAGAT
>CAZZDV010000261.1:0-5428 GCA_964652785.1 uncultured Bordetella sp.
TCATTGTGGGCATTGGCATCACCCTTTTTGCCATCATAGAAATCGAGAAACAGCTTCGTTTGCGCTTGCGCATGATGCGTGCTGCCTGAAACGGACATCCGAAACCATCGAAGGGGTGTCGTGATTCGGCTTACCTCATGAGGATAAAAATGATCCCTGAAAGGACTGAAGTGCTTCACTTTCTCGTTGCGGTAGATGGATCCGAGCATTCTCAGGCGGCGGTGCGCTGGGCTGCGCTGATTGGTGGTGACGGGGCAGGGCTGCGCTGCACCTTCCTCAATGTCCAGAAGCCCATCATGTCTGGAGAAGTCGGCGTGCTCGCTCCAGCCAGCATTGCACAAGCCGAACGGGACCGCAGTGCGGCTGAAATCCTTGAGCACACAGCGACCATCGTTCGTGCGAGCGGCATTCCATTCGAGATTGAAGAACAGATGGACGATGCCGCCACCGCTATCATCTCGCGAGCAGAAGCGCTCGGCTGTGACGCGATTGTGATTGGAAGGCGCGGACTGGGGGTCGTCCGCGCCGCGCTTCTGGGGTCGGTATCGACCGAAGTAGTTCGGCGGTCACGCATACCGGTGGTCATAGTGGGCGCTTTGAAGACCGAGACACCCGGTGTGCCGCTGCGATTGATGGTCGCGGTGGATGGCTCGGACAGCGCAATGCGCGCAACGACGTTTGCCTCACGCCTGGCTCGCTTGTGCCACAGCGAGGTGCATTTGCTCCATGTGGAACCCGGGCTTACGGTGGCAGGCGCCGTTTTTGGTCCACGCGAGAAGGTAATCGAACATTGGTCTGGAAAGCATGCGCACGAAGCGCTGGCTGGGGCCCGCAGTGTGCTTGATCGAGCGCGCGTGAAATACGTCGAGCATGTCGTAGCCGGCAATGACACTCACAGTGCCATCCTGGAGGCAGCGAGGGAAAACTCCTGCGGCGTGATTGCAATGGGAACACGTGGGCTGGGCCCGCTCACCGGCCTGTTGCTGGGTTCGGTTACGCAAAACGTTTTGGAACAGGCTCCCTCGATAGGTTCTGCTGTAGTGCTGGTTCAATGAGAGTGCACGCATCAGGCTGATACGCAGGGCTGGGAGCGTCGCGTTCATCGGCCATTGTTACCCGAGGACATGGTGGGATGGCAACCCGGATGAAAGGGATTACGCGCGAACACCGGCATCATTCGGCGCATGCTTGTCCACGACGACGAGCACATCGGAGCGCGACTCGGCCAAAACCTGCATTGTGACGCTTCCAAGCAGCAACTCCTCTGTGACGTTGGTGCCATGCTTGCCCATGACAATAAGGTCGCAGTCGCGCGCCGCTAACGAGTTGGGTGCTGGGACAGTGCGTGAATCAAACTATGGCTAGGGCGTAATTGCCACTTTCAGAACGCCGCCGCGCTGGTTGGCGAACAGGTCATAGGCTTCCTCGATCTGGTCCAATTTGAAGCGGTGCGTGACCAGAGATCCTAGATCCACGCGGCCAGAGGCCACCACACTCATGAGTCTTCGCATCCGTTCTTTGCCGCCAGGGCAAAGCGTCGTGACGATCTTGTGGTCGCCAAGTCCCGCGGCAAACGCATCGACCGGCAACGACAGCTTCCCTGAATAGACTCCCAGGCTGGAAAGTACCCCGCCGGGTTTGAGCACCCGCAGGCAGCTCTCAAAGGTTTGTTGGGTACCCAGGGCTTCAATCGCGACATCCACGCCACGACCCTCCGTGAGCCGCATGATCTCAGCGACCGGATCAGCGATCCTGTAATTGATCGTGATATCGGCCCCCATTCGCTTAGCCATTTCCAGGCGTTCCGGAATGCCGTCCACGGCGATGATGCGGGTCGCGCCCTTGAGTTTTGCCCCGGCGGTCGCGCACAGCCCGATCGGCCCTTGCGCGAACACCGCCACCGTATCGCCAATTTTGATCTGCCCGTTTTCGGCCCCGCCAAAGCCCGTGCTCATGATGTCCGGACACATCAATACCTGTTCATCCGTGAGTCCGTCTGGCACAGGCGTGAGGTTCGCTGCGGCGTGAGGCACCAACAAATATTCCGCCTGGGCGCCATCGATGGTATTGCCGAAGCGCCAGCCGCCCATCGCTTTGCCGCCGCATTGAGCCTGGTGACCGTCGAGACAGGGGTGGCACTGGCCGCATGGCGTGATCGCGCCGACGATGACCCGTTGTCCGATGGTGTATCCAGCGACACCCGGCCCCAAGGCATCGATGACACCGACCGGCTCATGCCCGACGATGAGGCCCGGGACGACCGGGTACTCGCCTTTGAGGATATGAACGTCGGTGCCGCAAATGGTCGTCGTGGTTATGCGGATCAAGGCATCGCCCGGCCCTACGGCCGGCACAGGTTTCTCGTCGAGGACAATCCGTCCCGGCGCGACGAAAACGGCAGCTTTCATGTTGCGCATGACACTTGCCTCCTAAATGTGTTCGTCTTCAAGTTGTCTAGTTTCGTCCGCGGCTATTTCGCCAACTGGCCGTTTTGCAGATTCGAGGTGTCGTATGGGAATACGATCTGCGCGTCCGGTCGCGTCAGCCGCTTATCCTTGTCCGCGTAGTGAAGGCGGCCAAGTACATCTTTGATGATATTGAGCCGCGCCCGGCGCTTGTCGTTGGCGCGCACCAGAGTCCACGGTGCCATCGGGTTGTGCGAGCGCGCCAGCATCTCATTGCGCGCCGCGCTGTACTGCTGCCAATTCTCGAGCGCCTGGTCGTCGATCGGGCTGACTTTCCACCGCTTGAGAGGATCCGTTCTACGGTCTTTGAGGCGTTTCTTCTGCTCGGCTTTACTGATATCGAGGTAATACTTGAAGAGGCTGACGCCTGAGCGGACCAGCATGTGCTCGAAGTTCGAAACCGAGCCCATGAATTCTTCATGTTCAGCCTTGGTACAGAAGCCCATTACCTGCTCGACGCCGGCGCGGTTGTACCAACTGCGGTTAAAGAGCACCAGTTCCTGGGCCACCGGCAAATAAGGGACGTAACGTTGAAAGTACCACGCTGTACGGTCTCGATCCGACGGCTTGCCGAGGGCAACGACACGGGTTTCGCGCGGACTCAAATGCTGGACGATGCGCTTGATCGTGCCGTCCTTCCCCGACCCGTCCCGGCCTTCCAGAATGATCAGGATCTTGTCATTGGATTCGATGACGTGGCGCTGCAGCTTGACAAGTTCGCTCTGGAGCTTGTGCAGATTGCCCTTGTAAGCCTCTTTCGACATTGTCTGCGTGCGCCCATTCGATTCTTTTTCGGGAGTTTTCTTGCTCATAGTTATTGCCTTATCTTTTAGGCCGCCCTTTCAGCGCACGAGTAGCACCGGCACGCTCGAGCGATTCATGGCTCCGTTTGCGACGCTTCCCAGGAGCGCCCGTTCGATACCGCTGGTTGCGCGCGCGCCCAGGACCAGGACGTCTGCGCGATGATCGTCGGCTGCGCCAAGCACGTTTGCGAGAGGTGCACCGACCCGCACTTCGCCTTTTACCGCCCAGCCATGGCGAATCAGCCGAGGAATGGCTGCTTCAACCGTTTCCTGCGCCTTCCGGTGCCGCTCTTCGTTCAGAGCACTCGCTTGGTGCCGAATGTGTCCTCGCAGCGAGGCAGGGAGACGCGCAACGGACGCCGGTACTGAAACCGGTTCGACGACGTTAACGAGTACGACACGACTGCCGGGCTTCGGTTCGAGCGAGCACAGAAAATCGAGCGCGCGTTTGGCGTTGGGACAGCCGTCGAATCCAAGCACAACTCGGCGCACTGCACGCGGTGCTTCGCGCACGACGAGCACGGGACACTTTGCCTGCGCGGCCACAGTGCGCGAAACGCTGCCTGCAAGCAGTCGCTGAAACGTGCCATGGCCGCGCCAACCCACCACGATAACGCTCGCGTTGAAGCGCCGCGCCTCCGCGAGGATCGCATCAACTGGGCGCTCGTCCAGACTGACAACCTCGGCTTTGCCCCAGCGCGGTGTGAGTGCACGGCGGGCGCTGTCGGCCGCCCCGACGGGGTCCGCCGCCGCTTCAGCGATGGACACAAGAACTGCGCGAGCGTCGGCCGAACTCCCGGTAAGCCAATCCGGGCGCGCGACCACGGCGCGCGCTCGCGCGGATGCAGACCATGGAAACTTGACTGCCGTCGCGAGCGCAGCCTGAGCCGACGGCGACCCGTCAGTCGCGATCAGTATCCGGTGTCGTTTCGAGATTGCCATGCTTTTCTCCTTTAACCAAAAGGTTTGATGCTGTGCGACACCCCGGAACGGGTGCCGACACGCAATCTAGTTTGAGGACGAATCGGACTTGTCCAGCGCGCGCTTATGCGCCGCTACTCATTGCTGTTCGTGAATCCCAGCAGGCAGATTCAGGGCCATCGACGCCCCGGCGGTGAGCGCGCTGAATAACAGAGTGAGGGACAGCAGCAGGTAGGTGTTGCGCACTACCCTGTTACTCGAGATAGCGGATTCAACTGAAAGATCGGCACTTTTGGCGGCGCGGATCAGCTGAGTCTGGTTGCGCGAGTTCATTTGCGCGCCTCCTGTTGCGTTGAAGAAGTGGGCTGGTCCGGCTCGTCTGGAACTGCCGATTCAATGAAGTCGGGTTCGGCGGGAAGATGCTCGTGGCTGCGAGCTAACCGGCGCGCGATGCTTCGCCCGGCCCGGTCGGTCGCGCGATCGATGGCGAGATAAAGATCAGCCTCGGTGTCCTCGATCACCACTGCGGCAAGCCCGTTCATGGTCACCTGAATACGGCAGCGCTTATCAATCCCGCCGCGCGGGCCGTTGACGTCCGAAAGACACACCATCACTCGCCGTATGCGCCCCCCGGCGCGGACCAAGGCAAACTTCAGACGTCGCCCGGTGTACTCGCGCAGGGCATCGCTGAGCACGAAACCGCGCGACTGCATCTCGAACCGCATAGTGCCCATCTCCTGTTGGAGTTGAAGACCCGGACACCATAGCGCCTACTGCTGTTCTGTAAAATTCGTATTTGATGTGATTGTTCTTCGAGAAACCCGAATGAATAGAACTGCCAGAGATCGGCACCGGTGACCATGGTGAGGAACCCCATGTGCTTCCGGAGCCATGCCGTGCAGTTCGAGGCGCCGCCTTGCGTCATCAACGCAACCCGCCAAATGATCTGCAATACGAAACCCGCCCGCGTCAATGGCTCCCCAATGAAAAATCCGGGCATCGCTCGGAAGCGACAACAGCAGGAGACGATAGACACGCTCCCACGAGGGACTCGGCATCCCGCCGGCGTATAGCAGAATCGTGGCTGGAGTCTCGTGACGCCTCGCGACCATTTCATGAAAAGTCGTGAGGTTCTCGACGGTCAGAAGGGCGACGATTGCAGGTGCGCAAAAAAATCCGGTGATCGCCGAAGGAGGAAAGCCGAAGTACGCAGAATCCACTGCAATGTTGCGGCCATCA
>CAZZDV010000262.1:0-5403 GCA_964652785.1 uncultured Bordetella sp.
TTCTGATGCTGGTGGAACTGGTCTGGTTCGTGTTCAATCCCGTGGCCCGCGAGGTCGCCTATTTGTGGGGGCGTCGCGCCCACATTCGCATTGCCTGGAAGCCGAGCCTCGCCGTCATGGGCGCAATGCTTGTCATGGTGTGGCTGCTGCCGATTTCCAGCCAGGTGATGGCGCCCGCGGTTTTGAGGGCGGAAAACGAGCAATCGGTGTTTGCGCCGTTTGCCTCGCAGCTCAACTCCCTTGCGGTCAAGCCGGGACAGCGGGTGAAAGCCGGAGATTTGCTCGCCGTGCTCGAGGTTCCCGAACTGGAGGCGCGCTGGCGTCAGGCGGAAGTCTCCATTGCGTCGGTCAGGGCCGAATTGCAGCGCGCGTCGGCGAGCCTTCGCCAGCAGGAGCAGCAAGCCGTACTCCAGGAAAAGCTGGCGCAGGCTCTTGCCGAACAACAGGCGGTGCGCGAAGAGGCACAACGGCTTGAATTGCGCGCGACCTATAGCGGCGTTGTCCAGGACCTTGCCCCGGATCTGGTGGAGGGAAGATGGGTCAACAGCCGCCAACTGATGATGAGGGTCGTTTCGGACTCGTCGCGCCTCATCGAAATGTACGTCAGGGAAAGCCAGATCGAAGCGATAGAGGCAGGGCAGAGCGTCAAGTTCTTTCCCTCCGTGCCCAGGATGCCGGTCGTCAAAGGCATCGTGGTATCGGTCGACAAGACGCCCAGTCGCCAGATCAACCGGCCGCTGTTGGCCTCGACGTTCGGCGGGGACCTGGCGGCAGTCAAGGATCCGCAGGAAGGGTTGATTGCCTACGACGCCACCTTCCGTGTTTTGGTGCGCCCGGTGCCTGCTGACATTCCAGGAGGGCCCGATTTTGTGCTCAGGGGCACCGCCCGGGTGGAAACGGACCTGCGGTTCATCGCCGAGAATTTCCTCTCGCGCTTCATTTCCATCCTCATCCGCGAAAGCGGCTTCTGATTTTCCTGATCAGGATTCGCACTTCTCTTACCAATACCCGGGCTTTCCCGGTGTAATGTAGGCCTGCGATACCCCCGTGGGACTGGGGGCAGCTAGGGCTTTGGCACGTCAATTGCATATCAAGACGGGCTGCATACGGTTCCGTTATGCCGTTTATGCTTATAAATCATATAATTATTCCCTAATCCATTACTGGATTGAACGCCATGGCAGACGAAAAGTCGCGTAAGAACCCTAGCAACGTCGAAAAACCGACGAGTGGCCGGAAACGAGTGACGAATAAGCGTCGTCGCACGCGCCTGTTGGCGCTTGAGCCCCGGGTTCTTTTTGACGGGGCACTGGCCGTCGACATGGCCAGTAAATTCGTCCAAACGGAGTCTGCATCCAGCGATGGGGCTTCGCATGAATTCCCGGTGCCGGCGGCTGACTCCAATGCGGGCACGCCGGCAGCGGCCTCATCGCCTGCAGATAAAGCGGTTTCACCACGCGTCACGGATGACAGGGATGCCAAAGCAACCTCGGCTTCGGATATTGCGGAGCGAGGCCTGCCGGATCTCCCGGCCGCATCCGAGCGCACGGAAGTGGTGTTCATCGACACCTCCGTAGAAGACTACGAAACGCTGCTTGCCGACGTCAATCCCAAGGCCACGGTGGTGCTGCTCGACGCCACGCGCGACGGCATAGACCAGATCGCCCAGTACCTCTCGACTCAGACCGACGTCGGCGCCGTGCATCTGATTGCGCGCAGCGCGGATGGCGGGTTTCAGATTGGGACCTCGTCGCTCGACGATGCTTCGATGCGAGGGACCTATTCCGCGCAGCTCGCCGAGATCGGCTCTCACCTGTCTGCGAACGCGAGGATCGTCTTTCATGGCAGCGAGTTCGGCAAAGGCGAGACGGGAAACGCCGCTGCCATGCGGTTCGCCGAGCTCACAGAAGCCGATCTGCAGGATCCGGAGGCGGGCCCGGAACGAGACGGGAATGCCCGCAACGAGGTCGTGTTTATCGACGTCACGTTGCCGGAATACGAAGTGCTGCTCGCGGGAATCAACAACCCCGATGCGCGGGTCATCGTGCTCGATGCGTCTCGCGATGCGATCGACCAGATGGCCGACTACCTGGACGGGCAAGGCGGCGTCGATGCCATCCACATCATCAGCCATGGCAGTGCGGGCAACCTGATTCTTTCGGGCCAGACCTATAGCGCGGACAGGCTGTCTTCAGAATACGGCATGGATATGGCGCGCATCGGCCGCGCCCTTGGCGCCGAGGGCGACATCCTGCTGTATGGCTGCGATATCGGCAAAGGCAGCGCCGGAGAACGATTCATCAAAACAGTCGCCGACATGACGGGCGGCGATATCGCGGCATCGATCGACAAGACCGGCGCAATCGATCTTGGCGGAAACTGGGTGCTCGAATCCCACAGCGGGAAGATCGACGCGGCAAGCGTGATCTCGATGATGCAAGACCAGTGGGATTACCTGCTCACCGCGCCGCCGATCAACGTCGGTGGCGCGACGCTGAGTTTCAATGGCGCCAACCGCACCTTGGTTTCGGGAGTCGACAAGACAGCGGGTGCCGTCTACAAGTACGCCAACGTGGCCACGATCTCGGGCACGCAGATCGATGCGATCGTAACGATCACCGGCATCACCAACGCCACGCTGGTGACCGTCGACAACGACAGCCCCACCTCCTACACCCCCCCCGCCGGAACCGCCGCGGTCGATGTCTTTGCGCCCGAAATAAGAGCCACGACCGGCGGCGCGGAGGGCCGGGTCGATTTCGAGTTCAAGTTCAAGGATCCCGCCGGGAACGACCTGACGCTGCTCAATTTCTACAACAACTCCATCGACATCGATACCGATGGGTTCAATCCGTACAAGGAGTTCGTCGAGTACGGAGGATTCCAGTCGTACTCCCTCTCGAACAACGTCGCCACCGATCTAAGCGTCAGCCCGGGAATTTACGGCACGGACCGGATACGTTTTACCGGAAAGGCGCTCACGGTCTACAACGGCCTCGTCGTCAACGATCAAGGCCGCGTGCAGGCCAAGTTCGACGCGGTTTCGAGCTTGCAAATCTCGATGGGTGCGACCGACTCCACGCTGGGCGCGGCACGCCAGTACGGCTCGATCTTTTCGGCGGTCAGTTTCACGAATGCTCCCGACACGATCACCGCCCCCACCACCGACCTGGTCACGACAATCGACAACACGCCGTTGCTGTCCGGCACGGTTGGCGCGGTTCCCCTCACGGGCGGGGAGACGTTCGAGGTAGTCGTGAACGGTGTGACCTACACGACCGCGAGCCCCACCCCTGTGGTGATTACGGGCAATACCTGGTCTTTGAATCTCGACGGCACGACGCCGATGACGGCCGGGATCTACGAAGTGCGGGCGATCCGTACCTTGACGAGCGGGATGGACCTGCCGGACCAATCCCACAGCGAGCTCGTCATCAACAACGCGCCGGTGCTTAACGATACCCCTCTCACCCTGACGGCGACCGAGGACGCGGGCGTGCCCACGGGAGCTGTGGGCTCGCTGGTATCGGCCTTCACCGGCGGCATAAGCGACCAGGATCCGAGCGCGCTCAAGGGCATTGCCATCACTGGCGCGAACGAGTCGAACGGCACCTGGTACTACACCGTCGATGGTGGCGCAACGTGGACGGGGGTGAACCAGTACAACGGCACGGTGAGCGCGACGAACGCGCTGTTGCTCGCTGACAACGCCAATACGCGCCTGTATTTCAAGCCGAATGCCGACTACAACGCGAACGTGAGCTCGGCGCTGACGATTCGAGCATGGGACCAGACGCGCGACACGGTCGGAACGAAAGTGGATCCGGGTGCGCTGGGCGGGGTAGAGGCTTATTCCACGACCACCGATGTGATCGACGTCATCGTGATGTCGATTAACGACGCACCGTTGCGCACTGCAGGCACGGTTTCGAACCTGACGGTGAACGAGAACGCTGCGATTACGGGGCTCGGTCTTGGCGCGGTCGCTTATGGGCCGGGCGGCGGCGGTTATGAAACCTCGCAGACGCTCAGCTATACGGTTACGGTGGTTCCGGCCGCCTCGCTAGGCACGATCTATCTTGCAGATGGCACGACCGTGGTCACCGCAAGCACCAGCTATAGCTTGGCGCAGATCCAGGGGATGCAGTTCCGTCCGCTGACCGGAGCGACCGGCATCGGCACCTTCAGTTACAGGGTGCAGGACTCCGGCGGGACTGCCAACGCCGGCGTGGATGCGATAACGGAATCGATCACCATCACGGTCAATCCCGTAAACGATGCGCCGGTCGTCACCACCACTGGTGGAACGACAGCGTTCACCGAGGGCAACAACGTCACTTCGACGCCTGTGGTGATCGACAGCGGGATTACCGTGGGCGACATCGACAATGTGACGCTCGCAAGCGCGACCGTCACGATCAGCTCCGGATATCAGGCAAGCGATGTGCTCGCCTTCACGAACAATCCGGCGATCATGGGGAATATCGCGATATCGACCAACGCGGGCGGGGTGCTGACGCTCACCTCCGCCGGTGGTACGGCGACGGTTGCCCAGTGGCAAGCCGCTCTCGCTTCGGTCACGTATACGAGTTCCAGCGACTCTCCCAGCACTGCGAATCGCACAATCGACTTCAGGGTCAACGACGGCACGGTCAGCTCGGCCATCGGTTCGAAAACCGTTTCCGTCGCGGCAGTCAACGACGCACCGTTAAACGCGCTTCCGGCTGCGCAGTCGGTCCAGCGAAGCACGAGCCTGACCTTCAATGCGGCGAACAGCAATCTTGTCAGCGTCGCCGACCTCGACACCACGCCCATCCGGGTGACGATAGCGGTACCGGCGGGCAGCGGAACGCTGACCCTTTCCACCACTGCGGGGCTGACGCTGATTTCTGGTGCCAATGGTTCGGCCACGATGACTTATTCAGGCACTCCGGCGGCTCTAAACACCGCGCTGAACGGCCTCGTGTTTGCTGCCTCGGCGACGGTCCAGAACATCAACTTGACGATCACGTCGAACGACCTCATTGCGTCCCCCGTGGTGGACACGCTTGCAATTGCGGTCACCAACAGCGCACTGCAGTCCTTGGACCTGAACGGCGGAGGCGCCGGTCTAAACACCTCGGTGACGTACACCGAAAACACCGTAATCGCGAACAACACGCTCGGTACCGGCTCGGCGAGCTTGTCGGGAGGCGCGGGCAACGACACCTCTGGGGTATTCACGGTCAGCAACTGGGTCAACGGCGACCAGATTCGCGTTGACGGTACGACCATCACGCTGACCAACGGCGCGAACGGCACCACGGCGGGCTCCGATTCCGGCGCGGGCGGGATGGCGTATTCGGTGGCAGTCAGCGGTGGCGTGGCAACCCTGACGCTGACCGGCACCGAATCGCGGAACAC
>CAZZDV010000263.1:0-3114 GCA_964652785.1 uncultured Bordetella sp.
TTTAATCCACAGAGTCCTTTACTGGCGCGGCTTTCCGGTCAGTTTGTGTATCGGTACCGGTACGTTCTTGCGGTTTTCTGGGCATCCCGAGCAGCACCGCCATTGCCGCGATGCCCACCATTACCCAGGCGCTCGCAAGCAAGGCCACGACGATCACGCGCAGGCCCCCTTCGCCTGAGAAAAGCCCAAGGTCCAGGGCTTGGGAAAAGAGCACCAGGGCGGAACCCGCGATGAATACGCCCCCGACCGTCACCAGCGAAGTCATGACGAACCGCCAGAACGCGCGCAGCCGGGACACGGCGCCGGTTCGCGCGAGGCGAAGCTGCAGTACGGCCGAGCGCAGCGTGAACCACGGCACGCTCGCGAGCAGCAGGAACACCACGATCACCTCGAGCGATTCGGGCAGGCAGGCGGCCGAGAGCAGCGACGCGTTGTCCTTGCACGGCAGCCTCTGGTAGAGCAGGCCGGCAACCAGCCACCCGATCGCGGCCGAAACGAAGAGCGTTGTGCGCGTCCTCAAGGCATTCCGGCCCCGACGGTGGCGCGCACCGGGATGCCCTGCGCATCGAACCCTTCGAGGCAGTTCACGTTGACGACCATGGCGGTAAGTTTACCGATTCCCGTGACAAGCTTGTTGCGGCTCTACGACACCGAAGGGGAATGAGCCCACCGTTGCGGTTGAAAAACGCGTTCGCATCCCGCATCTTCGGAACAATGAAAGTCATCCATGATTCAGGCAGCGTCCCGATTCGCATCTGGACCGAAGACATCGAGCCCTCGGCGCTGCAGCAGCTCCGAAACGTGGCGCGGCTCCCGTTCCTCCATCCGCACGGCGTGGCCGCGATGCCGGACGTGCATTTCGGCATCGGCGCGACCGTGGGCAGCGTGATCGCCACCGACCAGGCCATCGTGCCGGCCGCGGTGGGCGTCGACATCGGCTGCGGCATGATCGCGGTGCGCCTCGAGGGCGTGAGGGCGGACGACCTGCCCACGAGCCTCGCCAGGATCCGCTCGGACATCGAGCGCGCCGTGCCCACGGGATTCGAATCGAACGGGCCGGCCCAGCAGAACGAAAAAGCCGCCAAGGAAATGTACGACGGCTTTCGCTGGCTCGAGACCGGGCATCCCAAGGTGTTCGCGCGCAGGAAGGAGCCGGCCTCCAAGGTGATCGGCGCGCAGTTCGGCTCGCTCGGCGGCGGCAACCACTTCATCGAGGTCTGCACGGACGAAACCGACGGCGTGTGGGTCATGCTGCATTCGGGCAGCCGCGGCATCGGCAACGCCATCGGCAGCTATTTCATCGAGCTCGCGCGCGAGGACATGCGCAGGAACTCGGTCGCCCTGCCCGAGCGCGACCTCGCCTACTTCAAGGAAGGCACCAGGCATTTCGACGACTACGTTCGCGCCGTCGACTGGGCGCAGGACTATGCCCGGGAGAACCGCGGCGAGATGATGCGCCGCGTGCTCGCGGTGCTCAAGAGGCACCTGCCCGCGTTCAAGCCGCAGTATGAGGCGATCAACTGCCACCACAATTACGTCCAGCGCGAGAACCATTTCGGCAGGGACGTCTGGGTCACGCGCAAAGGCGCCATCAGCGCGCGCGAAGGCGAGATGGGCATCATCCCGGGGAGCATGGGCAAGCGCAGCTTCATCGTCCGCGGACTGGGCAATCCGCAGAGCTACCACTCCTGCTCGCACGGCGCCGGCCGCAAGATGGGCCGCAAGGAAGCGCGCCGGCGATTCACAGTGGCGGACCTGCAGTCGCAAACCCACGGCGTGGAATGCCGCAAGGACGACTCGGTGCTGGACGAGATTCCCGGCGCCTACAAGGACCTCGACGAAGTCATGGCGAACCAGGCCGACCTCGTCGAGGCGGTGCATACGCTGAAACAGGTGCTGTGCGTGAAGGGCGCCTGATTTTTCTGCGACCCACCTAACGGACGCGCCCCGGGGAACGCCTCAAACTGAGGGTGTCGATTTTCGGGAGCCGCATCGTGGCGCAGCAACGCAGGAACGAAAAAAAGCAGGATCGGCCGCAGCAGGCGCGGCAACAGATCCCCGGTAAAGGCCGTGTCGCCTCCAAACCCGCGATCGGCCAGCGCGGCAAACGCCCGCTCGCAGGCGGATACGACAGCGGCCTCGATTGCGAGGCCAGCCCCGCGACCAGCCCGACCCGCGCGCGCAAGACCTCCTAGCTCAGTTCGAGGCCCTGAAGCCCGTCGCCTTCACGACGCGCGCCCACCGCTCTTCGCCCTGCCTGAGGCTCGCCGCGAACTCCGCACCACTCTGCGCGGAGACATCGAAGCCCATTTGCTCCAGCCTCTCGCGCACCGTCGCGTCCGCGTGCACGGCCTTTGAAACCTCGACGATCTTCGCCAGGATTTCCGGCGGCGTGCCGGTGCGCGCGACGAGCCCGAACCAGGTCGTCGCGGTAAACTCGGGATAGCCGAGCTCCGCAAACGTCGGCACGGCCGGCAGCTGCCGCCAGCGCTTCGCGCCGGTCACCGCGATGCCGACCAGCTTGCCGCTTTGCACGTGCACCAGCCCGGTCTGGATCTGCGAGAACCCGAGGGGCACGTGCCCGCCCAAAAGGCTCTGCACCTGCGGCCCCGAGCCCTTGAAGGTGATGTGCGTCATGTCGAGGCCGAAGCGCTCGTTCATCTGGTGGCCGAGGAAGTGCGAGATCGTGCCCGGGCTGAAGGAGGCGAACGACACCTTGCCCGGATTCGCCTTGACCCAGGCAACCAGCTCGGCCAGCGTTTTCACCGGCACGCTCGGGTGCGTGACGAGAACGTTGGGCGCTTCGACCCCCTTGATGACCGCGGCAAAGTCCGCGGGCTTCCAGCGCAGGTCCGAGTACGCGCTCGGATTGATCTCGAGCTGCGATTGCGCGGGCACCCAGAGCGCATAGCCGTCGGCCGGCGCCCGCGTCACCCACTCCGCGGCGATGTTGCCATTCGCCCCGGTGCGGTTGTCGACGATCACGGGCTGCCCGAGAAGCTTCGACATCGGCTCGATGATCGCCCGCGCGTAGACATCGGGCGCGCTGCCGGGCGCGCTGCCTACCACCAGCGCGATCGGCTTGGTCGGCCACTGAGCGCCTGCAGGCGCAGC
>CAZZDV010000263.1:3214-5375 GCA_964652785.1 uncultured Bordetella sp.
CTCGACCAGCAGGCTTTTCAGGCTCTCGCCCGAGTCCTTGTCGTCTTCAACAACGAGAATGCGTCGACTCGTACTCACCTGCATCCTCTCGGGTTAACGGGCTGACCGGCCTGCGTCGGTGTCCTGCGTCGGTGTCGCTTGCTTCGACCACAACGTCAAACCCTACACCATCACCTACCCGCGTACCGTGCGCCGCAATACCATGGCCGCCTTTTTGTCGCCCTCGCGAGAGGCGTCACACCCCGGGCGGATCCATTGCGCGTTCGAAGTGGCGGTGCTTCGCGATCGCCGCAATGAACTCGGACAGCATCGCTTCGGCCTGGCCATCCTCGCCCAGCAGCAGGCCCGGATCGGGTTCGCCGGAATCGAGCCGTGCAGGGACGCCCGAGTTCTCGACGAGCGCCCGCCCATCCCCGAGCGCGAGGATCGGCTTGCAGTGGCGGTACGTGTCCTTGATGAACTCGCCGGCCTGGCCCACGTTGCCGAGCGTGGTCGCCGCGGCGTGCCCCCCCGGAACGACCAACGCGTCATAGACCACCGAAGGGCTCGTCTCGAGGGTGACCTCGATATCGAGAGCCTCACCCTGCAGGGTCTGCACCTGCCCGAGCCTCGCTCCCACCACCCGGGGCACGGCGCCGGCGTCCATCAATCCCTTGTGCAGCGCCTTGACCGCTTCGCCATCGATCCCATCGGCCGCGAAAATCGCCACATGCCGCGTGCGGATGCCTCCGTCGCCCGGCCGCGCAAACAACGACAGCGCCGGGGAGGTCTTGACTTCGGGGCGCACCGCGCGCTCCAGCGCCTTGGGCATCGCCTCCGGCACTTCGATGCCGAGGCCCTCGGACACCGCCGCCGCAAGCTCCGCAGCCACGTTCACAAGCGAAGACACCATGCGCACACGGATCGCGGGCACCTGCACTTTGGTGAGCTCGAAGCGGAAGCCGCGGATGATGTGCGCCTTCTCGATCGGCGTCTGGCTGTTCCAGAAAAGCGTCGCCTGCGCATAGTGCTCGGCGAATTTCTCCGGCTTGCCGCGCACCTTGTCGTCGCGGATCGGCTGGGCGAAGGAGGTGAACCCCTTCGCGGCGCCGGCCTGGAACGGGCAGCCGCCGCCGAGGGAGTTCGGCTCGTACGCGACGCGCCCGCGCGGGATCGCCTGCCGGTGCATGCCGTCCCGCTGGTTGTTGTGCACTTGCGCGACCGGCGAGTTGATCGGGATCTCGTGGAAATTCGGCCCGCCCAGCCGCGAGATCTGCGTGTCCATGTACGAATGAATGCGGCCGGCCAGCAGCGGGTCGTTGCTGAAGTCCAGCCCCGGCACGATGTGCGCCGCGCAGAACGCCACCTGCTCGGTCTCGGCGAAGAAGTTGTCCGGGTTGCGGTTGAGCACCATGCGCCCCACCGGGGTCACCGGCACCAGTTCTTCGGGCACGATCTTGGTCGCGTCGAGCACGTCGAAGCTGAACTTCTCGGCCTGCTCCTCGGTGAAGACCTGGAAGCCGAGCTCCCATTCCGGGTAGTTGCCCGATTCGATCGCCTCCCACAGGTCGCGGCGATGGAAATCCGCATCGGCCCCGCAGATCTTGACCGCCTCGTCCCAGTCGAGCGAATGCGTGCCGAGCACCGGGTTCCAGTGGAATTTCACGAACACGGAATCGCCCGCGGCATTCACCAGCCGGAACGTGTGGACGCCGAAGCCCTGCATCATGCGCAGGCTGCGCGGGAGCGCGCGGTCGGACATGACCCACATGAGCGTATGCGTTGACTCGGGCATCAGCGAGACGAAATCCCAGAACGTGTCGTGCGCGCTCGCGGCCTGAGGCATGCCGTGATGCGGCTCGCGCTTGACGGCGTGGATGAGGTCGGGAAACTTCATCGCGTCCTGGATGAAGAACACCGGGATGTTGTTGCCCACCAGGTCGAAGTTGCCCTCGTCGGTGTAGAACTTGACCGCGAAGCCGCGCACGTCGCGGACCGTGTCGGCCGAGCCGGCGCCGCCCGCAACGGTGGAGAAGCGCGTGAACACCGGCGTGCGCTTGCCCGCCTCGGAGAAGAGCGAGGCGCGGGTGTACTTCTTCATCGAGGTGTGGCACTCGAAGTAGCCGTGCGCGCCCGACCCGCGCGCATGCACGATGCGCTCGGGGATGCGCTCGTGGTCGAA
>CAZZDV010000264.1:0-5355 GCA_964652785.1 uncultured Bordetella sp.
GGCCCGTTGTAGAGCGTGAGCGGGCGGATGAGGATGTTGTTCTCGAGTTGCTCGAGCACCGAGACCGTCCATCCGGGCACGCGGCCGACGGCGAAGATGGGCACGAACAGGTCGGCCGGGATGCCGTTGAGGTAATAGACGACGCCCGCATAGAAGTCGACGTTCACGTTCACGCCGTGGCGCGAATACGGCTTCATCGCTTCGACCAGCGCTTCGAGGATCTGGTACCACTGCGGCTGGCCCATCTCGCGCGAGAGCTTCTCCACGCCGGCGCGCAAGTGGCGGGCGCGGGGATCCTCCGCCCGGTAAACGCGGTGGCCGAAGCCCATGACGGGCTCCTTGTTGGCGCGCTTGTTCTTCACGTACTCCGCGGCGCGTTCCGGCGAGCCGACTTCCCTGGCCATGTGCATCACGTTCTCGGCCGCGCCGCCATGCGCCGGGCCTGAGAGCGCAGCGATCGCGGCTGTGACGGCAGCATGCAGGTTCGCTTCAGTCCCGGCCACGACGCGCGCGGCAAAGGTGGACGCATTCGACCCGTGCTCCGCGTGCAGGATCATGTCCGTGTCCATGAGTCGCGCGGTATCCGCGCTCGGGACCTTGCCTGTGAGCATGTAGAGGAAATTCGCGGCGTGGCCGAGCTTCGGGTCCTGCGCAATCGGCGCGCGCCCCTCGCGGATCTGCGCATGTGCCGCAACGATCATAGGCACCTGCGAGGTGAGCCTGGCCCCTTTTCGAAGCGTGGCTTCGCGCGAGTTGTCGGCGACGTCGGGGTCGGATGCGGCCAGCGCGGAGACGGCCGTGCGCAGCACGTCCATCGGATGCGCCCTGGCCACGGACTTGATGACTTCGAGCACGGGCGCGGGCAGGGTGCGCGCGGCCTTGAGCTCGCCCTCGAAGGCCTCGAGCTGCGCTTTCGAGGGCAGCTCGCCGTAGGCCAGCAGGTAGCAGGTCTCCTCGAACGTCGACTGCTGCGCCAAGTCGTGGATGCAATAGCCGCGATACCGCAGCTCGCCCGCGCGCCCGTCGATGTAGCAGACCTTCGAGCGGTCGAAGTACACGCCCTTGAGGCCGCGGTGGATGTCGATCTTTTCGGTTTCTTCGGTCATGCCGGGTCTCCGGGAGGTTCACTCGCGCAGGTAGGCGGGCAGCCAGAGCGCGATCTGCGGGAAGAGGAGGATCAGCACGAGCCCGATGATCTGCAGCACCATGAACTGCGCCATTCCCGCATAGATGTCCTTCAGGTCCCAGTCGGGCACCACCCCCTTGAGGAAGTACGCGGACAGGGCCACAGGCGGTGACAGCCACGCGGTCTGCAGGCACACGGCCACCAGGGTGCAGAACCATACGAGGTCGATGCCCAGCTTGCTGACCAGCGGCAGGAAGATCGGCACGACGATCAGCACGATCGGCACCCATTCGAGCGGCCAGCCGAGCACGAAGATGATCGCGAGCATGATCAGCAGCATCACCGTGGGCGAGAAGTTCAGGGTCAGCAGGGTTTCGGCGATGAGCGTGGCGCTCCCCAGGCGCGAGAACACCGCGCCGAAATAATTCGAGGCCGCCACCAGCAGCAGGATCATGCAGGACACCTCGAGGGTGGACATGACCGCGATCCTGAGCTTCACCCAGGTGAGCCTGCGGTAGACGAGCGTGAGCACGAAGACGGCGAAGGCGCCGACCGCGCCCGCGTCGGTGGGCGTCGCGATGCCCGCGAGGATCACCCCGAGCGTCGCCAGGATTACGACCACCACCGGGAGGATGCCGAGCGTGACCTCCTTCGCGACGTAGCCGAAAGGCCGCCGGTCCTCCATGGGCAGGGGCGGACCCAGCTTCGGGTTGAGGTAGCTGCGCACGAGCGTATAGAAGATGTACAGGCCGGAGAGCAGCAGCCCCGGGAAGATGGCCGCCGCGAACAGGTCCGTGGCCGGCACGCCCACCACCGGTCCCATGACGATCAGCATGACCGAAGGAGGGATGAGGATCCCCAGCGTCCCGCCCGCGGCGATCGTGCCGGCCGACATGCGCACGTCGTAGCCGCTGCGCTTCATCGCGGGCGCCGCCATGACGCCGAGCAGGGTCACCGAGGAGCCCACGATGCCGGTGGCTGCGGCGAATATGGTGGCCGTAATGAGCACCGCGAGGTAAAGCGAGCCATTGAGCGACGCCAGCATGAGCTGCACGCCGCGGAAAAGTCGCTCCATGAGGCCCGATTGCTCGAGCAGGTACCCCATGAACAGGAAGAACGGCACCGAGGCGAGCGTCGGGTCGCGCATGACCGAGAAGAACTGCAGTGTCATGAGGTGCAGCGCAAGGTCGCCCAGCGCGAAGTAGCCGATGCCCAGCGCCACCGCGATCAGCGTAAACGCGATCGGGAATCCAATGAAGATCGCCGCGAACAGGACCACCAGCGACAGCAGCCCGACGTACTCCGGCTTCAAAGCCATTCCCCCTTGCGCGCGGCCCAGACGCTCTTCATGAATTCGGACAGGCCCTGCAGCAGCAGCAGCAAGGTTGCCAGCGGGATTGCAAACTTGAACGGGTAGACCACCGGCATCCAGGGGCTGGTGACGATACGCTCGCTTTGCCCGTACGAGCGCAGGAAGTAGTCCCAGCCGACCACGAGGAAAGCGATCAGCGGCGGAAAGAAGAATATGAGGTAGCAGATCGCGTCGACCCATCCCTGGGTGCGCGGTGACCAGCTGCCGTAGTAGGAATCGGTGCGGATATGCCCTTTCTTGTAGAGCGTGTAGGCCGAGCCGACCATGAAGAAAGTGCCGTACAGCATGAAAGTCATGTCGTAGGCCCACGCGGTCGGCGCATCGAACAGGTAGCGCGCTATCACTTCGTAGACCAGCGACAGGACCATCGGGAAGATGAGGCAGGCGACGATGCGGCCCGACCACAGGCTCACCGCGTCGAGGATCGCAATGGCCTTCAGCATCGCGTTCGGCGGGCGCTGCATGGGTACTCCTCGCGTCGTCGGTGACCGTTAAAACGAAAGGGGCGCGGCCCGGCCGCGCCCCCGTTTCCCTGCCGGGGCTATTTCTTTTGCAGGGCCGCGTTACCCAGGTTCGAGTACAGGTCGAGGATCTTGGTCCAGTACGGCACGACGTCCTTGGCGAAATTGCGCTGCGAGTCGAGCACCTGCTTGAAGAAGGCGTCCTTGGCCGAGTAGCGCTCGAGCACCACGTTGGTCGCGCGCACGAACTCGGGGAAGAAGTCCTTCGGCGTGTCGTGGATCTCGACCTTGAACTCGTTCTTGAGCCTGACGATCGCTTTCGCGTTGCGATAGACGTTATAGGTGTAGGTCTCGGTCATCGAGGCCATGGCCGCGGTGCGCACCATCTCCTGCAGGTCCGGCGAGAGCTTCGCCCAGAAGGCCTTGTTGATGATGACCTCGCCGATGTCGGTCGACTGGTGCAGGCCCTGCAGGTAGTAGTGCTTCCACACCGTCTGCAGGCCGAGGTTGATGTCGTCGGCCGGGCCGATCCACTCGGCCGCGTCGATCACACCGCGCTGCGCCGCGGGAACGATCTCGCCGCCGGGCAAGGCAACCGCGGTGATGCCCATTTCCTTGAAGATCTCGCCGGTGATGCCGGGAGGCGCGCGGTACTTCAACTTTTTGAAGTCGGCGACGCTCTTGATCGGCCGCTTGAACCAGCCCAGCGGGTCCGGCCCCATCGGCTGGATGAAAAGCGGCTCGACGTTGACCTTGAGGATGTCGCTGTAGAGCTTGCGGTAGAGGTCGTAGCCGCCGCCTTCGAAGATCCAGGCGATGTGCGAGAGCTGGTCGAGGCCCACGCCGGCGCCGGCCATCGGGTTGGAGAAGAGGCCCGCGGCCGGGTGCTTGCCCGACCAGTAGTGCGTCCAGGCGTAGCCGCCTTCGACCACGCCCTTGTCGACCGCGTCGAGGATCTCGAACGCCGGGACGATCGCGCCATCGGGCAGGATCTCCATCTTGAGCCGGCCGTTGGACATCTTGTCCACGCGGTCGCCGAATTTCTTCAGCAGCTCGAAATAGATGCTCGCGGAGGGCACCGCGGTCTGGATGCGCATCTTCATCGGTGCGGGCTGCTGCGCGTGTGCGCCGAACGCCATCAGGACGCCTGATACCAGTGCGATGCACCGGGCCTGCCAGTTCATTTTCATTTTCGCTCCTCCGCGAATGGATGTTTGTTGTAGCTCTGCTCCCTCTGCGCGGGCCGTCTGTGCGGCCATTCAAGCGCGTCCGATGCTAGACAAACAAACACGCGAACGCAATACTGGGTTGCACTGAATGACTCGAAAAATTCCATAAATTGATAAATCGTGGCTGAGACATACGACTACATCGTCGTCGGCGCGGGTTCTTCCGGCTGCGTTCTCGCCAACCGGTTGAGCGCGGACCCGAAGAATCGCGTGCTGCTGCTCGAAGCCGGGCCGCGCGACAACTATCTCTGGATCCACATCCCGATCGGTTACGGCAAGACCATGTTCCACCCGGTCTACAACTGGGGCTTCCATACCGATCCCGATCCGGGCATGAACGATCGCAGGATCTACTGGCCGCGCGGGCGGGGGCTGGGCGGGTCGTCGTCGATCAACGGCCTGATCTTCGTGCGCGGGCAGCACGAGGACTACGACGCGTGGGCCGCGCGGGGTAACAAAGGCTGGGGCTGGAACGATGTGCTGCCGTATTTCATCAAGAGCGAGAGCAATTCGCGCGGCGCAAGCGAGTACCACGGGGCGGGCGGGCCGGTTGCCTGCACCGACATCGCCGCGAAGCACGAGCTGATCGAGGCGGTCGTGAAAGGGGCGGGGGAACTCGGCATACCGCGCAACGACGACTTCAACGGCGAGAAGCAGGAAGGGGCGGGGTACTACCAGCTCTTCACGCGCAACGGCCTGCGCTCGAGCTCGGCGACCGGATACCTCAAGCCGGTGCGCAATCGCGCAAATCTAAATGTGCAGACCGATGCGCACGCTACCGGCGTGATCTTCGAGGGTACGCGCGCAGTGGGCGTGCGGTACCGCCAGGGCGGGGAAGACAAGGAAGCGCGCGCCGATGGCGAAGTCGTCCTCTCGGCCGGCGCGTTGCAGAGCCCGCAGCTATTGCAGCTTTCCGGAGTGGGGCCAGGCTCGCTTTTGCAATCGCACGGCATTCCGGTCGTCAAGGACTTGCCCGGCGTCGGCGAGAACCTGCAGGACCACCTGCAGATGCGCCTCATGTACAAGTGCACCAAGCCCATCACGACCAATGACGACCTCGCAAGCCTGCCGCGCCGGATCAGGATCGGGCTGCAATGGCTGCTGAGTCGCACCGGGCCGCTCGCGATCGGCATCAACCAGGGCGGTATCTTCGCGCGCGCGTTGCCC
>CAZZDV010000265.1:0-5340 GCA_964652785.1 uncultured Bordetella sp.
CCCTCATTGGGAAGCTGCAGTGCGTCGGCGACAAAGAACAGCACCAGTGTCGCCGGCAGCGCGCTCGCGATGCCGTTCAGCATGAATACGCCGAACAGCCGCGTGAACGCGGCGTTGGAGAACGGCGCGAGCATGGCGCGAAGGCCCGGCGCAATGCGGCCCGCCAACCGCTGGGGCAGCGGCGCGGCGCCCAGCGTGAGCGCGGCGCATACGGCGGCCACGACCGCGAACAGCAGGCTGAAGCGCGCAAGACCCTCGTCGATGCGCGCGGCGAGCAGCGCAGGCAGCACACTTGCGAGGACCACGCCGGCCAGCCCGAACCCCTCGCGGAAGGCGCTGATGCGGGTGCGTTCGTGCGGCGTATCGCCCAGCAGCGATCCCCAGGCCAGGTAGCTGATCGAAGCGAGGCTGTAGCCCAGATAGACAGGCACCAACGCAATCGACAGCCACAGCCAGAGCAGATCGCCGCCGAGGTCGCCTGCGCGCGGTGGATTGAACGCGAGCATCACGCCGCCCGCCAGCAGGACGATCCCCGCCGCGACCATCAATCTCGGGCGCTGCAGCCGGTCGTTCAGCGCGCCGAGGAGAGGATCGATGAATGCGTCGGCGAGCCTCGCCGCGAGCAGCACCAGCCCGAGCAGCGCGAGGTTCATGCCAAGCGCGCCACCGTAGAGGTTCGGCAGGTGCACATAGATCGGCAGCGCGGCCCCCGCCAGCGGCAGCCCGAGCGCGCCGTAGGCGAGCAGGTTCCGCGCCGGCAGGGCCACGATCACCGGCCGCCGAGGAGAGCGGCGCGCAGTTCCGGCGCGCTGGTCGCCGGATCGAGCCAGATCGAAAAGAAAGCGCGCGAGAATTCCGGATCGGGAACGGTGCCCAGCGGCTTGCCGTCATGGAAGAACCTCGCGCCCTGGCCCGGCAGATGCAGGCCCGTGAGCGTGCTGCCTTCGGTGACATCCGGGAACAGCTTCTCCATCGCCTGAGACCAGGCGCGGCGCTTGTCCTGCGTGCCGATCGAGAGGCGCTCGATTTCCTCGATCGAGCGCTGGGCGATCGCGGTTCCCTTGAGGCTGCGCGCGTATCGCAACGAAAGCGCGAAAGGCTGGGTGAATCCCGGCGGCGCGCTCTGCGCCCACAAGGTTGCGTCGTAGATTTTCAGCCCGAACCACCGGAATGCGCCCGCACCGACCTGCCGCAGGCCCGGCATGGCTTCGGCGAGCGTCGCCGGCATCGGCGATTCGGGTATGGCTTGCGCCTGCACCGCGGTGGGTGCCGTGAGCAACGCCGCCACCGTAAGCAACGCCGCCACCGTAACCAACGCCGCCACCGTAAGCAACGCCGCCACCAAACGCGCGGCGCGCTGGTTCATCGCTTGGCCAGCGTGAACTGCATGACGTCAGTCGAGCGGCTCGCGAACCCGGCCATGCAGTACGCGAAGTAGAACTCCCATAGGCGCATGAACCGCTCATCGAACCCCAGCGCGCGCACCGCATCGGCGTTCTCGAGGAACTTCTCGCGCCAGGCGACCAGGGTGCGCCGGTAGTCCGGCCCGAAGGAGAACTCGTCCTCGATCACAAATCCGGCCCGCTGCGCGAGGTCGCGAATCCGCGCCGGGCCGGCGAGCATGCCGCCGGGAAAGATGTATTTCTGGATGAAATCGCTGCCCCTGCGATAGCGCTCGAAAAGCGCGTCGTCGATCACGATCGCTTGGATCACGGCCTTGCCGCCCGGCCGAAGCACTTCGCCAAGCTTGGCGAAATACGCCGGCCACCAGCGCTCGCCCACCGCCTCGAACATTTCGATCGACACCACCGCATCGTAGGTGCCGTGCTCGTCGCGATAATCGCGAAGCTCGATCGACGCCTTTTCGGTGTACCCAGCGGCCGCCATTCGCGCCCGCGCGTGGGCGAGCTGCTCGAGCGACAGCGTCAGGCCGGTCACGCGGCATTGCTCGGCCGCGGCGAGCTCGGCAAAGCCGCCCCAGCCGCAGCCGATTTCGAGGATCCGCGCTCCCGGCGCAGGTGCGATGCGCTCGAGGATGCGCTCGTACTTTGCGCGCTGCGCAGATTCCAGCGTTTGCGCCCCGGCACCGATGCCCTGCGCGAACAGCGCGCTGGAGTACGCCATGCCGGGATCGAGCCACAGCGAGTAGAAATCGTTGCCCAGATCGTAGTGCGCGGCGATGTTGCGCCGGCTGCCCGAGCGCGTGTTGGCGCGCAACGCATGCGCCACGCGGTGGAAGATCCGTCCCGCGAAGCTGCCGTAGAGCGGCCCGGAAAGCGTCTCGCGGTTGGCCGCCAGCAGCTCGAGCAGCGCCGGCAGGTCCGGCGTGTGCCACTGCTCATCGAGCCACCCCTCGGCAAAGCCGATGTCCCCGCCGCGCAGGAGCCGGCCGAACGCGCGCCAGTCGTTGAACGCGATTTCGGCCTGCGCGCCGCCCGGTCCGAAGGCGAGGTTTGCGCCCGAAGGCAGGGTCACGTGCAGGCGCCCGGTGCCGATGCGTTCGAGCATGCGGATGACGATGCGGGCAGCGATGTTGGCTTTCCAGCTGCGCGCAGCAGGTGAGCGCGCAGTTGAACATTTGGTGCCGAGGGTCGAGGTGATCGGGTTCATCGGGTTAAGTCCTCCAGCGGAGGCGTCGGTTTGTGGAAAAAGGGGACGCGCCTGGCCCACAGACGAAGCGCATGCCAGTGGATGCGCGCCATCACGCCCAGGGTCATCAGCGGGTGCGCGGCGACTGCTCGCAGCACGCGGCTTGCCGTGAGCGGTTGCGGCACGCCGGAAACGCTCGTGAGCAACACCGGGCCGTCCCCGTCGCGGTAGTCGATGCGCGAGATTCGCGCGCCGGCGGCCACGCGGAAACGGAACGAGTAAGTCCCGGACACCGGCAGGAAGGGCGAGACATGGAAGACCTTGCGCGCACCGAGCACTTGGCCATCGTCGATCGCGCGGCCATCGGGATGCGCGAGCAGGTAGCAATGGCGCTCGCCGAACGTGTTGTTCACCTCCGCGAGCACGGCGCGCAGTGCGCCGTCGCGGGAGTGGCAGAACCAGAAGCTCACGGGGTTGAAGACGTAGCCGAGCACGCGCGGAAAGCAGTGCAGCCAGACCTCGCCGTCGGCCGCGCCGAGGCCCTCGCGCTCGAGCACCGCGCGGATCCACTCGAGCGGATGGCTGCCATCGCGCTCGCCATGGTCGCGAAAATGAAAGCTCGCCAGGTTGAAGCGATTGAGCGAGAACAGGCGGTTTTCGGCGGCCTCCAGTGTTGCCAGGTTGAGCCGCAGGAAGAACACGCGGTACGCAAAGCGGTGCGCGACCGGGCGCAGGCGCTGGTGCATGACGGTGCCGCACAGGAGTTCCGAAGCCATTGGCGCCTGGTCCTTAGCGCTTCAGGCCGCGAGCTTCAGGGCGCCGGCGGGTTTGCCGACCGACCACGGCGCTTCGATTCCGAACGACCTCGCCACGGCGAGGGCCGAAGCGAGGCCATCTTCGTGAAAACCGTAGCGGGTCCACGCGCCGCAGAACCAGGTGTGGCGGCCGCCCTGGATGGAAGGCAGCCGGGCCTGCGCGGCCTCGGCGCCCAGTGCGAACACCGGGTGCTCATAGTCGTACTCGCCGATAACCGACTCGGGCCGCGGCTCGCGGTGCGGATTCAGGCTCACGATCACCGGCTGCCGGAAGGGCAGCGGCTGCAGCCGGTTGATCAGGTAGTGAACACTCACCGGGCGGCCCTCCGGCGAGTCGCGCCCGGCCGAGTAATTCCAAGCGGACCAGACGCGCCGGTTGGAGGGCAGCAGCGATTCGTCGGTGTGCAGAACGGCCCGGTTGCGCTGGTAAGGGATCGCGCCGAGCGTGCACTTTTCGGCCGCCGTGGCGTCGTCGCCGAGGATGCGCAGCGCCTGGTCGCTGTGGCAAGCGAGCACCAGTGCGTCGAACCGCTCGGTGCGCGTCCCCTCCGATGCGCGAAAGGCCAGTTCTACGCCGGCGACGCCGGCAGCGTCACGGCGGGCTGCCAGCACGGGCGTGCCCAGCCGCACATCACTGAGAGTCGCCGCCAGACGGTTCACATATTCCCGCGCACCGCCGTTCACGGTGTACCACTGCGGACGGTCCACGACCTTGAGCAGTCCGTGATTGCGGAAAAATCGCGCAAACGATGCGAACGGGTAGTCGAGCATCAGGTGCGTCGGGCATGACCAGATCGCGGCGGCCATCGGCATCAGGTACCAGTCGCGAAATTCCTTGCTGTATCCGCCGGCGGAGAGGTACGAGCCGATCGAAGTCGCCGAGGCCAGGTTGTCTGAATCGACCCGGCAGGCCCAGGCTGCCGCGTCGCGGTTGAATCGCAGCACATCGCGCAGCATTCGCAGGAAGGCGGGCCGCACGAGGTTCGAGCGCTGGGCGAACAGGCTGTCGAGATTGGTGCCGGCCCATTCGATTGCCGGGTCCTCCAGGGCGACGCTGAAGGTCATCTCGCTCGGCGCAACCGGGACCGCCAAATGTTCCAACAGAGCCACGAGGTTCGGGTAGGTGGCCCCGTTGAAGACCAGGAACCCGGTGTCCACCCCGTGGGTAACACCCTCGAGCGTGACGTCCACGGTATGGGTATGGCCCCCGAGCCGCTTGCCCGACTCGAAGAGCGTGACCTCGTGCCTGGGCTGCAGGAGCCAGGCGGCGGCAAGGCCGGAAATACCAGAGCCAACGATAGCGATTCGCAATTTTGTCCTAGTCAAATACGCGATATATAGGTATATTCTGACTTAACTGGGGATAAGTCAACATTTTGTCCAAGACAATTGAAACAAATGTAACTGCTACGCTACTCGGTATCGCCGAGGTCGAGCGCGAGACCGGCGTCTCGAAAGACCAACTCCGGGTCTGGGAAAGGCGCTACGGGTTTCCCAGCCCGCCTCGTAATCCATACGGGGAGCGGCGGTATTCGCATGCCGAGGTCGCCAAGCTCAGGCTGGTTCGCAGGCTGATGGACCGGGGAATGCGTCCCGGCCGGTTGATGGGACTCACCTCCGAGGCGCTCGAGGCATTGGCCAACGAAGGCATGGAGGTCGAGCGAAGCGTCCTCCAGGACCTGGCCCTTTACCTGCTCAAGACCCATCAAACGGCGCAATTGCGGCGGGAACTCGCGCAGACCCTGATGCGGGACGGCCTGTTCCGTTTCGTCACGGAGACGGCCGCGCCGCTCGTCTCGATGGTCGGGCAAGCGTGGATGCGAGGCGAGCTGCGGGTGTTCGAGGAGCACCTGTTCACCGAGATCCTGCAGGGCCTTTTGCGGGGGGGCATCGGGCAGGGTGGTGATCAACGCATTGAGGTGGAGGACGGGGTTGC
>CAZZDV010000266.1:0-5317 GCA_964652785.1 uncultured Bordetella sp.
GCGATCTCCTCGTCGTCGGCGGCGGCATCAACGGCATCGGCATCGCGCGCGATGCGGCAGGCCGCGGCCTCTCGGTGCTCGTGGTCGAGAAGGACGACCTCGCGTCGCACACTTCGTCGTGGTCCTCCAAGCTCATTCACGGCGGATTGCGCTACCTCGAGCAGTACGAGTTTCGCCTCGTGGGCGAAGCACTGGCCGAGCGCGAGGTGCTGCTCGACATCGCGGGGCATCTCGTCTCGCCGATGCGGTTCATCATGCCGCACGTGCCCGAGCTGCGCCCGCGCTGGATGATCCGCGTCGGGCTCTTCCTGTACGACCATCTCGGCCGCCGGACTTCGCTGCCGGGATCCGAGGGCATCAGCCTCGCCGGGCCGCCCTACAACGCGGGACTCAAGGAAAGCCTGCGCAACGGGTTCATCTATTCCGACTGCAAGGTCGATGACGCGCGCCTTGTGGTTGCGAATGCGCTCGATGCGAAGCGACTCGGGGCCGAGATCCTCACGCGAACCCTTTGCGTAAGCGCGCAAAGGCAAGACGGCACGTGGCATGCGCAGATCAAGGACGCCCGGGGAAACACCCGCAACGTGACAGCGCGGGCCGTTGTCAACGCAGCCGGCCCCTGGGTCAAGGAGGTCCTCAACGGGCACCTGCACCAGCCGAGCCGGGACAACGTGCGGCTCGTCAAGGGCAGCCACATCGTGGTGCCGAAAGTCTACGAAGGCGGCCACGCCTTCATCCTGCAGAACGACGACCAGCGCGTCGTGTTCATGATCCCGTACGAAGGCTGTTTCACGCTGATCGGAACGACCGACGTGCCGGTCGAGGGCGACCCCGGCCGCCCGCAGGCGAGCGACGAGGAAGTCGCTTACCTGTGCCGCGCGGTGAACCGGTACCTGTCGAAGGCGGTCACGCCTGCGGATGTCGTATGGCGGTACGCAGGCATCCGCCCGCTCTACGACGACGGATCGAGCGACCCATCCGCGGTCACTCGCGACTACACGCTGCGCGTCGACGACGACCAGGGCGCGATGGCAGTCCTTTCGGTATTCGGCGGCAAGATCACCACCTACCGACGGCTCGCCGAACATGCGATGGAAAAACTGGCGCCCTACTTCCCGGGACTCAAGCCTGCATGGACGGGCAAGGCGAGGTTGCCGGGCAGCGATTTTGCGGGATCGCGCGAAGCCGCCTACGAAACCCTGCGCGCGAACTATCCGCAATTGCCCGCGGACACTTTGGGCGGCGTATTCCGGCGCCATGGGACGCTTGCCGCAGCGGTGCTTGGCGACGCGCGCACCGAAGCCGACCTGGGCGAGCATTTCGGCGCCGGCCTGCACTCGCGGGAGGTGCAGTACCTGGTCGAGCACGAGTGGGCGCGCGCGGCCGAAGACGTCCTGTGGCGGCGCACGAAAGCCGGGCTCCACCTCACGGCGGCGCAGGCCGAACGCGTCGCGCACTGGATGCCGCGCTGATGCGGCCGCTCGCCGGACTGCCCTCACAGGGCATTCGCGGACTGTTCTTCGATATCGACGACACCCTCACGACCAAGGGCCGGCTGACCTCACTGGCCTACTCGGCCCTCGAGCGATGGAAAGAGGCCGGCCGGATTTCCGTTGCCGTCACCGGCCGCCCGGCCGGCTGGTGCGATCACATCGCGCGCATGTGGCCGGTCGATGCCGTGGTCGGCGAGAACGGCGCGTTCTACTTTTGCTACGACGCCAAGGCAAGGCTGCTCGAAAAGCGCTTCTTGCAGGATGATGCGACGAGGGCTGCCAACCGGGCGCGGCTTGCCTCGATCGGCGCGGGCATTCTCGCAGCGGTGCCGGGATGCGCGCTCGCATCGGACCAGCACTATCGCGAGACCGACCTGGCCATCGACTTCTGCGAGGACGTGCCGGCGCTGCCGCTCTCCGAGGCCGGGCGCATCGCCGACCTCATGCGCGCCGAGGGCCTCACCGCGAAGATCAGCTCGATCCATGTCAACGGCTGGTTCGGCGAGTACGACAAGCTCGGCATGGCAAAGACGCTCGCCAGCGAGCGGTTCGGAACGGATCTCGACCAGACGCGGGAGCAGTTCGCCTACGCTGGGGACTCGCCCAACGATTCGCCAATGTTTGCGTACTTCCCGGCCTCGGTCGGGGTCGCGAACGTGCGTCGCTTCGAAACGTTGCTCGATCCGCCGCCGGCTTTTGTGACCTCCGCCGAGGCGGGCGCCGGGTTCGCCCAGCTCGTAGACCACCTGATGGGCCGCTGAGTGGAGTACTGGTGGCTCTATCTTGCGATCGGCGCGGTGGTCGGGTTCCTGGCCGGCCTGCTCGGTGTCGGCGGCGGCATGATCCTCGTGCCGATCCTGCTCTTCGTGTTCGGCGCCAAGGGGCCCGAGTTCGGATTCCCGCCGGAGCACCTGATGCACATGGCGCTGGCGACTGCCATGGCCACGATCCCGTTCACCTCCGCCGCGAGCGTTCGCGCTCACCAGTTGCGCGGCGGCGTCGACTGGAAAATCGTGATCGGCATGCTGCCGGGGCTCGCGCTCGGCGCCGTAGCCGCAGCCCTCGTCGCTGGTCGGATTCCCGGGCGGCCGCTGGCGATCTTCTTCGCCGTTTTCATCTTCTACGCCGCGACGACAATGTTCTTCGACCTGAAGCCCCGCGGTACGCGAGCCCTTCCCGGCCGGGGCGGGCTGGCGGTCGTCGGCGCGATCGCGTCCTTCCTGGCGGCTTTCGTTGCCGCCGGCGCGGCTTTCATGACGATCCCCTTCATGACCTGGTGCAATGTGCCGCTCAAGCGCGCAGTCGGGACAGCCTCCGCGATCGGTTTTCCGCTCGCACTGGCGGCAAGCGTCGGCTATGTACTCGCCGGGCTGCAGGCCGGACCCTTGCCGCCGTGGAGCCTGGGATTCATCTACCTGCCGGCGCTTGCGCTGATCGTTTTGCCCAGCGTGCTCCTGGCGCCGACCGGTGCGCGCGTGTCGCAACGCATGCCGGTCAAGCTGTTGCGGATCATCTTTGCCGTGATGCTCTATGCAATCGCGATCCGCATGGTGGCCAGCCTCTGGTAGGGAAATGTCAGTAGAACGCACCGGAGAGCCTCTCCAATACTGGACTTGGTGCCGGGAAATGTCAGTAGCGCGCTGCGCTACAAATAAATTCCGCCAGCCTGTCGCGGTCGCGCGCGCACTGAGGTAGATTTGCGGATATGGCTCCGCGATTCCTCAGCCGGCTGTTTTCATCCCGCCAGGAAGAGCTGGCCCTGCTCGCCGACGGCCTCCTCTCGGAGCGCGGCGAAGCGTCCGGCGTCGCCCGCGCCCGCGAATTGCTGGAGGCCTATACCAGCGCACCCGCGGAAGTGAAGCTCCAGTTCCTCACCATGCTGGCCGAGCGATTCGCCGCCGATCCCAAGCGCATCGAGGAAGCGATCGCCAGGTACCAGGCCGACCCCGGGCCGGAACTCGCCCGCAAGCTGCACGAGGCCGCCGAGGCGCGCCTGCAGGAACTGCTGCGCCGCCTGAACCTCGCCCCCGGTGGCACCGAAGTGCTCGTGCGCATGCGCGAAGAAGTCCTCCGCAAGTTGCCCGGCCATCCGGAGCTCAGGCGCGTCGACGCCGATTTCAGGCACCTCTTCGTGTCGTGGTTCAACCGGGGATTCCTGAACCTCAGGCGCATCGACTGGTCGACCCCCGCTTCGATCCTCGAGAAGATCATCCGTTACGAGGCCGTCCACGAAATCCGCGGCTGGACCGAACTGCGGGGCCGGCTCGATCCGCCGGACCGCAAATGCTTCGGCTTCTTCCACCCGACGCTGGTCGACGATCCGCTGATCTTCGTCGAGGTCGCGCTCACGAGGACGATCCCCGACGCGATCGCGCCGCTGCTAGACGTCTCGCGCCTGCCGATCGATCCCAAGCGCGCGACCACGGCGGTGTTCTATTCGATATCGAACTGTCAGGATGGCCTGCAAGGCGTGTCGTTCGGCAATTTCCTGATCAAGCAGGTGGTCGAGGAGCTGCGGCGCGAGATGCCGCATCTAAAGACGTTCGTCACGCTCTCGCCGGTCCCCGGTTTCGCGCAGTGGCTGGCGCGAGATGCCAAGGCCCTGTTGTCCGTGGAGGAACTCGAGATCCTCAAGGGTATCGAGCAGCCGCAGTGGTATCGGGCACCCGACATCGACGCTGTGGTGCGGCCGGTGCTCTCCAAGGCCGTGGCCACCTACCTGCTGCAGGCCAAGCACTCCTCCGGCAAGCCGCGTGATCCGGTGGCGCGTTTCCACCTCAATAACGGCGCCCGGCTCGAGCGGGTCAACTGGCTGGGGGACCTCTCGCCCAAGGGCCTGCGCGAGGCGGCTGGGTTCATGGTCAATTACGTCTACGACCTCGACGAAATCGAGAACAACCACGAGGAGTTCGCCCACAAGCACGCGATCGCCTCGTCCCGCCACGTGCGCAACCTGCTGCGCGTGAAACCGCACGCCACTGCCACCGGCTGAAAGCGAGCGGTCGCGGGATTCCGTTGGATAATCCCGGCCTGAGAAAATCCCTAGGAACACCCATGGCCGGACCGTTGTCGCATATCCGAGTGCTCGACCTTTCGCGCGTGCTCGCAGGCCCCTGGGCGGGGCAGAACCTGGCCGACCTCGGCGCCGAAGTCATTAAAGTCGAGCGCCCCAAGACCGGTGACGATTCGCGCGCTTTCGGCCCGCCATGGATCAAGGACAAGGACGGGAAAGACTCCAAGGACTCCGCTTATTTCACGGCCGCCAACCGCGGCAAGAAATCGGTCTCGCTGAATATTTCCAAGCCCGAGGGCCAGGCGATCGTGCGCGAGCTTGCCGGGTTGAGCGACGTGCTGATCGAGAACTACAAGTTCGGCGATCTCGCGCGCTACGGCCTGGGCTACGACGACCTCAAGGCGATCAACCCGCGCCTCATCTATTGCTCGGTCACCGGCTTCGGCCAGACGGGCCCCTACCGCGAGCATCCCGGCTACGACTTCATGGTGCAGGGCATGGGCGGCATGATGAGCGTCACCGGCGAGGCGGATTCCGCCCCCGGCGGCGGGCCGCAGCGCGCCGGCGTGCCGGTGGCCGACATCATCACCGGCATGTATGCGTCGATCGCAATCTGTGCAGCGCTGGCACATCGCGCGGAGACAGGCATTGGCCAGCACCTCGATCTCGCGCTGCTCGATTCGCAGATCGCGCTGCTCGCCTACCAGAACACCAATTTTTTCTCGACCGGGGTCCCGCCCAAGCGCATCGGCAACCTGCACCCGAACATCGTGCCCTACCAGCCGTTCAAGACTTCGGACGGCGACGTGAT
>CAZZDV010000267.1:0-5291 GCA_964652785.1 uncultured Bordetella sp.
GGCGCCCAGACCTACGGGGACGCAGTGACGCTGCGAGCGGCGACCACCCTCTCGGGCGTGGGACTTGCGTTTGCAAGCACCGTCGACGGTCCGCATGCGCTCGTCGTGAATGACAGCGGCGCGACCACTTTCGCGGCGGCGATTGGGAGCACGACCGCGCTTGCCTCGCTCAGCTCGAATGCCGGCGGCACTTCCAGCATGCAGAATGTCACTACAACGGGTGCGCAGAGTTACGGTGACAACGTTTCCCTGAATGGTGCGTACATAACTTCCAACAGTCCCCTGACCATAGCCGGCGCGACGACGCTGGCCGGCCCCACGACCATCAATACCGGAACGGGCGGCGCAGTCTTTACCGGGACCGTCAACGGCGCGACCTCGCTCGCAATCGACAGCACTGGCGGTGCCGTTGCGTTCGACGCAAACGTCGGCGCCATCGCGCCGCTCACCCGCTTGTCGGTGAAGGCGTCGACGATCTCCACTCACGATACGACGACGTTCGGCAACCAGCTTTGGGACGGGAACGTCACGTTCAACAGCACCGAGACGACGAACGGCGGGTCGTTCACCGTCACCGGCACGACGACTCTCGGAAACGCGACGGTGATCAATACCGGCGCTGGCGATGCAATTTTCATCGGCGCCGTCGACAGCGCTCCGGGAGGCTCGCAAAGTCTCGTCATCAACAGCTCGGGCACCACGTTCTTCGGCAGCACGATTGGCGCACTCGTACCGCTTTCGAGCCTGACGACCGATGCGCTGGGCGTGTCGATCTTCAATGGCAACGTCACTACCGGTGGGAGCTTCCTGCAAGGCGGATCGAACGCATCCACCGCTTCCATCGTTATCGGTGACGCAGCGAGCGGTGCTGCGAATCTCACGTTCACGAGCCTGAACGGCGGGTTGATCAGCATCAACCATGCCACGAGCACGTTCCCGCTTACCATTAGCACGACCGGCGCAATCGTCATCACCGGTGCGGGCTTTCTCGGCACGTCCGCCTTCCCGCTCCAGCTTCTGGTAACGCCTGCGGGATTGCAAGTGACGCAGCGGATCAGTCTCGTCTTCTCCGCACCGTCGATCCCTTCCACGCTGGTCTTCAATCCCGGTGCTTCGGTGAGACAGTTTATCGGAGGGGGCGGCAGTTCCGTCTTCCTGCAATCCAATGCCCTTGAACTCTCGGCGTTGACTTCGGTCTCGTCCGTGCAGTCTTCGACCTTCGGTTCGATCGATCAATCCTCCAAGTTGGGATTCGACACCGACAGCGTTACGAAGCAGATCAATTTCGGTTTCGCGGTCGAAATGGGTGTGAAGACGTCGAGCGTGTTCGACATGCTGCCGTTTACGGCCGCAGGCTATCCGGAACAGGAAGCCGCGCCCGGGGCTGCTGATGATGGGTCGGGCATGTTCGTGCCCGAAGAGTTCGGCGACGGGGATGATGATGATGAAAAGGAGAAGAAAAAGGAGGCCTGGCGCCTACCGCGCTAGGCCTCAACAGGGCCGGCCCGGGGTAAAATAGCCCGCGCATGTCCTCGAACCCATGTCTGCGATCGACCTGACCCATCACTTCCTGATCGCCATGCCTGCCATGGCGGATCCGTATTTCACGAGGACGCTGACCTACATCTGCGAGCACAACGACCAGGGCGCGCTCGGCGTGGTGGTGAACCGGCCGCTCGACATGACCCTGCGCTCGCTCTTTGACCGGCTGTCGCTGCCGATCGGCGACGACGCCATCGGCGATGCCCCGATCTACTTCGGCGGCCCGGTGCAGACCGACCGCGGGTTCGTATTGCACGAGCCCACCGGCAGCTGGCAGTCCACGCTCAAGGTGCGGGACGCCGTCGGCCTCACCACCTCGAAGGACATCCTCGAAGCCGTCGGGCGAGGCGAAGGCCCCAAGCGCCTGCTCGTCACGCTCGGCTACGCCGGGTGGTCTGCCGGGCAGCTCGAGCACGAGCTTGGCCAGAACGCGTGGCTCTCCGTCGAGGCGCTGGGCGACAAGATCCTTTTCGATACGCCGGCCGACGAGCGGCTGCCGGCGGCGCTGAGGCTGCTCGGCATCGACCTGGCGAGCCTCTCGGAAGATGCGGGTCATGCCTGAGGCGCTCATGGCGGCCTCAGGCACCGTGGTGGCTTTCGATTTCGGCATCAAACGCATCGGCGTGGCGGTGGGCGAATCGATGATCGGCCTCGCGCACCCCCTCACCGAGATCTCCGGCGAAGAATCCGCACTGCGCTTCGCGGCCATCGCCGAAGTCATCGACGAATGGAAGCCGCGGCACCTCGTTGTCGGCCTGCCCCTCGCGGCCGACGGCTCCGAGCACGACCTCACTCGCCGCGCGCAGCGTTTTGCGCGCCAGCTCGAGGGCCGCTTCGGCCTGCCGGTCAGCCTTGTTGACGAGCGCTACACGTCCGTCGAAGCCGAGGCGGGCCTGCGCGAGACCGGCGCGCGCCGCGCGTTGCGCGAGAAGCGCATCGATTCGGCCGCCGCCCAGATCATCCTGCAGCAGTTTTTCCATGACCACGCTTCCTGACGCCGAAGCGCTCTGCGCAAAGCTCGTCGCCGAGCTCAAGCCCCTGGTCAAGCCGTCCACGGCCATGATCGGGCTGTACACCGGCGGCGCATGGCTCGCGGAAAAGCTTCACCCGCAGCTCGGGCTGTCCACACCGCTCGGGCTCATGGATATTGCCTTTTATCGCGACGACTACCACAAGCAGGGCCTGCACCACGACCCCAAGCGCACGCGCATCGCATTCGAAGTCGAGGGCCGCGACCTCTTGCTCGTGGACGACATCTTGTACACCGGCCGCACTGTGCGCGCCGCAATGAACGAGCTCTTCGACTACGGCAGGCCGGCCAGCATCACGCTCGTCGTGCTGGCCGATCGCGGCGGCCGGCAACTGCCCATCTTCGCGCAGCATTACGGCACCAAGGTGGAGGTGCCCGACGGCCAGCGTCTGCGGATCAAGCGCAGCGCCGAAGGCCGTCTCAGCATGGAGCTCGAGGATGCATAACCCGCAGCTCAACGCCGCGGGCGAGCTGCAGCACCTGCTTTCGATCGAGGGGCTGCCGCGGGCGGTCCTCACCCAGATCCTCGACACGGCAGATTCCTTTGTCGGCGTCACCGAACGCGAGGTCAAGAAGGTCCCGATCCTGCGCGGCAAGAGCGTGTTCAACCTGTTCTTCGAGGCCTCGACGCGCACCCGCACCACTTTCGAGATCGCGGCCAAGCGCCTGTCAGCGGACGTCATCAACCTCAACATCGCTGCGTCCTCGCAGACAAAGGGCGAATCGCTGCTCGACACGGTGGCCAACCTCTCGGCAATGCAGGCCGACATTTTCATCGTGAGGCACGTCGCATCGGGCGCCCCGTACCTGATCGCGCGCAGCGTCAAACCGCACGAGCACGTGGTGAATGCGGGGGACGGACGGCATGCGCATCCGACGCAGGGCCTGCTCGACCTCTACACGATCAGGCACTACAAGAAGGATTTCACGCAGCTCACCGTGGCGATCGTCGGCGACATCCTGCATTCGCGAGTGGCCCGGTCGCTGATTCACGGCCTGACCACGCTTGGCACCCCGGAAGTACGCGTCATCGCACCACAGACGCTATTGCCCACCGGCGTGGAAAGCCTGGGCGTCAGGGTCTTCCACGACATGAAGAAAGGCCTCGCCGGCGCCGATGTGGTCGTGATGCTGCGCCTGCAGAACGAGCGCATGCGCGGTGCCTTGCTGCCGAGCGCGCAGGAATTCAACAAGTACTACGGCCTGAGCCCCGACAAGCTGGCGCTTGCGAAGCCCGATGCCATCGTCATGCATCCGGGCCCGATGAACCGCGGCGTCGAGATCGATTCGGCGGTGGCCGACGGGCCGCATTCGGTGATCCTGCCGCAGGTGACTTACGGCATCGCGGTGCGCATGGCCGTCATGAGCATCATCGCGGGCAACTGATGAATATCCTCATCAAAGGCGGGCGCGTCATAGACCCTGCAAGCGGGCGCGATGCGATTGGGGACGTCCTTGTCGAAGGCGAGCGCATCGCGGCGCTGGACGCGGCTGCACGCGACGCGCGCGCCGACCAGGTCATCGACGCTAAGGGGCTGGTCGTCGCGCCAGGCCTGGTGGACATCTGCGCGCGATTGCGCGAGCCGGGGTTCGAGTACAAGGCCACGCTCGAATCGGAGATGGAGGCGGCCATCGCCGGCGGCGTGACCAGCCTCGCCTGCCCGCCGGATACCGACCCGCCGCTGGACGAGCCGGGGCTGGTGGACATGCTGCGCCGGCGCGCCAAGTCGCTAGCGCATGCGCGCCTGTACCCGATCGGCGCGCTGACGGTCAAACTCGAAGGCGAGCGCCTGACCGAGATGGCCGAGTTGTCCGAGTCAGGCTGCCTTGCCTTCACGCAGGCCAACGTGCCGCTGGACGACACGCAGGTGCTCTGGCGCGCCTTGCAGTACGCGGGCACGTTCGGGTTCGCCGTTTGGCTGCGCGCCGAAGACCTGTCGCTTGCGCGCGATGGCGTCGCGCACGACGGCGAGGTCGCTACCCGCCTGGGCTTGCCCGGCATCCCCGCGATGGCCGAAACGATCGCGCTCGGCCGGTTGCTCGAACTGGTGCGGGCCACGGGGACCCGGCTCCACGTATGCCGCGTGTCTTCTGCCGGCGGCGTGGCGATGATCCGCGCGGCGAAGGCAGAGAAACTGCCGGTCACGTGCGATGTCGGCATCCATCATGTGCATCTTTCGGAGATGGACCTCGGCTACTTCGATTCGCATTGTCATCTCGTCCCGCCGCTGCGCAGCCCTCGCGACCGGGATGCGCTGCGTGCCGGCCTCGCTGACGGCACCATCGATGTGATCTGCTCCGATCACACGCCGGTGGACGAAGATGCCAAGCAGATGCCCTTCAGCGAGTCGGAGGTTGGCGCCACGGGGCTTGAACTGCTGCTGCCGCTGACCCTCAAGTGGGCTACCGAGACCAAAACCCCGTTGGCCAAGGCGTTGGCCAAGGTGACCAGCGACGCGGCGCGCGTGCTGGGCGTCAAGTCCGGGCGCATTGAAACAGGGGCCCCGGCCGACTTCGCAATTTTCGACCCGCAGGCGATCTTCCGCGTCGTGCCCGAGGCGCTCAGGAGCCAGGGCAAGAACACGCCGTTCATGGGGTACGAGCTGGCAGGGCGCGTGCGCTACACGCTGGTCGATGGCCGCGTGATCCTTGGCGAGACGCCCAAGCGGCCCGCATGAAAGCGCCTGCCTTCGTAGCGCTCCTCGCAATCGCGATTGCG
>CAZZDV010000268.1:0-5258 GCA_964652785.1 uncultured Bordetella sp.
GTGATCTCCGACAGCGGGTTGGTCTGGTCCATGAACTGCGACAGCTGGCTGGAGCCGAAGAACTCCTTGATCGCGGCCGAGATCGGTTTGGCATTGATCAGGTCGTGCGGCATCAGGTTGTCGGACTCGGCCTGCGACAGGCGCTCCTTGACGGCGCGCTCGACGCGCACGAGGCCGGCGCGGAACTGGTTCTCCGCGAGTTCGCCCACCGAGCGCACGCGGCGGTTGCCGAGGTGGTCGATGTCGTCGATGTCGCCGCGGCCGTTGCGCAGCTCCACTAGGATGCGGATGACTTCGACGATGTCCTTTGGCGAAAGCGTAAGGCGCTGTTCGATCTTGACCTCGAGCTTGGTCTTGTCGACACCCCTGGACTTGAGGTCCTGGAACATCTTGTCGACCGCCGCCTGCGCGGCTTCCTTGCTGTCGATGCCCTCCAAGCTCACCTTGTTGAGGTGCATCTCCGGCACGTTGCCGAAGTAATCGCGCACGGCCTCTTCGGCTTCCTTGGGCAGCGCGACGTTCTTGAGGCGGATCTGCCAGCTGTACTCGCTGGGCGCGCCGACGCGGCGATTGAACTTCATGCGGCCGACCGACGAGAGGTCGTAGCGCTCTTCGGCGAAGAACAGGCCGTTGAAAAGCGCCTCGACCGCGTCTTCCGTCGGCGGCTCGCCGGGGCGCATCATGCGGTAGATCGCGATGCGCGCGGCGTTCAGGTCCGCCGTCTCGTCGATGCGCAGGGTCTGCGAAACGTACGCGCCCTGGTCGAGGTCGTTCGTGAACAGGGTCTGGATCTTCGTGACTTTCGACTCGCGCAGCTGGGCGAGCAGCGTCTCGGTGATCTCGTCGTTCGCGTTGGCGATGATCTCGCCGTCTGCGCTCACCACGTTGTGGGCGATCGTACGGCCGAGCAGGTACTCGTCGGGCGCGTCGATTTTCTTGATGCCGGCGGCATCCATGTCGCGGATGTGCTTGACCGTGATGCGCTTGTCCTTGGCGACGATCGGCTTGCCCGACTTGTCGAGGATGTCGAACCGCGCCACTTCGCCGCGCAGCCGCTCGGGCACCAGGTCGAAGCGCACGTGCTGCGCGTCGATGTTGAACGTGTCGAACGCGAAGAACTCCTTGAGGATCCGCTCCGGCGTGTAGCCGAGCGCCTTGAGCAGGATCGTGACAGGCATCTTGCGGCGGCGGTCGACGCGAAAATACACGAAGTCCTTCGGATCGAACTCGAAGTCCAGCCACGAGCCGCGGTAGGGAATCACGCGCGCCGAGAAGAGGAGCTTGCCCGAGCTGTGGGTCTTGCCGCGGTCGTGCTCGAAGAACACGCCCGGCGACCGGTGGAGCTGGGAGACGATCACGCGCTCAGTGCCGTTGATGACGAACGAGCCGGTGGTGGTCATGAGCGGGATCTCGCCCATGTAGACCTCCTGCTCCTTCACTTCCTTGATGGTGGGCTTGGCCGCTTCCTTGTCGAGGATCGTGAGGCGCACCTTGGCGCGCAGGGGGCTCGCGAAGGTGAGGCCGCGCTGCTGGCATTCCTTGACATCGAACGGGGGCTCGCCCAGCGCGTAGCTCACGAACTCGAGGCGCGCGTTGCCCGAGTGGCTGCTGATCGGGAAGATCGATGTAAACGCCGCCTGGAGACCCTCGTTCTTGCGCGACTCCCCGGAGGTCGCCGCCTGCAGGAACGCGGTAAAGGATTCCAGCTGAGTGGCGAGCAGGAAAGGCACGTTCAGCACCGCGGCCCGCTTGGCAAAACTCTTGCGGATACGCTTACGCTCGGTGAGGGAATAGGTCATGAATGCTCCCGGTCAATGGTGAAGGCGAAGGGAAAGACCCTGCGCCCCTTGATGCTTTGCAAAGGGCAAAACCAGGACGCGGCCCTGCCTCGCGGCGGGCTTGATGGCGTTCTGGTTTTGCACTCTGAGGGGAATCGGTAGGTATAAAAGAGGCTCGCGGCCCGGAAAGGTTCCCAGGCCGCCCGCCTGCTGTGCCTGATTACTTGACCTCGACCTTGCCGCCGGCGTCGGTGATCTTCTTGACGATGGCGTCCGAGTCGGCCTTGTTGATGCCTTCCTTGACGGGCTTCGGCGCGCCGTCGACCAGGTCCTTGGCTTCCTTGAGGCCAAGACCCGTGATCTCGCGCACGGCCTTGATCACGTTGACCTTGTTCTCGCCCGCGGCAGTCAGCACCACGGTGAACTCGGTCTGCTCTTCAACTGCGGCGGCAGCCGGGCCGGCGGCCGGGCCGGCAACGGCGACGGCAGCCGCGGCGGATACGCCGAATTTCTCTTCCATGTCCTTGATGAGCTGGGAGAGCTCGAGGACGGTCATGTTCGATACTGCTTCGAGGATCTGTGCGCGTTCCATGTTCAAACTCCGAAAAAGTGGTTTCCTGAAGAACTGCTGAAGTTTCGATTGGGGGCGGCTAGGCCGCCTGTTTCTCTTTCTGGTCGCGGACTGCGGCGAGCACGCGTACAAGCCCGGTCGGCACCTCATTCATGGTGCGGACGAACTTGGCCACCGGCGCCTGCATGGTGCCGAGCAGCGTGGCAATGAGCTGTTCGCGGCTGGGCATCGACGCCAACGTCTTGATGTCCATGGCGGACATCAGGGTGTTGGCCATCGAACCGCCCTTGATTACGAACTTCTCATTGTCCTTGGCGAACTCCGACAATGCCTTGGCGCCTGCCACCGGGTCCTGCGCGATGCCGTACATCAGCGGCCCGACCATCTGGTCGGCCAGCTTCTCGAACGGCGTGCCGGTTACGGCGCGCCGCGCGAGGGTGTTTTTCAGCACCCGCAGGTAAACACCGGAAGAGCGCGCCTTGGCCCGCAGGTCCGTGATGCGACCGACGTCGAGGCCGCGATACTCCGCGACGATCACCGCTTGGGCGTTGCCCAATTTCGCGGTGATTTCCGACACGACGGTCTGCTTCTGTTCCAGACTCATGCCCAAGGGGTTACCTCCTGGTCTAACTGTTGCGAAACGGGCCGCGCTTCAATCCAAAACTTCCGCGGCCCAACCTCGGCGACCGTTCTTCAGGACTGCTGCATCCTGTTTGGGGTACACCGTCTGCGTAGGGCGGTTGCCTGATTAAGCCTCTCGAAACACGCGCAAAAAAATGCGCTCGAAGCCCCTACGGTCTTAGACGACCGTGCCTCCCGGGGGAGACACGGCTGCCCAAAGCCTTTATTGCTGCTGTTGCTGCTGCGTCGAGACGGAAGAGACGTCGACCTTCACGCCGACGCCCATCGTGCTCGAGACGGAGACCTTCTTGAGGTACACGCCCTTCGTGTTGCCCGGCTTGGCGCGATTGAGCGCCTCCACCAGCGCAACCAGGTTTTCGCTCAACGCCTCAGGCGTGAACGACGCGCGGCCGATCGTGCACTGGACGATGCCCGCCTTGTCGGCGCGGAACTGCACCTGCCCGGCCTTGGCATTCTTGACGGCGCCGGCGACGTCCGGCGTCACGGTGCCGACCTTCGGGTTCGGCATCAGGCCGCGCGGACCGAGGATCTGGCCCAGCTGACCGACCACGCGCATGGTGTCCGGCGATGCGATCACGATGTCGAAATCCAGCGTGCCGCCCTTGATCTGCTCGGCAAGGTCTTCGAATCCAACGATGTCGGCGCCCGCGGCCTTGGCTGCCTCTGCCTTGTCGCCCTGAGCGAACACGGCCACGCGCACTTTCTTGCCGGTACCGGCCGGCAGCACGACTGCGCCGCGCACCGTCTGGTCGGATTTCTTGGCATCGATGCCGAGGTTGACCGAGACGTCGACCGACTCGTCGAACTTGGCGGTCGAGGTGTCCTTGACGAGCTTCATTGCGTCGACGGCCGGGTACGTCTTGGCGTGGTCGACCTTGCCTGCGAGCGCCTGGCGGCGTTTGGAGATCCTGGCCATGGTTACATCCCCTCCACGATGACGCCCATCGAACGGGCGCTGCCCGCGACGGTTTTCATCGCCGCATCCAGGGTGGCGGCGTTGAGGTCGGGCATCTTCACCTTGGCGATGTCCTCGACCTGCTTCTTCGTGATCTTGCCCACCTTGTCGGTGTGCGGGCGCGGGCTGCCCTTTTCGAGTCCCGCAGCTTTCTTGATCAGCACCGAGACGGGCGGCGTCTTGATGATGAACGTGAAGCTCTTGTCCGCGTACGCGGTAATCACCACGGGGAGCGGGAGGCCCGGCTCTACTTTCTGCGTCTGGGCGTTGAACGCCTTGCAGAATTCCATGATGTTGAGGCCGCGCTGTCCAAGCGCGGGACCGATGGGCGGCGAGGGATTCGCCTTGCCCGCCGGCACTTGCAGCTTCACGAAGCCGACGATCTTCTTTGCCATGTGGCTCTCCTGTTGGGTTCAAGCGAGCACGGAATTACCGCGCTCTCCCCGGTTGAAAAACGGACTGCTGTCACTGCCGGTCAGGCTTTCTCCACCTGTCCGAATTCGAGCTCGACCGGAGTCGAGCGCCCGAAAATCGTGACCGCCACGCGCAGGCGGCTTTTCTCGTAGTTCACGTCCTCGACCGACCCCTGGAAGTCGGTAAACGGGCCGTCCTTGACGCGCACCAGCTCGCCCACCTCGAACAGCACCTTGGGCTTGGGCTTTTCGACGCCCTCCCGCACCTGCTGCATGATCGCGTCGACTTCGCGCTGCGGAATCGGCGAGGGCTTCGTGGCGGTGCCGCCGACGAATCCGGTCACCTTGTTGGTGTTCTTCACCAGGTGCCAGGTGTCGTCGTTCATTTCCATCTCGACGAGCACGTAGCCGGGGAAGAATTTCCGCTCCGACATGTGCTTCTGGCCGCCCTTCATTTCGACGACTTCCTCGACCGGCACGAGGATCTGGCCGAACATGTCGCGCATGCCCGCGCGCGTGATGCGGTCCTCGAGCGCGCGCTGGACCGATTTCTCGAAGCCCGAATAGGCATGCACCACGTACCAGCGCTTATTGGTTGCCGTCGTCACTTCTTTTGCCGTCATGTCTTTTTCCACCCCAGGATGATGTCGTAGAGGACCCATTCGAGCGTCTTGTCGCTCATCCAGAGAAATACCGCCATTACAAAGACGAACGCGAATACCGCCGCGGTCGTCTGGATCGTTTCCTTGCGCGTCGGCCAGACGACCTTCTTCGCCTCGACGATCGCCTCGCGCGAGTACTCGACGAACTCCCTGCCCGGCGCCGTGAACCACGCCACCGCGCCGGCCGCGGCGATGCCCGCCAGGACGGCCATGATCTTGAGGATCAGGGCCGATTCA
>CAZZDV010000269.1:0-5233 GCA_964652785.1 uncultured Bordetella sp.
CAATGCCGATGCCGCCGGTCGGCGCGATGACCAGCGGCAGTCTGGACGGGCCGCCGAGGATCTCGCACGACATGTCGATGCTCTTCACGTTGCGCAGCACCCGGGGCGCGAGACGCACGCGCTCGTAGGCGGCCCGATTGTCGCGCAGGGCCACTTCGTCCTCGGCGCCGCCGTCGAAGAAATCGAAGATGGCGCGTGGCAGGCGCCGCCTGGCGCACTCGCGCAGGTCGCCGATGTTTACCGCATTCGAAAAATCGGGCATGGGGCGGGTCGATGCGTAAAGTCCGGAGGCGCGCAGTTTACCCGGAGTCGATAGAGGCGCACCCGCCCCGGGGGCAGTTCGCTTCAAGGTGTTTGCCAGCCTACGCCCCACGCGCATAATCACGCCTTCTTGCTATTTACACCTTCGCTCCAAGGGCATCAGACCATGCAGACAGCATTCATCGGGATCGGGATCATGGGGGTGCGCCAGGCCGCCAACGTGCTGGCCGGCGGCTTCGGGCTCACCGCGTACTCGCGCTCGCCGGACAAGGCCGAGCCGCTGGTGACCAAGGGCGCGCGACGCGCCACGACCATCGCGGATGCCTGCCGCAACGCAGACGCAGTCATCACGATGGTGAGCGCCCCGCCGGATGTCGAGGAAGTCTATTTCGGCAAGGGCGGCGTGCTCGAGTCGGCCAAGTCGGGTGCGCTGCTCGTCGACATGACCACCTCGAGCCCCAAACTCGCGGAGCGCATCCACGCTGCAGCCAAGGCGAAGGGCTTGCGCGCCATCGACGCGCCGGTCACCGGCGGCGAGCAGGGCGCGGCCGAAGGCACGCTGACGATCATGGTCGGCGGCGACAAGGCCGACTTCGATACCGCGCAGCCGCTGCTCGCCAGGATGGGAAAGACGATCGTCTATTTCGGCGCCGCCGGACAAGGCCAGCGCGCCAAGCTGGTGAACCAGGTCATCGTGTCGCAAAACGTGCTGGCCGCGATCGAGGGCTTGTTCTTCTCGCGCAAGGCGGGGCTCGACGGCGAGCTCATGCTTTCCACGCTTCAGACGGGCACTGCGGATTCCAAGGCGCTGCGCATCCAGGCCGCCAAGGCCTTTCGCGGCGATTTCACCGCGGGCTTCTACCCCAAGCACCTCGTCAAGGACATCACGCTCGCCATGGAAGAAGCCGATTCGCTCGGCATCGACCTGCGCGGCTTGAAGACCGTGCGCGCGCGCTGGCTCGAGCTGCTCTACAAATACCCCGAGGCGAAGTCGATCCAGGACCTCGCCCGGCTGTACATGTAACCCACAAGACCAAAACGGAGACCCCCTTCATGACCGGCACAGTAAAGACCAATCGACCCAGTGGACGCCAGGCTGTGAAAACCCTCGCCACCCTCGCAACCGCTGCGTTCGCCGCGCTTGCGGCCTTTTCGCCCTTGCAGACGCTTGCGCAGGATTTTCCGACCAGGCCGATCCGCTTCATCATCCCGCTCACGCCGGGCTCCGGGGCCGACATCGCGGGGCGCATCATAGCCAAGCACATGACCGATGCGTGGAAGCAGCCGATCGTCGTGGAGAACCGGCCCGGCGCCGGCGGCATCATCGGCACGCAGGCCGTGGTCAAGGCCGACCCGGACGGGTACACGCTGCTCGTGCAGTCGTCCTCGCATTCGGCCAACCCTGCGATCTACAAGAGCTTGCCCTACGACCCGTCGAAGGACCTCATCGACGTCGCGATCCTCGGCATGACGCCGTATGTGATGGTGACTTCGCCGACCGGACCGTACAAGACCCTCAAGGCGCTCCTCGACGCGGCCAGGGCCAAGCCCGGCGAGATCCCTTTCGCCTCCGCCGGCATTGGTACCTCGACGCACCTCGCGGCCGAGTATGTGGCGGACCTCGCGGGCGTGAAGATGCTGCACATTCCCTTCAAGGGCTCGCCGGACGCGATCCAGGACGCGCTCGCCGGGCGCACCGCGTTCTACATGGCGCCGATCAATGCCGCGATCAACCTGGTCAAGGAAGGCAAGCTCACCGCGCTTGGCGTGTCGACCAAGGGCCGCGCGGACGTGCTGCCGGCGGTGGCGCCCATCGCCGAGCAGGGCCTGCCCGAATACAACATGACGCTGTGGTTCGGCATGTGGGCGCCTGCGGGAACGCCGCCCGCGGTCGTGCAGAAGCTGAATGCGCAGGTCGCTTCCATCCTGCAGCTGCCCGAAGTGAAGGAGCAGTTCACCAAGCTCGGCATCGCGCCGGTGCCGATGCGGCCCGACGAGTTCTCGAAGTTCGTACGCGACGAGACCGGCGTCTACCGCCGCATCGTCAAGCAGGCCAACATCCAGCCGCAGTAAGCGGCGCCCAACCCTTTTAGCAAAGAAGCCCCTCCATGCCCGCAGCCCAACGCATCTCCGGCGTGCTTTCGCCGGTCGTCACGCCTTTCCGCAAGGACCTCTCGCCCGACACCGACCGGTTCGTGCGCCACTGCAAGTGGCTCATGCGCAACGGCTGCTCGGGCCTCGCGGTGTTCGGCACCAACAGCGAAGCGAACTCGATGTCGGTGGACGAGAAGCTCGAGCTGCTCGATGCCCTCGTCAAGGGCGGCGTGCCCGCCGCGGCGCTCATGCCCGGCACCGGCGCCTGCGCGCTGACCGATTCGGTGAAGCTGACCCAGGCCGCGGTGAAGTTCGGCTGCGGCGGCGTGCTCATGCTGCCGCCGTTCTATTACAAGGGCGTCTCGGACGAAGGCCTCTACCGCAACTTCGCCGAGGTCATCGAGCGCGTCGGCGACGATCGCCTGCGCCTTTACCTGTACCACATCCCGCCGGTCTCGAATGTGCCGATCACGCTCGGCCTGATCGAGCGGCTGCTCGGCAAGTATCCCGGCATCGTGGCGGGCGTGAAGGATTCATCCGGCGACTGGTCGAACACGAAGGCCATGCTGGATGCGTTCGCGAAGAACAATTTCGACGTCTTCGCCGGCAGCGAGGTTTTCCTGCTGGACAACATGCGAAACGGCGGCAAAGGCTGCATCACGGCCACCGGCAACGTGAATCCCGGCCCGATCGACAACGTCTACCGCAACTGGCGCGGGGCCGAAGCCGACAAGCTCCAGGCGGGGATCACCGCCACGCGCAACATCGTGCAGAAGGTGCCGATGATTCCCGCGCTCAAGGCGATCATCGCGCACTTCGGCAACGACCCGCAATGGAAGACGGTCCGCCCGCCGCTGACCGAACTGACGGCCGCGCACGAAGAACAGGTGATCCGCGAGCTCAAGGTGGCCGACTTCTCGATGCCCGGCATCGGGTAACGCAACGCCGCCCGGTGCCGCCCCGGCCTAGCGCTTCTTCGCGGCTTTGCTTGTCTTGCTCGCCTTGCTCGCCTTGCGGGGCTTGCGCGCCGCGGTCGGATGGCGGTATTCCGGTTCCTTCTCGATCTTCTGCTCGAGGTGGGTCAGTCGACCGGACTGCATCAGCGCTTTGCGCATCCTGTCCGGGATCACTTCCGAGTTGAGGGTCCCGTCCTCGTTGATTCGCGCGTAGACGCGCGTCGCCTTGCCTTCGGTGACCGGCGCGCTGGTCACGGCGTTGCGTGCCTTGCAGGTCCAGTGCAGCGTGCGCTCGCCGATCTTGGCGAGCGAGATCGTGGTCGCGATGCGGTCGCCATACGCCGCCGGCCCGATGAAACGGAAGTGGATCTCGCCCATGACGAACGTGGTGCGATCCTGGCGGATCATCTGGTCGATGGGAAAGCCAATGGTGCGGAAGAATTCGTGCTCGGTCTCGTTGAACCAGGCGACGATGCGCGGGTAGTACACGAGGCCGAAAGGATCGGATTCCCCCCAGTGGACGGTGATTTCCTTCCAGTACATCGCTTCTGCCATGGCCGCCCCCTTTGAGTGGAGCGTCGATTCTAGCCGTTAGAATCCGCGCTATATGAATACGGCACTGATCACCGGCGCGGCCCGCGGCATCGGCCTGGCCACGACGAAAGCGTTCCTCGGGGCCGGCTGGCGCGTGATCGCGCTCGATAAGGATTTCGGAAAGTTCGACGCAACCGGGCATGTCGAACGCGTGCAATACGACCTCACCGACATCGCGGGGATCCCCGCCCTCGTGGGCCGGCTGGGCGACATCCACACGCTCATCAACAACGCCGGCGTGCTGTATTGCGACCCCTACGAATCGATCCCCGAGGCGCACAAGCGCGAGATCCTCGCGGTCAACCTCGAAGCCCCGGTAGCGCTGATTGCTGCACTTGCACCACAGATGACGGCCCGCGGCCGGGGACGCATCGTGAGCGTGGGCTCAGTCGCGGCTTTTACCGGTCATCCGGACCTCTGGTACGGCATTACCAAGGCGGGCCTCCTGAACCTGACAAAAAGCTGGGCAACCCAGCTTGGGCGCCACGGCGTCCTCGTCAACGCGGTCGCGCCCGGCCCGACGCACACGGACATGTACGAGCAGTTGCCCCAGTCTCGCAAGGACATGGTGACCCGCACCGTTTACTCAGGCAGGGCCGCCAGGCCGGACGAGGTCGCGGCCACGATCCTGTGGCTGGGGACGCAATCTCCCGAGTATGTGAACGGCACGACTGTCGATTGCAATAACGGCTCGTATCCTCGCTGAGCGGGACGAAATCGGCCTGAAACGGGGCCTGATAGAGTTTTGCAATTTGTCCAGTCGCCATGAGCGACAATAGCCCCCGTTCCAAGGCGAACCCCAAGCGGATTCGATGCTTAAAAGAGTGGCTACTGGACTGTTCGGACTGGCGTGCGGCCTGTGGATCTCCGCTGCGCCGGCGACCGCATGGGCGCAGTCGAACGTCGAGCTGGCGGCCGAACTGGGCGGGCGCATCGTCGGGGCCGCAAGGGCCTGCGGCATCAACCCCGATCGCGTCCGCAAGACTTCGGAACGCCTGCTGACCATGATTGGCTCGTCGAGCGCAACGCCGGTCGAGCGCGACGCCGCCAAGAGCCATTTCGCCGGCGCGCAGGCTGCCGGCGCCGACGAGGTGCGCTCCGAGCGATCCAAGTGCCAGGGCATCCACGTGAGCTTCAGCGAAATCGAGGTCAAGCTCGGCCGCGCGCCCGCGAGCGACATTGACCCGACGCCCAAGCGCGGCGTGCCCGTCATCGGCGCGCTCAAACCCGACGGATCGGCAGCGACCCGCAAGCAGTAACCCGCCTCCAGCGGCCGTTACAATGCTCCCCCGGTCCACTGAGGGGGAATCCATGGAACTGAAAAGCGG
>CAZZDV010000270.1:0-5231 GCA_964652785.1 uncultured Bordetella sp.
CAGGACATCGACGATGCCACTGCGCAAGCGAAATTCTCCGACGGCATGCTCGAGCTGACGCTGCCGAAGAAAGCCGCTGCCGCGCGCAAGCACATCAGCATCCAGTAACGGGCGCATTGGCTGCAGGGCCAGCGCGGCAGGACAGGGAAGGGCCGGCGCCGATGCGCCGGCCCTTTTTTGTTTGCTTTCCCTTAGAATCGCCTCCGCCATGACACAGAACTCTTCCTCGCAGAATCCGCAATCGAACGCCCAGGCGCCGGACAAGGCGCGCATCCTCGCCGAGGCGCTGCCGTACATCCGCCGTTTCCACGGCAAGACGATCGTCGTGAAATTCGGCGGCAACGCAATGGTGGATGCCGCGCTGCAGGCCGATTTCGCGCGCGATGTGGTGCTGCTCAAGCTCGTGGGCATGAACCCCGTCGTCGTCCACGGCGGGGGGCCGCAGATCGAGAAGATGCTCACCGAGCTCAACATCAAGAGCGAGTTCGTGCAGGGCATGCGCGTGACCGACGCCGCGACCATGGACGTGGTCGAGATGGTGCTGGGCGGAGCGGTCAACAAGGACATCGTCACGCTGATCAACAAGGCCGGCGGCAAGGCGGTCGGGCTGACCGGGCAGGACGGGGCGTTCATCCGCGCGCGAAAACTGCTGATGCCCTCGAAAGACAAGCCCGAGGAGCTGCTCGACATCGGCCAGGTCGGGGAGATCGAGTCGATCGAGCCTTCGGTGATCACGGCGCTGGAGGCCGGCGGTTTCATTCCGGTGGTGGCGCCGATCGGCGTCGGCCACGAAGGCGAGAGCTACAACATCAACGCCGACCTGGTCGCCGGCAAGCTCGCCGAGGTGCTGCGCGCCGAGAAGCTCGTGCTGCTCACCAATACGCCGGGCGTGCTGGACGCGCAGGGCCGGCTCCTCACCGGCGTGACGCCCCGCCAGATCGACGAGATGGTCGCGAGCGGCGCGCTTTCGGGCGGCATGCTGCCCAAGATCTCCTCGGCGCTCGAAGCCGCGAGGAGCGGCGTCAAGGCGGTGCACATCATCGACGGGCGCGTGCCGCACGCGCTGCTGCTCGAAGTGCTGACCGACCAGGGCGTAGGCACGCTGATCCGCTCGAAGTGATGCCAATCGTGTAATGCGCATTGCCCGTGTGCCCGCGTCGCGGCGGGTGTGGATATTCGATCTCGACAACACCCTGCACGACGCGCGCCCGCACATCTTCCCGTCGATGCATGTGCAGATCAACGACTACATCAAGCGCAAGTTCGGCGTCGACGACGACGGCGCAAACACGATCCGCTCCGGGTTCTGGGCGAAGTACGGGACGACGCTCTCCGGCCTGATGCGCCACCACGGCACCGACCCGAGGGAGTTTCTGCACGCGACTCACCAGTTTCCGGAACTTGGCGACATGCTCGTGCACGAGAACGCGCTGCGCCACGCGCTCGTACGGTTAGGCGGCACGAAGCTGGTGTTTTCGAACGCGCCGCGGCACTACGTCGAGCAGGTGCTCGGCGCGATGGGCCTCCGGCGCTACTTCGACGCGGTGTACTCGATCGAAAGTACGCGCTACCGCCCCAAGCCCTCGTCTGCCGGCTTTCATGTGCTGATGCGGACCCACAAGCTCGATCCGCATCGCTGCGTTTTCGTCGACGACATGCTGGAGAACCTGCGCGCCGCGAAACGCCTGGGCATCGCCACGGTGTGGGTCGCTGGTGGCGTGGCCAAGCCTCGCTACGTGGACCTGCGTGTCTCATCGGTCCTCGAACTGCCGCGCGCCGTTTTTCGAAGTTAGGCACAGGGGAACCCAGGTTCCCCCGTTACCCCGACGCAAGAACAGGGGAACCCAGGTTCCCCCGTTACCCTCTCCTAGCGATACAATCTCGCGTCCCGCAACCGTCCATCCCGAAATGCCGCGCGAAAAAAGCGAACGCAGGAAAGGCGAAAGGCGCCTGGAGATCCTCAAGGCGCTCGCAGGCATCCTCGAATCGCCGCGCTGGGAAAAGATCACGACCGCTGCGCTCGCCGAGAAGCTCGACGTGTCGGAGGCCGCGCTCTACCGGCATTTCGCCTCCAAGGCGCAGATGTACGAGGGGTTGATCGAGTTCATCGAGACGTCGATCTTCTCGCTGGCCAACCGTATTGCCGAAGAAGAAGCCGACGTGCGCCGCCAGGCGCCGCGGTTGATCGAAACGCTGCTCGCGTTCGGCGAGACCAATCCCGGCATGGTGCGTGTACTCACCGGCGAGGCGCTGGTCGGCGAGCACGAGCGGCTGCAGGCGCGCATGAACCAGTTCTTCGAGCGCTTCGAGTCGACGCTCAAGCAGTCGCTCAAGCTCGCAGCTGCGCACGATGCGCCCGATTCAGGCGGCGGCGATGGGACCACGGCGGGCAACCAGGCGATGGACCCGGCGGCGCATGCGGCCGCTCTAACGCGCTATGCAATCGGCTGCCTGCACTCCTACGCGCACAGCGGCTTCTCCAAGAAGCCCTCCGAGTCGCTCGCCGGCCACTGGCGCTACATCGGCTAGCCGTCAGGCGTTATTCCAGAACTGGAATGTCAATTGCCCGGAGGACCGCTCAGCAAGCGGGTTCCGGGAAATGAATCTTCAGGATTGCGGCGCGCAGACCGGGCACTCCGGATCCTTAGGCACACGCACGGTGCGCCACTCTCCATCGAGCGCGTCGAACATCTGCAGCCGCCCGTCGAGCGGCTTGCCGATCGCGCACAGGAGCTTGATCGCTTCCGCAGCCTGTAGCGCGCCGATCGTGCCGGTCAACGGCGAGAACACGCCCATGACCGCGCAGGCTACGTCCTCCGCCGCGGCATCTTCAGGAAACAGGCACGCATAGCAGGGCGACTGCGCGCGGCGCAGGTCGAAGACCGCGAGCTGCCCATCGAAACGGATGGCGGCCCCGGACACCAGCGGCTTGCGATGCATTACACAGGCACGATTGAGCGCGTGACGCGTGGCGAAGTTGTCGGTGCAATCGAGGATCACGTCCGCGGAGGCGACGGCGTGCTCGATCGCCCCACCTTCGAGACGCTCGCCGAGCGCAATCACCTCGACCTCCGGATTCACTTCGTGTAGCGCGTTACGCGCCGAGTCGGCCTTGGGCGCGCCGATCGACTTGTCGCGATAGAGGATCTGGCGCTGCAGGTTGGTCGCATCGACCTTGTCACCGTCGGCGATGGTCAGGCGGCCGATGCCGCTGGCCGCGAGATACAGCGCAGCGGGGCAGCCGAGGCCGCCCGCGCCGACGATCAATGCATGACTGGTGGAAAGCCGCTGCTGTGCCTCGACGCCGAATTCGTCGAGCAGGATATGGCGGCTGTAGCGCAGCAGCTGCGCATCATGCACAGCGCTGCGTCCGGAAGGTCAGCCGCCGGGTGCCTTGGTATCGGCGGCCACCGTCTTGGGCGGCTGGCCGACGACCGGGTTGCCCTTGAGGTGATTCATGGCCTGCGCGAGCTGGAAGTCGTCCTTCGAGCCGAGCTCGATGGGCTTGCGTGAAGGATCGTCCGGCGTGTTCTGGCGCTTGGCCGCGGCTGCAGCGCGCTCGGCGGCTTCGGCGGCCTCTTTCTCGGCGGCTTCCTTGTCCCTCGGGTTGATGAGATGGCGCGTCAGGTCGGCTTCGCGCAGGCGCGTCGTGCTCGAGCCCGGCTCTTCCACAATGATGTCGGGCGTGATGCCTTTGGCCTGGATCGAGCGTCCGCTCGGCGTGTAGTAGCGCGCCGTGGTGAGCTTGATCGCCGTGCTGTTGCCCAGCGGCATGATCGTCTGCACCGAGCCCTTGCCAAAGCTCTGCGTCCCGATCACCGTGGCGCGCTTGTAATCCTGAAGAGCACCGGCCACGATTTCGGAGGCCGAAGCCGAGCCGCCGTTGACCAGCACCACCATCGGCACAGTCTTCACAGCCGCCGGCAGGCTCTTGAGGAAATCGTCGCGGCCGCCGCCACGCAGGTAGTCATCGGGCGATGCGAAGTACTTGCGCTTGGCATCCTCGGTGCGCCCGTCGGTCGAGACGACCAGGCTCTTCTGTGGCAGGAAAGCGGCCGAGATCGCAACCGCACCGTACAGGAGGCCGCCCGGGTCGTTGCGCAGGTCGAGAACGAGCCCCTTGAGCGGGGGACCCTGCTTGTACATGTTGTCGATCGCCTTCACGAGGCTCTCGGCCGTCGATTCCTGGAATTGCGACACGCGCACGTAGCCGTAGCCCGGCTCGATGAGTTTCGACTTCACACTCTGCACGCGGATTACCGCGCGCGTAAGCGTGATGACGATGAGCTGCGGTTCGCCCTTGCGCGAAATCGTCAGCGTGATGTTCGTATTCGGCCTGCCGCGCATCTTCTTGACTGCGTCGTTGAGGGCCATGCCCTTCACCGGCGTCTCGTCGAGCTTGATGATGAGGTCGTTGGGCTTCACGCCGGCGCGGTAGGCGGGGGTGTCCTCGATCGGCGACACCACCTTGACGAAGCCGTCTTCCATGCCGACTTCGATGCCCAGGCCGCCGAACTGGCCCTGGGTGCCGACCTGAAGCTCCTTGAAGGCGTCGGCGTCGAGATAGGCCGAGTGCGGGTCGAGGCCCGTGAGCATGCCGTTGATGGCTTCGCTGATGAGTTTCTTGTCTTCGACAGGCTCGACGTAGTTGGCCTTGATGGCGCCGAACACTTCGGTGAATGCTCGCAGCTCCTCGATCGGCAGCGGAGAGCGGTCGCGCTGCGCGATCGCCTGGAAGTTGAGGCTGACCAGCACGCCGGCGATCACGCCGACAAACACCAGCCCGATCTGTCTGATTCTGCTGCCCCTGTTACCGCCCATGTCGTTCGCTCCTGGATACGGATCTACCTGAGGTTCGACCAGCGCAGTGGGTCGAAAGCCTTCCCGAGATGCCGCAATTCAAAGTATAAGCCCGTTTCGGCGCTGCCACCCGTGCTCCCGACGGTGGCAACCGCATCACCGGTCGACACCGCGTCGCCCGGCTGTTTCAGCAGCGCCTCGTTGTTGCCGTAGACCGAAAGGTAGGTCTCCCCGTGGTCCACGATGAGAAGATTTCCGAATCCGCGCATCCAGTCTGCAAACACCACCCGGCCAGGGGCCACCGCGCGAACCTGCTGGCCTTCGGCGGACCGGATGAACACCCCCTTCGAACTGCCGCCACCATCGGTACGTGGACTGCCAAACCGGGCAAGTAGTTCCCCTCGCACCGGCAACCGCAGTCGCCCGCGGAG
>CAZZDV010000271.1:0-5224 GCA_964652785.1 uncultured Bordetella sp.
GGCGCATCGATGCGCGCGGCGAACTCCTTCAGCGTGCGGACCTCGCGCGACGCGGTGCCGACACGCCGGAAATCCGGACGACGCTTGGCGAACGCCGGTTGCGCCGGGTAATCGGTTTTCGGTTCGTCCAAGGGCGACACGAGGCCGGCGACGTCGGCCTGCGCCAGCGCCAGAAGTTCGACCCCGCCCGGGACCGGCCGGTTCGAGAGGATGATCGCCTCCGGCCCAAGCTCGCTCTTGACCAGGGCAAGGGCCTCGCGCGAACTGGCGGCGACATAGCGTTTCACTTTCATGTTCTGGCTCCGACTATGGAACTCACACGGATGGTTCTCGAATCAGGAATCTCCGCGTGCGCGAGGACGCGCAATTGCGGAAGAACGCGCTTGAGCATGCGTGCGAGCGGCATGCGCAGGCGATCGGGTACCAGCAGCACCTGCGGCTGGCCAAGGGTTTCCTGGTGCCTGGCGGCTTGCGCGGATTCGCGCAGGAAGGTCTCGGCGAGGCCCGGCTCGAGCGCCGCCGCCTCGCCACCCGTGAAGGCCTGCCCCAGCAGCTTTTCCAGCTCCGGATCGAGCGCAATGACCGGCAACTCGTCGCCCTGGCCGAAGATCTGCTGGACGATGGCGCGCCCGAGGGACTTGCGCACGGCGGCGCAAAGCTCCTGCGGGTCGGTCGTGCGCGGCGCCGTTTCGGCCAGCACTTCGATGATCGTATGCAGGTCGCGAACCGGCACGCCCTCCTCGAGCAGGCCCTGCAGCACGCGCTGCAGGACGGGGATCGTCACCACCTTGGGCACGAGATCCTCGATCAGCTTCGGGTAGATCTTGTTGGCGTGCTCGACCAGGCTCTGCACCTCCTGCCGGCCGAGCAGCGCCGCCGCATGCGTAAGAAGCAATTGCGAAAGATGGGTCGCGGCGACCGTGCCCGAATCGACCACCGTATAGCCCAGGCTCTGCGCCTCCTCGCGCGCCGTCGCCTCGACCCACACGGCAGGCAGCCCGAACGCGGGTTCCTTCGTGGCGGTGCCCGGCAACACCGCCGCCACGCGCCCCGGATTGATCGCGAGGAGCTTGCCGGAGAAGGTCTCGCCTTCGCCGATCACGACCCCTTTGAGCGTGATGCGATACCCGTTGGGTTTCAGTTCGAGGTTGTCGCGGATATGCACCGCCGGCGGCAGGAACCCGATTTCCTGGGCGAATTTCTTCCTGAGCGCCTTGATGCGCTTGAGCAACTCGCCGTCCTGCGCGGCGTCGACCAGCGGGATCAGGCGGTAGCCCACCTCGAAGCCGAGCACGTCGACGGCGGCCACGTCGTCCCAGCTCGCATCCATGTTCGGCGCGACGATGGCGGGCGGCGTTTCGGCCGGGGGGCGGTCCGCCTGCCGGCGCAGCCACCAGCCGAGTGCGCCAATGCCGCTGGCGAGCAGCAGGAACGCCAGATGCGGCATGCCTGGGATCAACCCCAGAGCCCCGATGATCGCCCCCGAAATCAGCATCGTGTTGGCATTGCCGAACACCTGAACGCGCAGCTGCTCGCCTATGTTCTCCCCATCGCCCACGCGCGCGACGATGAGGCCCGCGGCGGTGGAGATCACCAGCGCGGGGATCTGCGCCACCAGTCCGTCGCCGATCGCGAGCAGGACATAGTTGTTGGCCGCCTGCGCGAACGTGAGATTGTGCTGGGTGATGCCGATGATCAGGCCGCCGATGATATTGATGAACAGGATCAGGATCCCGGCGATCGCATCGCCGCGCACGAATTTGGAAGCCCCGTCCATCGAACCGAAGAACTCCGCCTCCTGGCCCACTTCCCGCCGCCTGCGGCGCGCTTCGGATTCGTTGATGAGGCCGGCGTTCAGGTCGGCATCGATCGCCATCTGCTTGCCGGGCATCGCGTCGAGCGTGAATCGCGCGGTCACTTCCGCGATCCGCCCGGCGCCCTTGGTGATCACGACGAAGTTGATCACCACGAGGATGATGAACACGACGATGCCGACGGCGTAGTTGCCGCCAACGAGAAAATGGCCGAACGCCTCGATCACCTTGCCGGCCGCGTCCGGTCCGGTGTGGCCGTTCAACAGGACGACCCGCGTGGAGGCGACGTTGAGGGAAAGCCTCAGCAGCGTCGTCAGCAGCAAGACGGTCGGGAACGCGGAGAACTCCAGCGGCCGGGTGGTCTGCATCGCCGCGAGCAGCACCATCATGGACAGCGCGATATTGAAGGTGAACAGGAGATCGAGCAGGATCACCGGCAGGGGCAACACCATCATCGCGAGGATCAGCACGATGACCAGCGGCGCGGCGAGCTGGGTGAGCTGCTTGCCCCCGAAAGGCGTTGCGACGGCGGCCTCGCTCATGCGGCCACGCCGGGATCGAGTTCGGCGGGCACCGGCAGGTGGACCGGCTCAGGCGGCTGCGGCCGGCCCGCGGCGCGGCTTGCGCGAAGGCCGTACACCCAGGCGAGCACTTGCGCCACGGCGCCATACAACGCCGCCGGGATCTCGGCGCCGATCTCGGCATGCTTGTGCAGTGCGCGCGCGAGACTCGGCGCCTCGAGCACCGGCACGCCGTGCGCCTGGGCGAGCTCGCGGATGCGCGCGGCGACCAGGTCGCCGCCTTTGGCGAGCACGCGCGGAGCGCGCATGGCGCCTTCGTTCCAGGCCAGAGCCACCGCAAAGTGCGTCGGGTTGGTGACCACCACGTCGGCTTTGGGAACTTCGCTCATCATCCGGCGGCGCGCCATTTCGCGCTGCTGCGCCCGGATGCGCTGCTTGATGTGCGGGTCGCCCTCGGTTTCCTTCATTTCGCGGCGCACCTCTTCGGTACTCATGCGCAATCCGCGGTGGTGCTGCCATAGCTGCGAGGGGACGTCGATCGCGGCGATCAGCAGCATCGCGGCCGCCGCCGCCAGGAATCCCTGTCCGCAAAGCCGGGCAGCGTGATCGATCGCCCCGGAGGCCGCTGCGGAAAGCAGAACTGCGATGTCCTCGCGGCTGTGCCAGAGCATGACGAGCGCGGCGCCGACGATCAGGCCGGCCTTGCCCACCGACTTCAAGAGTTCCGTCGCGCCGTGCATCGACACGAGCTGCCCGGCCCAGCGCGCCGGGGACAGGCGGGAAAAATTCGGCGCAAGCGGCTTGGTCGAAAAGAGCCAGCCGCCCAGCGCGAGTGGCGCGAGCAGCGCAACGGCGGCGAGCACCCCGAGCATCGGCAGCATCAGCACGAACGCATCCAGCGTCAGCGCGCCGGCTCGATCGAGCGCCGTCGGGGCTTCGAATGCGGCCTTGCGATCCAGGGTCAGCCCGCGCGCGAGGATCGACGCGAACCAGCCGGCCATGACCTGCCCGCCCCAGAGGCCGCCCCCGGCGGCCGCCAGGAGCAGCGCGGCGCTGGTGAGTTCGCGCGACCGTGGCACCCGGCCCTCTTCGCGCGCCTGCTCGAGGCGCCGCGGTGTGGCGGGGAGCGTTCGTTCCTGATCGTTTTCTTCGGCCATCGCTGCCACTTGCCTTTTGGATGGCAGCGATTATTCGCGGGCGGCCTCGGGCCCAGTGCGGCAAACAGACGCGCTTTTGGAGCCTATTTCGCGGCGCGCGAATTGCGGGCGATTCGCGCGCCTTCTCGGGCCATCGGACCGGACCAGCGAGCACTACAGTGGCCGCGCGCCCCTTTGCGCACCCACCAAGAGGAGAAGAACATGAGCACGCACACCTGGTCGCAATATGTCGCGGTGGAAGACGCCGGCCTCGAACCCGGCCTGCTCGAGGCGGCGCTCGCGAACTTCGAAACCGAGGCTCTCGGAGACTGGGACGACGACTTCGAAATCGGCGAGGCCGGTCTTGACGTGCCGCTCTCAGAGATCGATGACGCGGAGTAATTTATCGACTTTTGATTTCTAACATCCGCGCCGCTATTGGGTCTCCTGTCAGTTGACGTACTGACAGAAGTACATTCCTCGTCGGGCAAGAGGCTCAGGCGCGTGCCGGTCCGGCCGCAAACTGATCACCAAGCGCACTGAGCGATGCGGCCAGTTCGGCGACCGTCCGCGCGGCCCCCTCGAGCGCGCCGGCCGATGCGGTGCCCTGCTGCGATATGGCCGCCATGCGCTCCACGCCGATGGCGATTTCGCTCGAAGCGCTCGAATGCCCGGCCAGCGCGCCCGACACCCGGTCGACCGCGTGAATGACCTCCAGCGTGCCGCTCCTGATCCTGTTCATCTGCTCGCCCGCGCCTTGCGCCTTGGCCACTCCGCCGGTAACGCCAACGCCCCATTTTTCCATGTGATCCACCGCCTCGGCGGTTCCCTGCCGGATCGCCTGGATCATCCCTGAGATCTCGAGCGTCGACTCGGTGGTCCGGTCGGCGAGTTTTCGAACTTCGTCGGCCACCACCGAAAATCCCCTGCCCTGCTCACCCGCGCGCGCCGCCTCGATCGCGGCATTCAGAGCGAGCAGGTTGGTCTGGTTCGCGATGTCCTGAATCACGCTGACGATGCTCGAAATCCTGCCCGAGCGTTGGCCGAGCGTCTGGATGATTTCGGTCAGGGCACGCGCCGAACGGGCCACGTTTTCGAGTTCGCCCGAGGCGCTCGCCACCTCGCCGCTCGCCGCGGCCGACAACCGGCCCGACTCGCGCGAGATGCGCAGCGCGGTGTGCGAATGCTCGGTCACCTCCGACAGGCTCGCCGACATCTGGCTGACCGACGCAGCCACGCCGGTGGCCGCGGCGATTTGCTCGGTCGAGCCGGCCGCGATTTCAGCGCTACCCAACACGAGCGAATCGGCGGCAGCCGACAGGCGGGCCGCATTGGCACGCAATTCTTCGACCAGACGCTGCATGCCGAGCGCGATGTCCTTGAGCGCCGCGGCGAGGCCGCCTTCGCCCAGCGCCTCGGCCGCACACAGGTCGCCCCGAGCCAAGGCCAGGGCGGCGGCGGCGAGTTCGGCCGGTTCGCCGCCCAGTTCGCGTCGAACCGACGCGGCCAGCCGGGCGCTCAGGACGCCGATGACCGTCCCACCCGCCACGACGAGCGCCATCAGCACCGCGATGGCCCAACGGACCCTGTGGCCGCGCGCCGCGGCGTCATCCGATGCTTCCTCCCTGCTCCCTGTGCGAACGGCGCGCTCGGACGCATCGAAGCGCGCACCCGGATAAGGCTCCGGCCGCAGCGTGGCGAGCGTGTCGCTCGCAAGGAGGGCCTCTGCCCACTCGCGATGCGCGGCCGCGCG
>CAZZDV010000272.1:0-5203 GCA_964652785.1 uncultured Bordetella sp.
TTTCACGAGCTGCTTGCCGAAATTCTTGCCCTGCAGCAGGTCGATGAGCCCCTGGGGCGCGTTCTCGATGCCCTGCACGACCGATTCGCGGTACTTGATCTTGCCGCCCGCGACCAGCGCCGAGAGCGCCTTGATGCCCTCCGGGTAGCGGTTGACCCAGTCGAAGACGATCATGCCCTGCATGCGGATGCGGTTCACCAGCACCGCGCGCATCGTCTTCACGCCGTAGGGCTCGGTGGCGTTGTACTCGGAGATGAGACCGCAGACGATCATGCGCGAGGCGAAATTCATGTGCGTCATGACCGCTTCCATGATCTGGCCGCCGACGTTCTCGAAATACACATCCACGCCGTCGGGGCATGCTGCGGCGAGGTCTTCATTGAGCTTTCCGGCCTTGTAGTCGACGCAGGCGTCGAAGCCGAGCTCCTTCACCACGTAGTCGCACTTCGCCTTGCCGCCCGCGATGCCGACCACGCGGCAGCCCGAGGCCTTGGCGAGCTGCCCGACCACGCTCCCGACCGCCCCGGAGGCCGCGGAAACGACCAGCGTGTTGCCGGCGCGGGGATGACCGATCTCGTAGAGCCCGAAGTACGCGGTAAGGCCGGGCATGCCGAGCACGCCGAGGTAATACGAAAGCGGCACGCCGCTGCCCGCATCGACCTTGGTGATCTCCGCGCCTTTGGCCGAGCCGTGCGTTTGCCAGCCGAGCGAGGTCAGCACGTGATCGCCCGCCTTGAAGCCGGGGTGCCTGGACTCGACGACCTGGCCGACCGTCTGCCCGACCATCACGGCGCCGATCGCCACCGGCGGGACATAGCTCTTGGCATCGCTGATGCGGCCGCGCATGTACGGGTCGAGCGACAGCCACAGGTTCCTGACCATGACCTCGCCGTCTTTCGGCGCGGGCATCGGCAGGGTTTCGAGCCGGAAATCCTCGGGCTTGACCCAGCCCTGCGGACGGCTGGCCAACACGACAGCCTTGTTCATTTGGACAATCCTCAGGGCGGAAATCGGGGGACCGCAATGGTAGCGCAGAGCGGCGCGGGACCGTAAACGCGGCGCGGTCAGGCCTTGGGTTCGCGGATCTTGATGTCGCCTTTGGGATCGTCTTCGCGCGCCTCCGCCCAGGCGGGCCTGCGCTTTTCGAGAAAGGAGCGGATGCCTTCGAGCGCCTCGGCCCCTGCGCGCGCATCGGCCAGCACCGCGGCGGTGACATGGCCCAGCCGCGTCGTGATCTCCGCCTTGCCGACCCGCATCAGCAGCTTCTTGGTGGCGGCCAGCGCCAGCGGCCCCGCCTGCGCAAGGCGCACCGCCACGGCGCCGACCGTTTGATCGAGCTGCGCCATCGGCACGCATTCGTGCGCGAAGCCAAGGCGCTGCGCCTCGCGCGCGGGCAGGCGCTCCCCGGTGAGCATGTAGCGGCGGGCCTGCTGCTCGCCCATCGCGCGCACGAGATAGGGGCTGATCATGGCCGGCACCAATCCGATCCTCGTCTCCGGCAGGCAGAACTCGGCTTCGTCGCAGGCCACGACGAGGTCGCTCGCCGCGACCAGCCCCATGCCGCCCGCGAACGCAGGCCCATGCACGCGCGCGATGACGGGCTTTGGGAAAGTGTGGATGCGGTAGAGCAGCCTCGCGAAGCGGCCGGCGTCATGCCTGGCCTTGGACTTGTTGAACTTTGCCGCCACCTCCATGCGGCCAAGATCGCCGCCGGCGCAGAACGCCTGGCCACGCCCGGCGAGGACGATCACGCGGACATCAGCGTCCTCCTCCAGCGCATCGAACGCTTCGACCAGCGCGGCGGTGAGCTCCTCGTTAAGCGCATTGCGCACTTCCGGACGGTTTAGCCAGAGCCACGCCGCCGCGCCGCGCTTTTCGATTTCGAGGACAGTCATGGGTTCCTAGCCCAGCTGCAGGCGCTGCCGCGCGGTCGTGTACTCTTTTTTGAGCTGGGCTACAACTTCCGAGACCGGGAGGATCGACTTGATCTGCCCAACACCCTGCCCCGCGCTCCAGATGTCGCGCCAAACCTTTTTCTCCGCCCCGCCTTCGGTGCCGAAATTCATCTTGCTCGGGTCGGACTTGGGTAGGTTCAGTGGGTCGAAGCCCGCATTCACGACGCTGTGCTTGAGGTAGTTGCCGTGCACGCCGGAGAAAAGGTCGGTGTAGACGATGTCGGCCGCAGCCGAGCGGAGGATCTCCTCCTTGTAGCGCTCGGGCACGCTCGCCTCCGGCGTCGCGAGGAAACGCGTGCCGATGTAGGCGAGGTCCGCGCCGGAAGCGAGGGCCGCAAGGATCGCGTCGCCCGTCGCGATTGCGCCCGAAAGGATGATCGGTCCGTCGAAGAAGCGCCGCACTTCGCCCACCAGCGCGAAAGGCGAAAGCGTTCCCGCGTGCCCACCCGCACCGGCGCAGACGAGGATCAGGCCATCGACACCCGCCTCCAGGGCTTTTTCCGCATGGCGCACGCTGATCACGTCGTGCAGAACGATGCCGCCGTACGAATGCACGCCGTCCACCACCTCGTGCGGGGCCCGCAGCGACGTGATGGTGATCGGCACCTTGTGGCGGATGCAGACTTCCACGTCGTACGCGAGGCGGTCGTTCGATTTGTGCACGATCTGGTTGACCGCGTAGGGCGCGACGATCGCTTCGGGGTGCGCCTTGCGATGGTTCTCGAGCTCGGCTTCGATCTCGGTCAGCCAGGCGTCGAGCGACTCCTTGGGGCGCGCGTTCAGCGCCGGGAACGACCCCACCACGCCGGCCTTGCACTGCTCGATGACGAGCCTGGGGTTGCCCGCGATGAACATCGGCGAGCAGATCACGGGTAGCGAGAGGTTTTGCAGGAGGGTTGGCAGGGACACTCTAATCGCTCCGAAGCTACAGAATATGGGCACGAACGCCGTACCACTCGTAGACACCGAGCGCGCGCCGGCACGGGTCCGATGCCAAGGTCTCTACACTCACAAAGGCGCCGCCCGATGGGCAGCCGTAAGGCCTGAAAGCCAAACTCGATCTTCTTGGATGGCGCTTTTGACCTTTTCGTGTTCCTCCTGGTCGAGAAAGTGAGTCTCTTTAAGGCGATATTCCATTGTGGCAAGCGAAAGAATAGAGGCAGCGAGTCCGGAGCGTATCCATTCCCGATCTTTGGCTTCGCCGCGCGTGTATTTTGAAATGGCGACATCGTTCGGGTCAGCAAACTTTAGGGTCACTCCGGATGCCGTTTTACTGATGAGGAAGCGCGATTGCCATCCTTCAGGAAGCATGGGTAAGGTTGGCGAGATAGCGTCAAAGTAAAATCCGTGTTGTTCCTCGAACTTTGAGCCTTGACCCCATTCCTTTGAAAGGTCGAAAGCGCTCTGTGGGTGGATTTCCGGGTAACTATCAACCTCATTGGATGTAGTCATGTCCGGAGGAATCGCGTTATCGGGTAGACCGTAGACCACCAGACTGCCCAAGACTACAAACGATTTGAGGTTTTTCTTTGTTCCGATTTCCGACAGGAGGTCTTCGACCTGCTGTCGGGTCACCGGGAACTGACCGCGTTTGCGTCTTCAAACGAATGGAAGGGCGTGTTCTGAAACATCGCGTCGATCCAGGATTTCTCGATGTTCGCGATCTTAAGCGCGGCTTCTGTGGGAGGTGAATTAACGATCTCCGACCAACCATCGATATAGCGCTCGCTGCACGTCTTGTTTTCGCGCCAAAGTTCGACCATACGCCGAGCCTTGTTGAGACGCTCAAGAGCCCCACTATCCTCGAACGCAAGCAAAGTGGCTAAGCGCAGATGATTTTCACGCACTCGCGCTGCCCGAGAAACTGCTCGCTCTCTCTCGAGTCTGCGTTCCATCAATTGAGGACTTTCTCGATAGATACCCAAAATCAATCCGACCTCTCTGGCCGCAGCCATCACTTTGAGGAAGCCAACATCAAGCTTTCCGTCGAATTTCTCAATGTGGTCGAGAGTGGATCGGCTAACCCCCACTTTTTCGGCAACCTGCTTTTGGGAGTGCCCAAGATGTTTTCGAGCAGCTTGGATGGCTTGCCCAATTTCTCCTCCACTGCGGACATTCAGATCAGAGTGCATGCTTAATATACTAGACATTGCCTAATATATTGTCAACCCTCCTTTGCTCTCCTCCGCCCTCCTCTCCTTCGACAAGGTCCTCACAAGGAAGGAGCGGATGCCTTCACCCGCCTCGGCTCCTGCGTGCGCCTCCGGCGTCGCAAGGAAGCGCGTGGACACTGGAGGTTGAAATACCGGGATGCTTCATGGAAGAGGGACGCCAAGATCCTTGCAGATCTTGCGCGCCAGATGGTCGCTTATTTCGTTGTGACGCGGAACCGCGCTGCGCCTGTTTTGAGATGGGTTGTGCCACCAGGAGTGGTTACCACCTTCTCGAAGGAGCGCGCAGCCGTGCGACGAGAGGTGTCGCAGCAAATCGCGACGCTTCATACTGCAATGATGAGCTCTTCGTAGCCTTTGCCCGCTGCCTCTCTGGCGTCGGCGCGATTCATTTCCAGCGCTTCGCCCAAAGTAACGCGTAACGATTCAAGCAGTCCGTCGCGGGTGCTTTCCTGACAGTTGACACCGGGAACCTCTTCGATCCATCCGATCCACCACTGCCCGTCTTGCTTCACCACCGCCGTAAAAGTTTGATTCATGGCAACCTCCAAATGGCATCTTACAGCGTCAGCGAATTCGGTCGCCAGGCAGCCCAGCGTACCCCAACCCCGGCGCGCGTCCGATGCGTTGCCGGCGGGGCCGCAATTCGCGCCTACCTTTTGCGAAGAGGAACTACATTTTGAGTCTGGGCGTTTGAAGTGCCCGTTTCCACAATGCGATGCAAGAGACCAGGGGCAACGTTCCAGCGTTCACCACCGTCTGTGACGACAGTGACCGTTTTCTTGTTGTACCTGGTGAGAACGCCAGCCAACAAGGAGCGGCCGTCTGGTTGAAACGAGACGCGGTCGCCAATCTTGAAATCGAGCATTCGCGAATGCGCGCGTGCCTGGTGTAGAAACCGCAATCGCTCGACGATCCGGTTATTGAGATCGACCAGCTCCGCCTCGGTCAGGTTGTTGATGTTGATGCTCATCCGTGTGCTCCTGACATGCGAGAACCTCTCCTTTGCGGCCCTCAACGGTGGCGCTCAGGCGAGCGCGAAGACCGCCACCTTCATCCGCGGAATCGGGCTTGCAG
>CAZZDV010000273.1:0-5189 GCA_964652785.1 uncultured Bordetella sp.
ATACTGCCATTTTTGTCCCCTGGCCCTTGCCCCTATTGGGCTGCAAGCCAATATGCTGCCAATCAGCGCCGGTTCTGCTCCGCGCGGATCGGCGGGCGCTTGCCGGCTTCGACGCGCACCTTGAGCTCCTGCCCAGCGCGCTGAACGGTGAACTCCCCCTGCCCCCCGGGCTTGATTGCAGTAATGCGCTCGATCAGGTCGCGCGTATCGATGACCGGCTTGCCCGCGAGCGCGGTGACGATGTCGCCCGGCTTCAAGCCGGCACGATCGGCCGGCCCCCCGCGCAACAGCCGCATCAGGACGGCTCCGGGTCCCGGGCGCACACCCAGCGACTGCGCGACCTGGGGGTCGAGGTCCTGCGCTTCGACGCCGATGTAACCGCGCGCGACGTGCCCTTCCTTGATGAGCTGCTCCATCACGTCGGTGGCGGTGCGCACGGGGATGGCGAAGCCGATGCCCAGCGACCCGCCGCTTGGCGAGAGGATCGCGGTGTTGATGCCGATCAGCCGCCCTGCGCTATCCACCAGCGCTCCGCCGGAATTGCCCGGGTTGATCGCCGCGTCGGTCTGGATGAAGTTCTCGAACGTGTTGATGCCGACGCGGTTGCGTCCGGTGGCGCTCACAATGCCCTGCGTCACGGTCTGCCCGACGCCGAAAGGGTTGCCTATGGCGAGCACGACATCGCCGATCTGGACCGCGTCCGAATCGCCGAGCACGATCGGCATCAGCCCTTGCGCGTCGATCTTGAGCACCGCGAGGTCGGTCTCCGGGTCGGTGCCGACGACTTTGGCGGGCGCGGGCTTGCCGCCGCCCAGCGCCACGCCGATCGACCCCGCCCCCTCGACGACGTGGTTGTTGGTCAGCACGTAGCCATCGGCGCTGATCACCACGCCGGAGCCGAGTCCGCCGCCTTGTCCTGCTTCGTCGCCCGGGCCGGCCGGACCTGGATAGCCGAATCCGCCAAATCCACCTCGAGGCGGCGACTTGGTCGCATAGACGTTGACCACCGAGGGCCCGGCCTTCAGCGCGGCCGCGCCGTAGCTCGCAATCCCCTCGCGGCGCTCGAACGCAGTGGGCGCCGCGCGGTCGCCGAGCACCACCGTGCGCGAACCCTCCTGCACGCGCGCCCGCCATGGAAGGCTTTCGGGCGCGATCAGCGTTGCGAGCACGAATACGACCACACCCACGGTTACCAACTGGGCGATCAGCAGCCAGAGCCTTTTCATTGCATCCTCGCCAGTGTCCCGATGATCGGGCAGGGCAATTCGGCGCGCGTGTGTTCGCACTCGGCCACGAGATGCTGCAATGCCTTCTGCATGCGCTTCAGATCTTTCAATTTGGATTCGATCTGGCCCAGGCGGTCGGCGGTGATGCGCCGGATGGAGGATCGATCCGTGCCGTCCTCGAGGCGCAGCAGTTCCGAAATCTCGTCCAGCGAGAAACCGAGTTCCTGGGCCCGCTTGATAAACCGGATGCGGGCCACGAGTGTCATCGGATAGTGGCGGAACGCCCCGCTCGCGGGCGGAACGGGAAGCAGATCGCGCTGCTGGTAATACCGAATGGTTTCGATCCCCACACCGGCGGCGCGGGCCAATTTTCCAATCGTGAGCCGGGCGGTTTGGTCGTCCATCGAGAAAGTCCTTGACTCTGGGGTTGGGTACAGAGTTTAGCCTATGTGCGCCGTCGAACAGAAACGAGCGCGTACAAGCAGCAAACTCAAGGACTCTGGAGCATTCATGAACGACCACAAACATAGCTGCGGCTCACATCCCGCGCACAACACCGCTCCCGCGACCGCCGTGGAGCCCGGCTTGAAAGATCCGGTCTGCGGCATGAGCGTGACTCCCCAATCGCCGCACAGCCTGCAGCACGAAGGCAAGCCGGTCTATTTTTGCAGCGCGGGGTGCAAAGCCAAATTCGCCGCCGACCCCGCGAAGTATTCGACGCCCCCAGAAGCGCGGGCACCCGAAGCAGCAGTCCCCGGCACGATCTACACGTGCCCGATGCATCCCGAAATCCGCCAGGACCACCCGGGCGCCTGCCCCAAGTGCGGCATGGCGCTGGAACCGGAGATGCCGAGCCTGGACGACGAGGAGAGCCCCGAGCTCACCGATTTCCGGCGGCGCTTCTGGTGGACCCTGCCGCTGACCGTTGCAGTGACGATCCTTGCAATGCTGGGCCACCGCCTGAACTGGTTCAGCCCAAGCGCGCAAAGCTGGATCGAGCTGGTGCTGTCCGCGCCGATCGTGCTCTGGGCTGGCTGGCCCTTCTTCGTGCGCGGGGTGCAGTCGATCGTCAACCGCAGCCCCAACATGTGGACGCTGATCGGCCTGGGCACGAGCGCAGCATTCGTATACAGCGTGGCGGCCACGGTGGCGCCCGGCGCATTCCCGGAGTCGTTCCTGTCGATGGGCCGCATCGGTGTGTACTTCGAGGCGGCGGCAGTCATCATTTCGCTCACCCTGCTGGGGCAGATCCTCGAGCTCAAGGCGCGCTCGAAAACCTCCGCCGCCATCAAGTCGCTGCTCGGCTTGTCGCCCAAGACCGCGCGCCGCATCAATGCCGGCGGCGACGAGGAGGATGTGCCGCTCACCCACGTACACGTCGGCGACAGCCTGCGTGTGCGTCCGGGCGAGAAAGTGCCGGTGGACGGCGTAGTGGTGGAAGGCAGCAGCGCCGTCGACGAATCCATGCTGACAGGGGAGCCTTTGCCAGTGACGAAGCGCGCGGGCGACAAGCTGATCGGCGCGACGATGAACACCACGGGGGCGCTGGTGATGCGCGCCGAGAAGGTCGGTTCCGCCACGGTCCTTTCCCAGATCGTGCAGCTCGTGGCGCAGGCGCAGCGCTCCAAGGCGCCGATGCAGCGCATGGCCGACACCGTGGCAGGATATTTCGTCGTCACGGTCGTGGCCGTGGCGCTGCTTACTTTCTTCGGGTGGGGTCTCTTCGGTCCTGAACCGAGCTGGGTGTACGGGCTCATCAATGCCGTGGCCGTGCTGATCATCGCTTGTCCCTGCGCTTTGGGACTGGCAACACCGATGTCGATCATGGTCGCCACGGGCAAGGCCGCAACGCAGGGCATCTTGTTCCGGGATGCCGCGGCGATCGAGAACTTCCGCAAGATCGACACGCTGATCATCGACAAGACCGGAACCCTGACCGAGGGCAAGCCGGCATTCAATCGCGCCATTGCCAACGCGCCCTTTACCGAAGAGCAGGTGCTGCAACTGGCGGCCAGCCTCGACCAGGGCAGCGAGCACCCGTTGGCCGAATCAATCGTGCGCGCGGCGCGCGAGCGCAACCTCGTGCTCGACAAACCCGAGTCCTTCGAGTCCGGAACCGGGATCGGAGTGCGGGGAGTCGTCGGCGGCAAGGCGATCGCCCTTGGCAATACGACTTTGATGACGCAGTTGGGCGTCCCGGTCGAGCCGATGGCGGCGCAGGCTGAAGCGCTGCGCAGCGAAGGCGCAAGCGTCATGCACCTCTCCGTGGATGGAATTCTGGCCGGCGTCATCGCGGTCTCCGACCCGATCAAGGCGAGCACGCCCGAGGCGCTGGCCACACTCAAGTCGCTGGGGCTGCGCGTGGTGATGGCGACGGGCGACGGGCTCACTACAGCCAATTCGGTAGGGCAGAAACTCGGGATCGACGAGATCCATGGCGAAGTCACGCCCGCCGCCAAGCTCGAACTGGTGGACAAGCTGCAGCGCGAAGGGCGCGTCGTCGCGATGGCCGGTGACGGCATCAACGATGCACCGGCGCTTGCAAAGGCCGACATCGGCATTGCGATGGGCACCGGCACCGATGTGGCGATGAGCAGCGCCCAGGTCACCCTGGTGAAGGGCGACTTGCGCGGGATAGCGCAGGCGCGCGCGTTGTCCGAGGCGACGGTCGCCAACATGAAGCAGAACCTCGGGTTCGCCTTTGTCTACAACGTGCTCGGCATCCCGCTTGCCGCGGGCCTGCTCTACCCTTTCACCGGCTGGCTGCTCTCGCCGATGATCGCGGCGCTGGCGATGAGCCTGAGCTCGGCCTCTGTCATCACAAACGCGCTGCGCTTGCGAGGCGGGGACGGCAAAACGTGAACCCTTGCATCACTGGACAGCGCGTTTGTGCGCCTGTTCTCACCCCTCACCTTGGAAGTGCCTAGAAGTGGCAGCCTCGAGTGACCTCTCACCCAACGTCGAGATCGAGCTGAAGTTCGCGGTGCCGGCGGATAGGCGCGCGGCGCTCGAGAAAGCTCTCGAGCGTGCCCCCGTTCGTATCGAGCGGATGCAGGCGATCTACTTCGATACCGCCGACGAACGCCTGGCCAGGCGCGGCGTAACGTTGCGCCTGCGCAAGGAAGGACGGCGTTGGGTGCAAACCGTCAAGGCGGCGACGGCGAAGGACTCCTTCCGCCGCCTGGAGCACAATGTTTCGGTGACGGCGCCGAGTGGCGGCGGACCGCCCGCGCTCGACCTCGCCCGGCACGACGCGGCACCTGCCGGCGAGGTACTGCGCGAGGCGCTCGACTACGGCAGTGAGGGGGATGCAAGCGCGGGGCTGTCCATGCGCTTTCGCACTGATGTACGGCGCATGACGCGGACGATTCGCGTCGCTGGCGCGCGCGTCGAGATCGCCCTGGACACGGGGACTGTCTTTGCCGGTGACCGGTCGTCGCCGATCTGCGAGCTCGAACTGGAATTGAAGTCGGGCCGCGTCACAGCGCTCGTCGGCCTTGCTGCGCAATGGGCCGATCGGCATGGGCTATGGCTCACCACGGTCTCGAAAGCCGAGCGTGGCGCGCGCCTCGCCCGCGGCGAGGTCGAGGGACCCCCGGTGAAGGCGGTTGCACCGCTCGTCGAGGTCAAGCAGGGTGCCGCGGCATTTTTCGTCGCCACGATCGAGAGCTGTCTTGCGCATATTTTCGGCAACGCAAGTGAACTCGCCGCGGGCGGTTGCGACGAGTCCTTTGTCCATCAGCTTCGGATCGGGTTGCGCCGTTTGCGAACCGTTCTGCGCGAGCTTGGCATGCTCGTCGACGGAATCGACCCGGAGTGGGAGCCGGTACTTCGAAGCGCCTTTCGGGAGCTGGGGGAATCTCGTGATTTTTCGGTCATCTTGCCGGCCGTGCGCAAAGAGCTCGACGCGGCCGGCGCGCCGTCTTTTCCCGATCCGAAGCCCGTGCACCGAGCACGCCGGCC
>CAZZDV010000274.1:0-5160 GCA_964652785.1 uncultured Bordetella sp.
AGGACAAGCCCAGGCCCACCGATGCCGACATCGACGCGGCGATCACCAACATCTGCCGCTGCGGCACGTTCCAGCAGGTCCGCGAAGCAATCCATTCCGCGGCCAAGGCCTGAGGGGGACGCCATGAAAATCCAAACTCCTAAAGTCACCCGCCGCCAGTTCATCGTCAGCTCGGCCGCGGTCGGCGGCGGCCTGGCCCTCGGCCTGCGCCTCCCGTTCGGCGGACCCACGGTCGTGCGCGCAGCGGATGGCTCGCCCGAAATCGGCGCCTGGGTGGTGATCCGCCCGGATGAAACCGTCGTCGTGCGCATCGCGCGCTCCGAGATGGGCCAGGGCTCCCTCACGGGCCTTGCGCAGATGGTCGCCGAAGAACTCGAGTGCGACTGGAACAAGGTCACCACCGAATACCCGACCCCCGGCACCAACGTCGCTCGCAAGCGCATCTGGGGCGACTACGGCACCGGCGGCAGCCGCGGCATCCGCACCTCGCACGACTACGTGCGCAAGGGCGGCGCGGCCGCCCGCATGATGCTCGTGCAGGCCGCGGCCAACGAATGGAAAGTGCCGGTCGGCGAGCTCACTGCTTCAAACGGCGTGATCACGCACGGTCCCTCGGGCCGCAAGGTCACCTACGGCAAGGTCTCCGAGGCCGCGGCCAAGCTGGACGTGCCCAAGGACATCGCGCTCAAGGATCCCAAGAACTGGAAAGTCATCGGCAAGCCGCTGCTGCGCCTGGACACGGTCGACAAGGTCACCGGCAAGCAGCTCTACGGCACGGACGTGAAGCTGCCGGGCATGCTGAACGCCGCGATCAAGGCCTCGCCGGTGTTCGGCGGGAAGGTGGCGAGCTTCGACGCATCCAAGGTCATGGGCATGAAGGGCGTGCGCAAAGTCGTGCAGGTGCGCAGCTCCGCGGTGGCCGTCGTCGCCGACACGTGGTGGCAGGCCAAGACGGCGCTCGATGCGCTGCCGATCGTCTGGGACGAAGGCGCCAACGGCAAGGTCTCGAGCGCATCGATCGCGAAGATGCTCGATGAGGGCCTCATCGCCGAGCAGGCTTTCGTGCACAACCAGAACGGCGATTCGAAAGCCGCGCTCGCAAGCGCAGCCAGGAAGATCGAGGCCGTGTACTCCTACCCGTACCAGAACCACGCCTGCATGGAGCCGCTGAACGCGACGGCCCTCTACACGGCCGACCGCTGCCAGGTCTGGGTCGGCACGCAGAACGGCGAGGCCGCGCTTGCGGCGACCGCCGAGGCCGCGGGCCTGCCGGTCGACAAGTGCGACGTGCACAAGATGCTGCTCGGCGGAGGGTTCGGCCGGCGCGGCATGACGGACTACGTGACGCAGGCCGTGGTGATCGCCAAGGAAATGCCCGGCGTTCCGGTCAAGCTGCTGTGGTCGCGCGAAGAGGACATGACGCAGGGCCGGTACCACCCGATCATGCATGCCAAGCTGACCGCGGGACTGGATAACGCGGGCAACATTTCCGGCATGCACATCCGCCTGTCGGGGCAGTCGATCCTCGCCTCGGTGCGGCCCGAGGCGCTCGACAAAGGCAAGGACCCGTTCGCGTTCCAGGGTTTCTGGCCCACCGGCGAGCATTCGCTCGAGTACACGATCCCGAACCTCACGATCGACCACGCGATGCGCAACACGCACGTGCCGCCGGGCTTCTGGCGCGGCGTGAACATCAACCAGAACGCGATCTTCCTCGAGTGCTTCATGGACGAACTCGCGCAGGCCGCGGGGCAGGATGCGCTTGCGTTCCGCCGCAAGATCATGGCGACCCACCCGAAATCGCTGGCCGTGCTCAATGCGGTCGCGGAGAAGGGCGGCTGGGGTAAGCCTGCGTCGGCCGGCCGCCACCTGGGCCTGGCGCATTTCCGCTCGTTCGGCAGTTACGTGGCGGCCTGCGCGGAGATCTCCGTGCGCGAGGGCAACAAGGTCAAGATCCACAAGATCGTGGCGGCGACCGACACCGGCTACGCGGTGAACCCGGCGCAGATCGATCGCCAGATCTCGGGCTCGTTCGTATACGGCCTGGCGGCGCTCTTCGACCAGGAATGCACGGTCAAGGACGGCCGCATCGAGCAGACCAACTTCCACGACTACAACTCGATGCGCATTTCGCAGATGCCCAGGGTCGAGTCGATCGTGATGCCCTCGGGTGGATTCTGGGGCGGCGTTGGCGAGCCGACGATCTGCGTGGCTGCACCCGCGGTGCTGAATGCGTTTGCCCGGGCGACCGGAAAGCGCATCCGCAGCTTCCCGCTCAAAAACCACGGCATTACGCTCGTCTGAGCAGGCGTCGTAAGTAAATTCGGGTGCGCTGGATCCTGGCCGTCGCGGCGTTGCATACCTTCGCCGCGACGGCGCAGGACGCGGCAAAGGACGAACTGCGCGATTCACTCACAGGCGCCAAAGGCGATGCCGCTCGCGGACGCGCCATCGTTGCCAACCGGCAGGTCGGCCTGTGCCTCCTCTGCCACAGCGGCCCGATACCCGAAGAGCGCTTCCAGGGCGACCTCGCCCCGGACCTCAAGGGCGCGGGCAGGCGCTGGACCGAGGGGCAGCTTCGCCAGAGGATCGTGGACTCGCGCAAACTGAACCCTTCGACGATCATGCCCTCTTACTACCGGACCGAAGGTCACGCGCGGGTCGCACCCGCATTCCGGGGAAAACCGTTGCTGAACGCAGAACAGATCGAGGACGTGGTGGCCTACCTCAAGACGCTCGATGAGTAAAAGGCGCAGCCGCCGCGAGTTCCTCTCGGCCGCCGCCGTGCTCGCGGCCGCGGCCACCCTGCCTGCGGGCGTGCGCGCGCAGGCCACCAAGGACCTGCGCGGCACCGAGCAGGACATGCGCGTCGCGATCAACCACTTCACCGGCTCCAGGCCGCTGGCCAAGGGCAAGGTGAACCTCGAAGTCCCCCCGCTCGTGGATAACGGCAACACGGTGGCGATCTCGGTCACGGTCGAGAGCCCGATGACCGAAGCCGACCACGTGCGCTCGATCCGCATCTTCAGCGAGCGCAATCCCGAGCCGATCATCATGGGGTTCAGGCTCGGCCCGCGCGCCGGGCGCGCGAGCGTCGCCACGCGCGTGAGGCTTGCGGACACGCAGACGCTGGTCGCGGTCGCCGAGATGAGCGACGGCACCTACTGGTTCGGCTCGGCGCCCACGGTGGTCACCATCGCCTCCTGCCTGGAGGAGATCTGAGCATGTCGAACGCGCTGGTCACCGTGCCGAAGACCGCGAAGAAAGGCGAGATCATCGAGATCAGGACGCTGGTCTCGCACAACATGGAAACCGGCTACCGGCGCACCGAGCGCGGCGTACCGATCCCGCGCGATATCGTCCGCACCTTTTCCTGCACCTACAACGGCGTCGAGATCTTCAGCGCCGAGCTGCGCCCGGCCATCTCCGCGAACCCGTACATCTCGTTCTACACGGTGGCCACCGAGACCGGCATGATCGCGTTCCACTGGAAGGGCGACAACGGCTTCTCCGTCTCGAGCTCGGCCCACATCACCGTCACCTGAGTGCGTGCGTTCCGAATCGCGGCGTGGCTGCTCGTCGCCTCCACGCACGCCTGGGCGCAACCGCCCGCCACCGATATTCCACTGGCAGAGCGCCGCTCGGGCTACGAGCAGATGAAGCGCGAAACGCGCGCGATGCAGGACGACGACACGTCCAACCCCGCGACCTTCTGGGTACTCGAAGGCGAATCGGCCTGGAAGAGAAAAACGGGCGCGGCGAATCGCGCCTGCTCCGAATGTCACGGCGACGCTGCCGTGAGCATGAAGGGCGTGGCAGCGCGCTATCCCGCGCACGACGCGAAAAGCGGGCGCGTCATCAACCTCGAGCAGCGCATCAACGCCTGCCGCATCGAGCGCCAGCAGGCCAAACCGCTTGCCTATGAGAGTCGCGAGCTGCTCGCGCTGACCACGTACGTGGCGCGCCAGTCGCGCGGCCTGCCGATCGCCGTTGCGCCCGATCAAAAGACACGCCCACACCTCGATGCGGGGCGCGCGACGTATCACCGCAAGATCGGGCAGATCGACCTTTCCTGCGCGCAATGCCATGACCAGCACGCCGGAAGGCATCTCGCGGGCAACCCGATCCCGCAGGCGCATCCGACCGGCTACCCGATCTACCGGCTCGAATGGCAGGGCGTAGGCTCGCTGCAGCGGCGCCTGCGCAACTGCATGAGCGGGCTTCGCGCCGAGCCGTACGAGTACGGCTCGCAGGAGCTCGTCGACCTCGAGTACTACCTCATGTGGCGCGCGCGGGGCATGCAGGTGGAGACGCCTGCCGTGCGGCCCTGATTTTCAGCGGCAAATGGTCCGATACCGATACAAGAACTACCCGGAGAGGCGCTGCAGGTAATGACTTTGCAGGATGATTTAATGGAAATGTCGTTTACCGATACTGCGTGGCTGTTGCCACGTCACCCTTGACTGAATTGTCTAGGCACGGACTTGCCTTCGTTCCGTTGGGTAATTTCGTGGCGCGTACAGGGTTTGCTCTGGCACGGTTGCTCTTCGATGTCTAACGTCGCCATTGAACGGCGCCGACAGGCGTCCGTTCCGATGGCTTGTTATGCGACACGTTTTGATTACACAGGCAGACCAAGGTACTTCTTGATGTGCTTTGCCAAAACGTTGTCGATCTCGTTGTGGCGCGGAACCGGTTGCTTCTGCCCAGTAGCTGGATTGTGATAAATGTCGTGGCGCCCACCGTGCCGCAGAAGAACACAGCCTTTCTGCTCAATCTGGCGGACCAGTTCGCTACGCTTCACAGAGCAATTTCTTTGGTTCTGTAGTCCAAAGGTACATCATCAAACGCCATCAGGCGAAAGGCGTCCTTGAGGTTTTCTTCTAGCTCTTCGAGGGTCTCACCTTGAGTCATGATTTCAGGGTGTTCAAGTACTTTCCCAAGCCAGAACTGCTCACCTTTCCAGTAAACCATGGTTAATTTTTGGTTCATAGCGCCTCTTCTGGAGAGAATCGTAAAGGTAGTCTACTCCGGTGCTATTGGTGTCGCATGACGTAGAGCTCAGCGGCGCCGCTTTTTGGCGTCCGCTGGAGCGCCTTGTTCGACGCTCTTGATTTCGTCATCCAAGAGATTTATCTGATCAATAATGCTGGCCAGCTT
>CAZZDV010000275.1:0-5150 GCA_964652785.1 uncultured Bordetella sp.
GAGATCACCCGCCAGAGCGTGCCCGAAGATTTCAGGCGGCCGGGGCGGGCTGCGCCGCATCGTGCCTGGCGGGCAGTCAAATGACCGCCGACGTCGCGAGCGCTGCGGCACGCGTGCGGGTCGATGAGGCGATCGCAGCGCAGGAGCACGGCGACTCAGCCGGGGCGACACGGCTTTACCGCGAGGCGATCGGGCTCGATCCGCACTATCCCGCGCCCCATTTCAACCTGGGCCTGATGGGGCTGGAGCAGGGCGACCTGCAAGGCGCGGAGAACGAGTTGCGCGCTGCACTGCGGCTGCGTCCCGAGTTTCCGGAAGCCTGGGTCGCGCTGGCCGAAGCCCTCGAAGCCACCGGGCGCGAGATGGAGGCACTGGCTGCGCTAGGCACGGCGATCGGGCAACGCGAGAACTTTGCCGGCGCGCTGCTCAATGCAAGCGTCCTGCTGGGCAAGCTGGGGCGTCCCGGGGAATCGGCAGCGAGGCTCTCTGCATTCGCCGATGCACAGGCGGACGGCGCGCTTGCCCTGCAGGCCCAAGGGCGCCGCGGCGAAGCCGTCGAACTGCTAATGCACTCGCTTTCGGCGGCCCCCGCGCATGCGAGACTGAGGCGCACCCTGGCAATCGCGCTGCATGGCGTGACGTTCAACGCTCCCGGTGAGAAAGAACGCGCCTTGGTGGCCAGCCTGTGCGCCGATGAATCGATCTCCAACAGCTTCCTTGCCGCCGCCGTTTGCGGGCTGTTGAAGGGTGATCCCGCGTTTCCCGCTTTGCTGAAGGCGACCCGGGAGGACTCGGATCCTTTCGACCTGGCGGAGCCCGAAGCGCGGGCTTTCATGTGCTCGCCGCTCCTGCTCGCGGCGCTGCCGGCAACGACGTTCATGGACTTCGAGGTCGAAGAAGTTTTGACCAGCCTGCGCAAGGCGGTGCTGACGCGCTCGCTTCATCTCCTTCCTGATGCGGTGCCGCGCGTGGCCCTCGAGTTCATTTGCGCGCTTGCCCGCCAGTGCTTCTACTCCGAGTACGCCTTTTTCGAGACAGAGGTAGAGCGTAACCAAGTCGAGCGGCTTCGGACCGATCTTCGCGAAAGCGTCACCACTCCGGGCTCGCTGCGCGGTCACGAGTTTCAACTCGCGATTGCCTGCCTCTACGACCCGCTGTCCACGTTTGCCGAGAGCATGCGCCTTGCAGACGCGCCGCCGGAGGGTTGGAGCGAGCCTTTCAAGCAGGTCATCGACGAACAGCTCTTCAATCGGCGGCGCGAGAAGGCGCTCGAAGCGGCAATCCCCAGCCTCACCCCGATCAACGATGCGGTTTCGGTCGCAGTGAGGTCGCAATATGAGGAAAACCCGTACCCGGTCTGGGCGAGCCTGCAGCACCAGGAAGAGGACAGTTACGAGGCACTTTCAGGCCGGCTTCGACCCGGGCGCGTTGTCCGCGCCCCTGACGGTCCGACCCGGATCCTCATAGCGGGCTGCGGAACAGGGCATCATCCGCTGCAGGTCGCGGGCGCGTTCCCGGGGGCCGCGATTCTTGCGGTCGACCTGAGCCGGGCGAGCCTGGCCTATGCGTTGCGCATGGCCGAGCGGTTCGCCATCGGCAATGTCCGTTTTGCGCAGGCCGATCTCCTGCGCCTCGACATGCTTACGGATCGTTTTTCCATCGTCGAGAGCGCGGGTGTGCTGCATCACCTCGAAGATCCGATGCGGGGATGGAGAGTGCTGGTGAACCTGATGGAAGACGACGGCCTCATGCGCATCGCGCTGTATAGCCAAAGTGCGAGGGCCGGCCTGCGTGCCGCGCGAGCATTCCTGCAGCCGCTTGGATATCCGCAGACGGCTGATGGCATCCGCCGGAGCCGCCGCGCGATCGCGGGCCTTCCGGCGGACCATCCGGGAAGGGATGCGCTGACGTTCGGCGATTTCTTCACGCTGAACGGGTGCCGCGACCTGCTCATGCACGTCAAGGAGCATGAGTTCACCCTGCCGCACATCGCCGAAAGCCTTGCCGGACTCGGCCTGACTTTCGTGCGCATGGAATGCGAGGCACATGCGAGCGAGCGGTTTCAGGAAATGTTCCCGGACCCGGGCGCCCAAACCGATCTCGACGCATGGCATCGCTTCGAAAGTGCGTATCCGCAGTCCTTCAAATCCATGTACCAGTTCTGGTGCGCGAAAAAGGAGTAGTGCCATGCCCGAAATGCAACAGCTCAAAGGCAGGGTCGTGTTGATTACCGGCGCGGCTTCAGGGATCGGCGCCGAGACGGCGCGCTTGCTCGCAAGCCATGGCGCAAGAATCGTCGCCGCCGACCGCGACCTGCCGGGCGCGCGCCGCACGGTCGCCGAAACCGGCGGGCATGCGATCGAAATGGACGTCGCCAGCGAATCGGACTGGGACCGCACCGTCAAGGAGGCCGTGGCGACTTTCGGCGCTCTCGATGTGCTCGTCAATTGCGCCGGCATCGAGTTGGTAAAGACCATCGCCGAAACCACTTTGGAGGACTGGAAGCGTGTCATGAGCGTGAACCTCGACAGCGTTTTCCTCGGCACGCGCGCCGCGATCCCCGCGATGAAGAAGGGCGGCTCGATCGTGAACATCTCGTCGGTGGCCGGCCTCAATGGGTTCTCGAAGCAGGCAGCCTACTGCGCGAGCAAAGGCGGCGTGAGGCTCTTCACCAAGGCTTCGGCAGTCGAATGCGCAGAGGCGGGTCTTGGCATCCGCGTCAATTCGATCCACCCGGGCATCATCGACACGCCCATGGCGCAGGACATTCTCGGCAAGGTCGATCCGGCGATGCGGGCGGAGATCGAGTCGCGCTGGAAGGCGATGCATCCGATCGGGCGCCTGGGCCGCGCCAACGATGTCGCCCAGTGCATCCTGTTTCTTGCAAGCGATGCGAGCGCCTTCGTCACTGGTACGGAGCTCGTGGTCGACGGCGGACTGACCGCGCGTTGAGTGACCTAAGCCCCGCCCGGGGACGCCAATAGTTTCTCCAGGCTCTGCTCGCGGATGCCGTAGTACGCCTTGATCTCCTGGATCTGCCGTTCGATGTCCGCGCGATTCGCGGGCTGGGGCCGTTTCACCGCAAGGATCATCTTGTTCTTGCTCGTGTGCTCGAGCGACACGAACTCGAAGACCTTCGCGTCATAGCCCCGCGACTCGAGCAGGAGCGCGCGCAGGCCGTCGGTCACCATCTCGGCCTCCTGCCCAAGGTGGATCCCATGCCGCAGCAGGGGGCGCAGCAGTGCGGGGCTTTCCATCTGCGGGCGGATTTCCTTGTGGCAGCACGGGGCGCACAGGATGATCGACGCACCGGCGCGCAGTCCCGCATGGATCGCATAGTCGGTTGCGGTGTCGCATGCATGCAGCGCGATCATGAGGTCGATCGGCTCCCTGGCGTGGCTTCGAATGTCGCCGTGCTCGAACGTAAGCCCGCCCAGGCCCGCATCTGCCGCCGCCGAGTTGGAAAGGCGCACGAGGTCTTCGCGCAGTTCGACGCCGGTAACGCTCGCGTCGAGGCCCCGCGTGTTGGCGAGATAGTCGTGGACCGCGAAGGTGAGATAGCCTTTGCCGGACCCGAAATCCACCACACGCACGCTCTCGCGGTCCTTCAGCGGGGAGGTCTCGAAGGCATGGTCCAGCACCTCGACGAACTTGTTGATCTGCTTCCACTTGCGCGCCATGGAAGGAATCAGGCGATGGCGCGCATCCGTGATGCCGAGCGCCGTGAGAAAGGGCCGGTCAAGGCCGAGGGACCGCTGCTTCTGCCGGTCATGCTCGTCCGGCGGGGCGTTGGTGGTCGCCGCGCGTCCGGTACGCAGGCTGTATTTGCCCTTGCGGCTCACGGCCAGCTGCACGTCCTGCGTCGTCGTCAACAGGTGCGCGTTCTCGAACTGGGTGCCGAGGGCTTCCGCAATTGCCGGGATCGCTTCTTCCGGGGAAACGTTTTTCGTGATGTCCCGCGTCTTGTAGCTGTAGACGAACGAAATCGCCGGCTGGCTTTTCAGGACCAACCTGCGGGCCGTGACGCGGACGAGGTCGGGTTCGTTGCCGCGATACTTTGCAAGCACCAGCTTGACGAAAGTATTCGCCTCCAGCGCCCCGGTGAGCAATGAAAGGAACTGTTCACGCTGCGGGTGCTCGACGGGCGTCGATGAGTCGGTCGGGGGCATGAATCATCCTATCCGATTCCCCCGGGCGAATCGCGGCAGCGCCCCGCGCTTTCGTCGAAAATCCGCATCGATGCGTTGTGGCGGCTTCCGATTCTACCGGCGCCCAAGTCGATCGTGTAATACTCGCGCAATGAGCCGAGCCGCAAGCGAAACCGACGGAGGATCGTCCGCGGATTTGTCCGCGAGGTTGTCCGACCGCACGCGCGCTCGCCTTGCGGACTGCTCGACCGCAACGCTTTCCACGCAGCTCTTCAAGCGCGGATTGCGCAACCAGGTGCTGCAGGGCGTTTCGCGGCTGACATCGAAGTCTGCGACTCTGGTCGGCGAGGCCTTCACGCTTCGCAACATCCCGGCGCGCGAGGACATCGATCATGTCGGCATTCACCAGGATCCTGGGCACCCGCAGCGCAAGGCGATCGAGATCACGCCGGCCGGGTGCGTGCTGGTCATCGACTGCCGCGGCGACGCGCGGTGCGCATCGGCCGGCGGCATCCTCGTGCAACGCCTTTCGGTCCGCGGCGTCGCCGGCCTGGTGACCGACGGGGGATTGCGGGATACCGCGGAAATTTCCGCGGAGCCTTTCCCAGTGTATTGCAAAGCGCCCTCCGCGCCGATCAGCCTCACGCACCAGCATGCGGTCGACTTCAACGTGCCGATTGCCTGCGGGGGCGTGGCTGTGTACCCGGGCGACGTCATCGTCGGCGATGCGGAGGCGGTGATCGTGGTGCCACGGCACCTGGCGGAAGAAGTCGCAGAGGACGCGCACGCGCAGGAGCAGCTGGAGCGCTTCGTGATGGAGGAGATCCGGTCCGGGCGTCCATTGCCGGGCACCTATCCGCCGAACGAGGCAACGCGGGCGCGCTTCGAAGAGTGGAAGAAAAAGCCCAGGTGAGCGGCGCGGCCAGTGAAATCGAAGCCGGCTGGGTCGCCCGCGCGCGGGCGCTGAGGCCTGTGCTCGAGGCCGCCTCACATCGGATCGAC
>CAZZDV010000276.1:0-5108 GCA_964652785.1 uncultured Bordetella sp.
AAGCGGATGTGCTGAACATGGCCCTCTTCGGCCAGACCGCCGCCCAGTGGCGCAGCCAGAATCCGGACGAAAAGGGCAATATCCGCGACCAGGCCAACGGCGCCCAGCTCGTCTGCCCAAGGCCGTCGAATCGACTCCGTTTTCGGAGTTCATCCGCAACGCTTCGTCTCGCGAGAAGAAGCGCGTCTACAAACTCGTTCTGGAGAAAGCCTCCGAGAGCCAGAACCGGGTTCTGGCACAAGTCGCCGCAGCAAGTAAATAGGCCGGTTCCGGTCCTTGCGGGATCCATGAACGAAGCCGAAACCCGCGCCGAGCACATCGACCCCGCGCTGATAGCCACAGGCTGGGGCGTGGTCGAAGGCAGTCGAATCTGGCGCGAGTTTCCGATCACGCTGGGGCATCGAGGGACTTTTGGCGGCTCCCGGTCGTGTTCACGCCATCGACGTAGCCTCGCAACGTGTCGATAATATACAAAATAATCGACACATCTGGTTGACATGTCGATCGCGTCGACATACAGTCCCCCTCATGTCGAAGAAATCGCCCAACGTCAACATGAGCGCCAAACGCTGGCAGCCGGATCGGCCGTACAACGCGATGCCTCCGTTGCCGCCGGCGGCCGAGGTCGAGACCCGCGCGGTGCTGCGCGCCTGCATCACCGCACGCGCGGCGCTGGCCGGGTTGAAGCAGGCCGCGGAGCTGATCCCCAACCAGGCGATGCTCATCAACACCTTGCCGCTGCTCGAGGCGCGCGCCAGTTCGGAAATCGAGAACATCGTCACGACCACGGACGAACTGTTCCGCCACGTGGGCAACGAGGCGCAGGCCACCCCGGCCACCAAGGAGGCCTTGCGCTACAGCCGGGCGCTGTTCGAGGGCTTCGACGCGCTCAAGCGGACGCCGCTCAGTACCCGTACCGCCGAGCAGGTATGCACGACGATCAAGGGCGTCGAGATGTCGGTCCGCCGCACGCCGGGCACGACACTGAGGAACGACCGGACGGGCGAAACCATCTACACCCCCCCCGAGGGCGAAACCCTGCTGCGCGATCTGCTGGCCAACTGGGAGCGCTATCTGCACAACGAAACGGAACTCGATCCGCTGATCCGCATGGCGGTGGGCCACTACCAGTTCGAAGCCATCCACCCGTTCACTGACGGCAACGGCCGCACGGGCCGTGTGCTGAACAGCCTGTTCCTCATCCAGGAAGACCTGCTGACCCTGCCCATCCTGTACCTGAGCCGCTACATCATCAAGCACAAGGCCGATTACTACCGCCTGCTGTTGCAAGTCACACGCGAGCAGGACTGGGAGTCCTGGTTGTTGTACATCATCAAGGGCGTCGAGCAGACGGCAAGCTGGACCACCGGGAAGATCGCGGCAATTCGCGCTTTGTCGGACCTGACCACAGGGCATGTCCGCGGCCGCCTGCCGAAGGTGTATAGCCACGAACTGGTGAGCCTGTTGTTCGAGCTGCCGTATTGCCGCATCGGCAGCCTCGCCGAAAGGGGCATCGCCAAGCGCCAGACGGCGTCGATATATCTCAAGCAGCTGGTCGATATCGGCGTGCTGAAAGAGCAGGAGGCGGGCAAAGAAAAGCTCTTCATCCACCCGAAGCTGATGCAGCTGCTGACCCGCGACGACAACAAAGTCACGGCTTATCGATGAACGAAGCCGAAACCCGCGCCGAGCACATCGACCCCGCGCTCAAAGCGGCAGGCTGGGGCGTGGTCGAAGGCAGCCGCATCCGGCGCGAATACCCAATCACGCCGGGGCGCATCGAGGGTCTGGGGCGGCGCGCCAAGGGGCTGACGGCGGACTACGTGCTGGAGTACCGCAACACCAAGCTTGCCGTGGTCGAGGCGAAGGCGTGGAATCAGGCGCTGACAGAGGGCGTGGCGCAGGCCAAGAACTATGCGGGCAAGCTGGCGGTGCGCTTTACCTACGCGACCAACGGCCAGGGCCTCTACGCCATCGACATGCAGACGGGCGTGGAGGCGGAGACCGCGAGCTACCCGACGCCCGACGAGCTCTGGGCGCGGACCTTCGCGCATCAGGACGCGTGGCGCGACCGCTTTGCCGCGGTGCCTTACGAGGACAAGGGCGGCTCGCATCCCGGCCGCTACTACCAGGACATCGCCATCGAGCGCGTTTTGCAGGCGATCGCCGCGAAGCGGGACCGCATTCTGCTGACGCTGGCGACCGGCACGGGCAAGACGTTTATCGCGTTTCAGATCGCGTGGAAGCTGTTTCACTCCCGCTGGAACCTGAGCCAGGAAGCGACGCGCCGCCCGCGCATCCTTTTCCTGGCCGACCGCAATATCCTCGCGAACCAGGCTTACAACGCGTTCTCTGCCTTCCCCGAAGATGCGCTGGTGCGGATCAAGCCCGAAGACATCCGCAAGAAGGGCAAGGTGCCAAAGAACGGGAGCCTGTTCTTCACCATCTTCCAGACCTTCATGAGCGGCCCGGTGGTGGATGGAAAACCCTCGCCCTGGTTTGGCGAGTACCCGCCGGACTTTTTCGATCTCATCATCATCGACGAGTGCCATCGCGGCGGTGCGAACGACGAGAGCAACTGGCGCGGCATCATGGAGTACTTCGCGCCCGCGGTGCAGCTCGGCCTGACGGCCACGCCCAAGCGCAAGGACAACGCCGACACCTACGCTTACTTCGGCGAGCCGGTGTTCATCTACTCGCTCAAGGACGGAATCAACGACGGTTTCCTGACGCCGTTCAAGGTGAAGCAGATCCAGACCACGCTCGACGAATACGTCTACACCGCCGACGACACCGTGGTGGAAGGCGAAGTCGAAGCGGGCAAGCGCTACGAGGAAAAAGACTTCAACAAGATCATCGAGATCAGGGCCCGCGAGAAAAAGCGGGTGGAGATCTTTATGTCGCAGATCAACCAGCGGGAAAAGACGCTGGTCTTCTGCGCGACGCAGGCCCACGCGCTGGCGGTGCGCGACCTCATCAACCAGATGAAGACCGGCACCGACCCGAACTACTGCCAGCGGGTCACGGCCGACGACGGCGAACTGGGCGAACAGCACCTGCGCGACTTCCAGGACAGCGAGAAGACGATCCCGACGATCCTGACGACTTCGCAGAAACTTTCCACCGGCGTGGATGCGCGCAACATCCGCAACATCGTGCTGATGCGGCCGATCAACTCGATGATCGAGTTCAAGCAGATCATCGGGCGCGGCACGCGGCTCTTTGAGGGCAAGGATTACTTCACGATCTATGACTTCGTGAAGGCACACCACCACTTCAGCGACCCCGAGTGGGACGGCGAGCCGCTCGAACCGGAGCCGAAGGAGCCCAGGCCCCCGAAGCCCGACCCTAAGGAGCCGGGTGGAATCAAGCAGCCGCCGGCGGAATACAGGAAAAAGGCGAAGATCAGGCTTGCCGACGGCAAGGAGCGAACCATCCAGCACATGACGATGACGACCTTCTGGCATCCGGACGGCACGCCGATGTCGGCACAGCAGTTCATGGAAATGCTGTTCGGCAAGCTGCCGGAGTTCTTCAAGGACGAAGCCCAGCTCAGTGCGCTCTGGAGCGCACCCGACACGCGCAAGAAGCTGCTGCAGGGGCTCGCCGAGCGCGGCTTCGGCCACGAGCAGCTGGTCGAAATGCAGAAAATCATCGACGCCGAGAAGAGCGACCTCTTCGACGTGCTCGCGCACGTCGCCTATGCCATGCCTCCTGTCACGCGAGAGGTGCGGGCCGCGGGCGCGAAGACTCGCATCGACACGTCGTTCAACGCCAGGCAACGGGTGTTCCTCGACTTCGTCCTGCAGCACTACGTGAGTGTGGGCGTGGAGGAACTGGACCAGGACAAACTGACGCCGCTCTTGCGGCTCCGGTACCACAATTCCATTGCCGACGCCGTGGCCGACCTGGGCGCACCGGAAGAGATCGGCCAGGTCTTCGCCGGGTTTCAGAAGTTTCTTTATGAACCGCGCGCTGCCGCGTGAGGCGGGCGCACACCGTGCAGGCTTGCAACAGCATGCAGCGGACGGCGCTATACGCCGCCGCTGCATGCTGAACGCGTTATGCCCCATGAATTCGCCTCCTGGACAGGTATACGCCCGCGGCGTATAGTCGTCCCATGTTCACGGTCATTGAAACGTCCCTGTTTCAAAAGCAATGGCCGAATTACTGGACCGAGGAAGAGCGCGGCGAGTTTGCTGCATACATCGCCGAATCTCCCGCAGCCGGAGACGTGGTGCCCGGATCGGGCGGAATTCGAAAGGTCCGCTGGCGGCGTGCTGGTACGGGAAAGTCAGGCGGTGTTCGCGTCATCTACTTTACGCGTACGCCCGAACAGGAAGTCGTTCTTCTGCTTATGTATTCGAAAGCCAAGACAGACAACATTACCGGCTCAAGACTGAAGGAGATTCGTCGTGTCCTCGAAGACTAAGCCGCTTACGGGCGCAAAGCTGCGGGCCTACGAGGCCAAGCGTGACCTTGCGGCCGAATTACTTGAGTCTGTGCAGCAAATGAAAGCCGGAAAGACCCGGATTGTCCTGTCGCCCGCAATTGAGGCGCGCGAACGTACGGGGTTATCGCAATCGCAGTTCGCCAGGCTGCTCGGCGTTTCCGTGCGCACACTCCAAGGTTGGGAACAAGGTCGCAAGCAGCCCAGCGGGGCCGCTCGGACGCTGCTGACTATTGCGCAGACGAATCCGAAGGCATTGCTCGCGGTGGCCGGCAAGTAGCGGATTGCAAATCTCGGGCATATCAAACCGTTGCAACGGTCGCGGCAAGAGGACGGCGCGTTAGCCTGAGGTTTAGACCGCATGGGAGCAGTCCGTTGCCTCTCTCGAAGTCTCGCCAGGCGTTCGGCCTGCTTGTTTGGCTGCTTGTTGCGTTTGCAGCAGCTGCGGTCGGTGGGTTCGCATCCGCTAGCGCAGGCGAGTTCTACCGTGAACTTGTCCGCCCCTCTTGGGCGCCGCCGGGCTGGGTGTTTGGTCCGGTCTGGTCGGTCCTGTACGCGCTCATGGGCATCGCGGCGTGGTTGGTTTGGCGGGCGCGTGGCTTCGCGGGAGCCTGGAGCGCCCTTACAGTGTTCATCGCCCAACTCGCCGCCAATGCCC
>CAZZDV010000277.1:0-1298 GCA_964652785.1 uncultured Bordetella sp.
ACCGGTTCCAACCCGTCCTTGCCGCGATTCCCGGCCTCGAATGCGCGCTGCCGCACGGGGCGTTCTACTTCTACCCGTCCTGCGCCGGCGTGATCGGCAAGCGCACGCCGCGGGGCTCGGTGCTGGCCAGCGACGAGGACGTCGCGCTCTACCTCCTCGACTCGGGCGTTTCGCTGGTGCATGGCGCGGCCTACGGCTTGTCGCCTTACTTCCGCGTCTCTTTTGCGACTTCGATGGACAACCTCGGGGAGGCCTGCCGCAGGATCGGCGCGGCCTTCGCCGATCTTCAATAACCGGGAACCACATGAACCTGATGCCGCGCGCACTGCACTGCCTTTCCGCCCTCCTCGTTGCGGCATCCTTCGGCTCCGCGCACGCGCAATACCCGACCAAGCCGATCCGCATGATCGTGCCCTACGCGGCGGGCGGCACCACCGACGTGCTCGCGCGCATCATGGCCGACAAGATCGGCACCGCGCTTGGCCAGACGGTCGTCATCGAGTACAAGCCCGGCGCCGGCGGCACCATCGGCGCGGAGGCGGCGGCCAGGTCGCCGAACGACGGCTACACGATCGTGATGGGTGCGCCCGGCACGCATTCGACCGCAACCAGCCTCTACGCAAAGCTGCCTTACGACCCGGTGAAGGACTTCGCGCCGATCGTGCACGTGGCGAACGTGCCCAATTCGATCATCGTGCATCCGAGCATGCCGGTGAAATCGGTGCCCGAGCTGATCGCCTACGCAAGATCGAAGCCCGGCGAGCTCACCTACGGCTCGGCGGGCACCGGCGCGACGACGCACCTCACCGGCGAACTGTTCGCGCTGCTGGCCAACGTGAAGCTCACGCACATCCCGTACAAGGGCTCGGGACAGGCCATGGTCGACCTGCTCGGCGGCCAGATCCAGATGATGTTCGAGAACCTGCCGGGCGCGGCCAACCAGATTCGCGCGGGCAAAGTGCGCGGCCTCGCGGTCACCAGCCTGCGGCGCTCGGCGGCTTTCCCTGACCTGCCGGCCGTGTCCGAAACACTGCCGGGCTTCGAAGTGGTCGCGTGGTTCGGCCTGTTTGCGCCCGCGGGCACCCCCGCGCCGATCATCGCGCGCCTGAACGCCGAATCCGACAAGGCGCTGCGCATGGCCGACGTGCGCGAGAAGATCGCGCAGGCCGGCTCCGACCCCATCGGCGGCACGCCCGATGACCTCGCGAAGTTCCTCGCCGGCGACATCGCCAAGTGGGTGCGCGTAACCCGCGACGCGGGAATCAAGCCGCAGTGAGCGTGGGCGCAGTGGGCGTGGG
>CAZZDV010000277.1:1398-5079 GCA_964652785.1 uncultured Bordetella sp.
GCGTGGGCGCAGTGGGCGTGGGAAGTCCTGCGTTTGCCCTCGGCATCGACATTGGCGGAACTTTCACAGACCTGGTGCTCGATGGCGAGTCGCGCTACGCACTGAAGGTCCTCACGACACCGGACGATCCCTCGCGCGCAGTGGTCGAGGGCGTGCGCACTTTGCTCGCGCAATCGAAGGTTGTGGCGGCAAGCGTCGGCCGTGTCGTTCATGCCACCACGCTCTTCACCAACGCGCTGATCGAGCGCAATGGCGCGGTGACCGGCCTCATCACCACGGCGGGCTTTCGCGACGTGTTGGAGATCGGCCGCGAGCGGCGCTTCGAGCTTTACGACCTCAACATCCGCATGCCGGAGCCGCTGGTGCCCAGGGACCGACGGCTGGAGGTCGCCGAGCGCACCGCGGCCGACGGCGCGGTGGAAACCGAAGTCGATGAGGCCGAACTGCATCGCGCAGCGACCGAACTGGTGCAGGCCGGGGTCGCGTCGATCGCAATCACCTTCCTGAATTCGTACGCCAATCCTCACAACGAACGCCGCGCAGCGGCTGCCTTGCGCAAGGCCTTCCCGATGATCGCGTTGACGGCCTCGCACGAGATCGTGCCCGAGGTGCGCGAGTTCGAGCGCAGCTCCACGGCGGCGGCGAACGCCTATGTAAAGCCGCTCGCGGCGAATTACCTCGACGCGATTCGCGCCAAGCTGGGCGTGCTCGGCATCGAGGCGCCGCTGTCCTTGATGCTTTCTTCCGGCGGCTTCACGCATATCGCCGAAGCCAAGTCCGCACCGGTGCACCTGCTCGAATCCGGCCCCGCGGCGGGCGCGCTCGCCGCGGCCTACCTCGGCAAGGGCTACGAGCGGCTGCTCGCCTTCGACATGGGCGGCACCACGGCCAAGCTCTGCATCGTCGACAACGGCATCCCGCTCGTCGCGCAGGGCTTCGAGGCGGGGCGCACGCGCCGCTTCATGGAGGGCAGCGGCCTGCCGATCCGCGTGCCGAGCGTCGACCTGATCGAGATCGGCGCGGGCGGCGGCAGCATCGCCTCGCCGGACTCGATCGGCCTCTTGAAAGTGGGCCCGCGCAGCGCAGGGTCGGTCCCCGGCCCGGCCTGTTACGGCCTCGGCGGAAATGATCCCACGGTGACCGACGCCAACCTTGCGCTCGGCGTGCTGAACCCGGACTACTTTGCCGGCGGCACGATTCGCATCGACAAGGCCAGGGCGCAAGCGGCGCTCGAGTCCCTGGGCAAGCGCATGGGCCTCTCGATGCTCGACACCGCTTGGGGCATCGTCAACGTAGTGAACGAGAACATGGCCAGCGCCGCGCGCGTGCATATCGCCGAGCGCGGCCGCGACCAGCGCGCCTACGTGCTGCTCGCGACCGGCGGCGGCGGCCCGGTGCACGGCTACCAGGTTGCGAAGAAGCTCGGCCTCGCGAAGATGATCTGCCCGCCTTCCGCGGGCGTGGCCTCCGCAATCGGCCTCATCTCGGCGCCGGCGCGCGTGGACCGCGTCGCCACCGTGGGCTTGAAGCTGGATACCGCGGACCTCGGCACGCTCGAGGCGCGGTTTCGTGCGCTCGAGGAAGAGGCGCTCGCGACGCTTGCGAAGACCGGCGCGCGAAGAGCGGATGCGGTGCTCGAGCGCAACGCCGACGGGCGCTTCGTCGGCCAGGGCTTCTACCTCTCGGTGCCGATCCCCGCCGGGCCGTATGCGGATCGCCAGGTCCTGCGAGCCGCCTTCGAAAAAGGCTACCGCGAGAAATTCACGCACACGCCGCCGCAGGTGACGGTGGAGTTCGTCAATATCCGCGTGACTGCCAGCGCTGCCGCGGGTCATTCGGGTTCGCAAAACTATGAAGCCAGCGCCAAAGCCACTTCGGGCGCTCCATCGACCCGCAAGGTGTACTTCAAGGAAGCCGGCGGCAGGGTCGACACCGCCGTGGTTCGCCGCGAGCAGCTCGGCGCGGGCTTTGCCGCCGCGGGCCCCCTGCTCGTCGAGGAAGACGGCTCGACGCTCGTCGTCGCTCCCGGCGGGCGTGCAACACTCGCGGCCGACGGAAATCTGATCGTGGAGGTCGCATGAGCGCGCAGCGCGATTCGCCGCAGTTCGATCCCACCTCGCTCGAAGTCCTCTGGACACGCCTGCGCTCGGTCACCGACGAGGCGGCCAAGGTCATCGTGCGAACCTCTTTCTCCACGCTGTCGATCGAGGCGAACGACTACTCGTGCGTGCTCACCGACGCGGCGGGCAATTCGCTCGCGCAGAACACCGCGAGCATCCCCTCCTTCATCGCAACGTTGCCGGCCACGACGCGGCACATGATCGCGACGATCGGCATCCCGAACATGCGACCAGGGGATGTCTACATCACCAACAACCCGTGGATCGGCACCGGTCACCTCAACGACATCTCGCTGGTGAAGCCGGTCTTCCTCGGCCCGAAGCTGGTGGCTTTTGCGGCGACCACTTCGCATGTGCCCGACATCGGCGGGCGCATCCGTTCGGCCGAGCCGCGCGAGATCTACGAGGAAGGCTTCCACATCCCGCCGATGCGCCTGCTCTCGGAAGGCAAGCCGGACGAAACCCTGCTGCTGCTCCTGCGCACCAACGTGCGCACGCCGGACCAGACCGTCGGCGACATCTTCGCGCAGGCGAGCGCCCTTGGGCTAATCGAACGCCGAGTGGTGGAACTCATGCACGACCACGGCCTCGCCGACCTCGACAGCCTCGGGGCGCAGCTCTTCGGCCTCGCGGAAAAAGCCATGCGCGCCGCGATCTCGGCACTGCCCGAAGGCACCTACACCAATGAATTCCTCACCGACGGGTTGGAGGAGCCTTTCAAGTTCCGTGTCGCGGTGACGATCCGCGGCGGCGAGATCCTCGCCGACTTCACCGGCACTTCGCCGCAGCAGCCGCGCGCGATCAACTGCGTGCTGGCGTACACCTACGCAATGACGGCTTATGCGATCAAGGCCGCGCTGCTGCCCGACCTGCCGAACAACGAAGGCATGTTCCGGCCGATCAGGGTCACCGCGCCCGAAGGCTGCATCCTCAATCCGCGCATGCCGGCCTCGACCGGCGGGCGCGCCGCGACCGGCCACTACGTCCCGCCGCTGGTCTTCGGCGCCCTGGCCGGCGTGATCCCCGAGCGCCTCATGGCCGCGCCCGGGTCGCCGCTGTGGATCCTCACCGTCGCCGGCGTGAAGGCCGACGGCAAGTCGTTCGCCAACGTGTTCTTCTACAACGGCGGCATGGGCGCCACCGCGCAGAAGGACGGCGAGCCGGCGCTTTCGTGGCCTTCGAACATCTCTTCCACGCCCTCCGAGATCGTCGAGCGCGACACGCCTTTCATCACGCGCTACAAGCGCCTGCGTCCGGGCTCGGGCGGCACGGGGAAATTCCGCGGCGGCCTCGGCCAGGAGCTGCTGCTCGAGAACCGCCACCCGACGCCGTTGCCGGCTCTCTTCATTACCGAGCGGCTCAAGTTTCCCGCGCCCGGAATGCTTGGCGGCGGCGCCGGTGCGCTCGGCGAGGTGCTGCATAACGGCCAGCCCCTGGCCGATTCGCGCGTGCAGATCGTCCTCGCGCAAGGCGACACGCTGCTGCTTCGCACGCCTGGCGGGGGCGGCTATGGCGATCCGGCGCAGCGCGATCCGGCGGCGGCGGAGCGCGACCGAAAGCT
>CAZZDV010000278.1:0-4957 GCA_964652785.1 uncultured Bordetella sp.
ATCGCCTCGATAAGGAACGGCCGCGCCTCCAAGTGGGAGGCGATCAGGCCCTTCTCGTCATGTTCGCTCATGGGGAAATAGAACCAGAATTCCATCTGCGCCAGGTTGCGCAGGCCCTTGAGGCGCTGCACGAGCGCCGGCATGTGCCGATAGCTTTCGGAGGTGACCACGGTATTCGTGATCGTCGTCACGCCCTCGAATTCATCGAGAACCCGCAGTCCGTGAAGCGTCTTGTCGAACGACCCCGGGACCGTCGTAATCGCGTCGTGCGTTGCAGCGTCGCCAGTGCAGATACTGATGAAGAACTCGTCCACCCCGGCTTCGATGAGCTTCTCGCAGTAGCTGCGGCTCGAGAGCTTCATGCCGTGGGTCTGGATCCGCACATGCTCGAAGCCGTGCTCCCTGGCCATGCGGGCCCACAACGGCAGGTCCTTGTGAAGCGTGATTTCGGAGCCGGTCAGGATCAGGCCCGACCACTCGCCGGTGCGCGCGTTGTGCTCGAGGAGTTGTTCGAATTGCCCGAACGTCTGCGGAGCGAGGCGATCCATGGTGCCCTCGATCATGCAGTGAACGCATTTGAGGTTGCAGCGGAACTCCATGGTCATCGACACGTACCGCTCGTGGTCGAAGCGGCCGGTGGACGGCCCGGAGGAAGGCTGCGAAACGGGGCGAGCGGGGGGGGTGGCCCGCACGAAGCGGACCGGCCGGACCGCGCCTTCAGAAGACGCCATACCAAGCGCTCTTCACGATCTTGAGGCTCCCGTTTTCAACGCAGTAGTCGAATCCGACATCGTACAGCAAGTGGTCGAGTTTCCCCCTGTTTTCAGAGACGAAACGGACCTGCTCCGGCGGGTAGCGCATGCGCTCGAGGAAGACGATGAGCTGGTCGACATCGATGCGCGAAAAATACAGGCCGTCGCGCTGCTGCTTGTTGGAAACCACGATGATCTGGCACTCCCGCAGGTCCGGCCACAGGAGCGAATCGAGATTGAAGCCGGGCACGTCGAGGTGGACCGAGGACGTCATCTTCCCGACGATGTTCTCCATCTCGGTGCGCGCATCGAAGAAGTAGTACAGGTTTTTGAGGCGGGTCTGCTCGCGCGTGACGGCATAGCAGATGCCGGAAGACACCGAGCCGCCGATGTTGCCGATATACATCTGGATTTCCTCGAGCGGCCTGCCCTCGGCGAGCTGCTCCTTCCCGAGGTCGATCGAGAACATGAAGTACGGCTGGCTCTCGCTGGTCGGCACCTCGCACGGCACCCAGGGCCGGATGATTTCGAGCACTCTGGGGATCGATCGCTCACGTGCCTGGCGCGCGTAGTCGTAAAAATAGAACTCCCAGCTCGTCCGGCCCGCCTCCTGCTTGATGCCCCAGACGGTGCGCGATTCGCCCAACTCCCGCCGGAGCGCGGCCACTACGTCCAGCGCGCGCGAGCCAAGGCCTTCGGCTTCGAACGAATTCGCGAGCAGGTTGACCGATCGCAGCTTGCCCTCCGAAGGCGCCGGGCGCTGGTACTCCCAGAGGCAGAAGTCGTATTGGGGCTCGCCGCCCTGGGCGTATTCCAGGGGCTTGCTCATGGCGCGGCCGGCTTTTTCGCGGTGATCAGCATGAAAGGCATGTCGAGCGCGACTGACTTGATTTCAATCCCGATGAATCCCGCGTTGGCGAGCGGTTGGCGGTAGTCGCCGGCCACCCGGTAGGCGCGAAAAAAAAGCAGCAGCGGAATCTGCACATAGGCCACGGGACGCTCGAAGATCTCCACCAGGCTGCGCTCGAAGATCAGGAGCGTGCCCCCAGGAAGCAAGGCATCGTAGGCACGCGAAAGGAACTGCTGCATCGGCTCGTCCGGCCAGTCGTGCAGCATCGACTTGAAAGTAACCAGGTCGTAGCCGTCCGGGTAAGGCCCGCCGCCCCGGACCACTTTCGCGAAGTCGATCCTGCCGGCCTCGGGCTGCGAGCCCACGTGCCGCTCGCCGATCTCGCACACCACGGGCAAGTCGAAGATCGTTGCCCGCAGCGCAGGCTGCGACCTGCAGATCCGCAGCGCGAACTCGCCGCTGTTGCCCCCGACATCGAGCATCCGGCCGTGCCTGGAGAAATCGTGAGTTGCGATGCAGGCCGCGGATTCGTACCTCGTCAGCACGGTGGTGTAGCGCATCCAGCCTGCGGTCGCCGCGAGGTTTTCCGGCGTCGGCTCGAAGCAGCGGTCGTACGAAAAGAGGTCGAACAGGCGCGAGCGCTCGAAGAATCCCGCCGGGTCGGTCAGGAGCACCGTGAAGAGATCGAGAAAATCCGGCGCGACGGCGGCCGCGAAATCGAGCTTGGCCTCGATCAGGTCGCGGTAGCGAAGCGCTGTTCGAAAAGGCTCCGCCAGCCTGAACCCGGTCCCGGCCTCCTCGATGACGCCGCTTGCGCGGAGCAGGCCGGTGAGCAGGAGCATTCCGCGCTGATCCGTTTTCGCGCAGGCCCCGAGTTCGGCTTGGGTCAACGTGGCTCGATCTGAAAGCAGGTCGACCAGGCCGAGTTCGAATGCGCTCTTGAGCGCACGCGCGCTGACTGCGTCCCGCATGAATTCGTCGACGCACAGGTACCCGCGATCGCCTTGCTGCGCGCAACTCATCCGCAATGCCTGCCTGCAATCATTCACGGGTTGCTAGTATTGAGCCCATGCAAGATTCCATCAAGAACATCCTGATCGTCGGCGGCGGCACCTCGGGATGGATCACCGCCGCGTTCCTCAACCGTTTCCTCGACCCCGTCCGCTGCAGCATCACGCTCGTGGAATCGGCGTCGATCGGCACCATCGGGGTTGGCGAGGCGACCGTGCCGCCGCTCGTGCCTCTGCTGCGCATGCTCGGCATCGAGGAAGACGACTTCCTGCGCCAGTGCCATGCGACCTACAAACTGGGCATCAAGTTCATCGACTGGAACCGCGGCAGCGGCATTCGAGGCAAGGACGAGATCTGGCATCCGTTCGGCCCGGTCGGCTCGCCGCTGGTGGAAAACCTGCCCACGTTCCATCACTGGCTCAGGGACAAGCGCGCGGGCCACGACGAGGGCGAATACACTGCGTACTCCCTCCAGGCACTGCTTGGCGACATGAACCGCGCGCCGCGCACGCTCACCCAGGGATCGATCGTGACGCAGCACGGCGCCTACGCGTATCACCTCGATGCGCGCGCCTTTGCCGATTGCCTGGCAAAGCTTGCAAAACAGCGCGGCGTGCTTCACCTGACCGACGACGTGCTCGGCGTGCAGCTCGACGCGCGCGGGTTCGTCGGATGCGTCGAGACGAAAGAGCACGGGCGCCTTGCCGCCGACCTCTACATCGACTGCACCGGCTTCGCGGGCCTGCTGATCGAGAAGGCCCTTGGCGATGCCCATGTCGACTGGTCGAACCACCTGTTCTGCGATCGCGCCGCAGTCATGCCGGTGCCGCTGCAGGGACCCATGCCGCCCTACACCACGGCCACGGCACTAAGCGCGGGATGGAGCTGGAGAATCCCGCTAGATCATCGCATCGGCACGGGCTACGTCTACTCCAGCCGCTTCATCGCGGACGACGCGGCCGCGCGCGAACTGATCGCGCACACCGGCGAGGATCCCGACAAGAGCTCGCCGACGCGCATCGACATGCGGGTCGGCCGCCGAGCGAATTTCTGGGTCAGGAACTGCGTTTCCATAGGGTTGAGCGCCGGCTTCCTCGAGCCGCTCGAATCGACCGGCCTCTTCCTCATCCAGAAAGGCGTGGAGCTGCTGCTGGATTGCTTCCCGGATACGCAGTTCAACGGCGCGCTCATCCGCCAATACAACGCGAAGATGACCGTGGAGTTCGAGCAGGTCCGCGATTTCATCGTCATGCACTACCTGCTCAACCGGCGCGAAGACAGCGAGTTCTGGAAGGCCAACCGCAACGCCGCGCCGCCGGATTCGCTAGCCCAGACGCTGTACTTCTATCACCAGACGGGGCTGCTCGACTGGGAGAACCCGTCGCTGTTCCGCGAGTCGAGCTTCTATGCGATCGCGAGCGGTTTCGGCCGGCTGCCGCGAACTGCGCATCCCATGGCAAGCCAGATCGACACCAAAAAGGCACGCCAGGTGATGGCGCAGATCAAGGCGCAGAACCTTGCGCTCGCCCAGAGCCTGCCGGACCATCGCGCGCTGATCGAAGCCCTCAACGCGGCCGCTCCCGCGCGCTAGGCAGGCCTGCCGGGCAAGACGCGGCCTAGCCGCCGCTGTCGGTGATCGCGGCATTGAAAGACATCGACCGCCTTTCACCACGACCGCGGAAAGGCTCCGCGCCGTGCAGCAGCCACCCGGGGAACACGTAGAAGTCGCCGACCTGCGGCTTGAAGCTCATGATCGACTTCGAGAAGCGCTGCTTTCCGCCGATCATGAAGTTGATGTAGCCCGCGTGGCGGCCCGAAATGTAGGTTTTCGATTCCTCCGAAGCTTCGATGTCCGGGACCTTGAGGTAGAGCACGCCCGAGATATCCGCCGAATGGAAGTGCACCGGGCTGGGCGTGCCCGCGTACTGGCTGATGACCCAGAACACCTCGAAATCGACCCTGGCCGGCTCGGTATTCTCCAGGCCTTCGAGATACCGGCGGATGAACCGCTCGGCCCAGGCACCGAGGCAATCCGCGCCGCCTTCGGCGATCAGCCCCTCGGGGAGCAGGAACTCCATGCCCTGCCCCGGCGAAACCTGCGCGTCGGCGTGCCGGTTGACGCGCTCCAGCACGGATTCGGGCAACCGGGTCTTCGCGATCATCGGCCCGAACGGCGAGAAGAAATCCATCGCGGGCTCGCGCGCGTCGCTCGCGCACGCCCGTTCCGGCGCTTCGTATTTCTTCAGCAAGCGTTCTTTAGTCGCCATGCGCCTCCTCATATTTCACAACATTCAGGTCTCACGATCAAGCACTGGTGCCGCTCTCCTGCCAGTTGGCGTATCGG
>CAZZDV010000279.1:0-4920 GCA_964652785.1 uncultured Bordetella sp.
CGCGAGACGATCAGCCGCGCGTTCTGCTTGTCGTCGGCCGGCACCACGTACCACGGGGAGTCCTTCGTGCTCGTCGCGCTCATGCAGTCCTCGTAGGCCTTCGCGTAGTCCTTCCAGAAGGCGCGCGCCTCGAGGTCCGAGCGCATGAATTTCCAATTCTTCGCAGGATCGTCGATGCGCGCGAGGAATCGCCTTTTCTGTTCTTCTTTCGAGATGTGCAGGAAGAATTTCACCACGCGCGTGCCGTTGCGGTGCAGGTGCGCCTCGAGCTCGGCGATCGAGCGGAAGCGGCCTTTCCAGACCAGCTCCTGTTTGGCGGGAAGGTCGGGCAGGTTCTGCGCCTTGAGGATTTCGGGGTGCACGCGCACGATCAGCACCTCCTCGTAGTAGGAGCGGTTGAAGATGCCGATCCGGCCGCGCTCGGGCAGCGCGCGCACCGCGCGCCAGAGGAAATCGTGATCCAGCTCCTCGGCGCTCGGATGCTTGAAGCTGAACACCTGGCAGCCCTGTGGGTTGAGGCCGGACATCACGTGCTTGATCACGCCGTCCTTGCCTGCCGCATCCATGGCCTGCAGGACGAACAGCACCGAATGGCTGTTCGATGCGTAGAGCTTGTCCTGCAGCTCCTGCAGCTCGACCATGCGCTGTCCGAGAAGCTCGCGGTAGTGGGGCTTCGATTTGTAGAAGCGTTCGACCTGCGTGGGGCGCTTGTCGAGCTTCACTTTCTCGCCCGGACGGACACGGAACTGCTCGGTGATCATCTTCATATGGGGGAATTCCTTCTCGACGGAACCGCGAGGATACCGCCTCGCGCTCGCGTGACATAATTTCGCGATGCCGAAGGATCCCATTTTCGCCAGCACCTGAAACGCATGTGGCGTTGGCCGCGGCGCTCGGACTGGGTGCGCGATCGCAAGCTCTTCGGCGTGACGAGCAAGGCGCGGGTCCAGCGGCTCGCCGCCGCGTGGGTAAAGCTCGGGGCGGGGCGCCTGCCGGGTAATTTCGTTTAAGATCGGCGCAAGCCATTGAAGGAGAAGCCCATGTCCACGCTCTATCGTTATGCGCTCCCGGTCGAGGAAACGCACTGGAAAGTCGACGGCAAGGTCGAGGCGTCCTTCACGTGGGACTACGACGCGAGGAGCGAAGACCTCCTCAACCTGTACGGCAAAGGCAAGCGCCAGCAGTGGGATGCCGCCACCCGCATCGACTGGGACCTGCCGGTCAACCCCGAAGACCCGATGGAGATGGACGAGACCGTGCTGCCGATGTACGGCACGCCGATGTGGGCGAAGCTTTCGGAAAAGCAGAAGATCGAGATCCGCTACCACAACCAGGTCTACACGCTCTCGCAGTTCCTGCATGGCGAGCAGGGCGCGCTGGTGTGCTCGGCGCGCATCGTGCAGGACGTGCCGACGATCGAATCGAAATTCTATGCGGCAACCCAGGTCATGGACGAGGCGCGCCACGTCGAGGCCTTCCGCAAGCTGCTGACCGACAAGTACCGCATGGTCTACCCGATCTCGCCGCCGATGAAGGACCTGCTCGAGAAGACGCTCGGCGATCCGCGCTGGGATTTCACCTACCTGGGCATGCAGGTGCTGATCGAGGGCCTGGCGCTCGTGGCCTTCCAGAGCATCCGCGACTATTCGAAGAACGTGCTCTGCCGCCAGGTCAATGCGTACGTCATGCAGGACGAGGCGCGGCACGTGGCCTTCGGGCGCATGGCGCTCAAGGACTACTACCCGCAGCTCACCGAGGCGGAGCGCCGGGAGCGCGAGGATTTCGTCATCGAGGGCTCGATCTACCTGGCCGAGCGCCTGCGCTCGAAAGAGATGTGGGAGAAGCTCGGCTACGACCCCGTAGAGGTCTTCAGGGCCATCGATGGGTCCGACGGGGCCATCCGCTATCGCATGCGCCTGTTTTCGCGCATCGTGCCCACCGTGCGCGACATCGGCCTCTGGAGCCCGCGCGTTCAGAAAGCCTTCACAGACCTCGGCGTCATGAAATACGCGACCACCGACGCCGAGGCGATGCTGGACAAGGATTCGCGCGTGGCCGAGGACTTCGACCGCCAGATGAAGGAAGGCTGGAGGGCGAACGCCTGATGGCAGCATTTTGCCCGGAGCGCTAGCAGCCGCGCGGGCGTTAAGTAGAAATTGGCAGCATTTCAACGTCCTTGACGATGCGCGCTCGCCGGGCATCCTTCGATGCCCGGCACGATGACCGTTTCAGTGCTCGATCCCGTGACCACGGCCGCGCTCAGTCTCGCGTTGTGGCCGGGGTACTGGCGAGCTTCTCGAGCGCCTCGCCGGTCACGCGGAAGAGGCGCCACTCCTCCATGCGCACAGCGCCGAGGCTCTCGTAGAAGCGGATCGAGGGCTCGTTCCAGTCGAGCACCATCCACTCGAAGCGTCCGCAGCCGCGCTCGTGGGCGATGCGCGCAAGGGTGACCAACAGCGCCTTGCCGTAGCCGTAGCCGCGATGCGCAGGCTGCACGTACAGGTCCTCGAGATAGAGGCCCTTGCGACCGAGGAAGGTCGAGAAATTATGGGTGAAAATCGCCATGCCCACGGTCGCCCCACCCGCGCGGCAGACGAGGGCCTCCGCGCGGCTGCCCGCGCCGAACAGTTCGTGCTCGAGTTGCGCCTCGCTGTTCACGACGAGGTGGATGAGCTTTTCGTACTCGGCCAGCTCGCGGATGAGCCCGAGCAGGGAGGGAACGTCCTCGCGAGTCGCGGGGCGAATCTCGACTTTTGAATTGTCGACATTGTCGGGATGCATGGGCTGCAATGCTACTTGTTATAGTTGCGCGATGCGCATCCTTCGATCCGGCGATTACGCGTCCCTTGCCTGGAAGAACGGCCTGGGCGTTTCACGCATCATTGCCTCGCATCCGCACGCCGCGGGCTATGACGCGGCGCTGTGGCAGGTCGGCGCGACCGACATCGGCATCGACTGCCCCTTTTCGAGCCTGACGGGAATGGACCGCCATTTCATGCTGCTCTCGGGCGCGGGCGTCGAGCTCACCTGCGTCGACGTGGTCGCCGGCATCAACGTGCGCCACGCAGTCAAGGAGCCTTTCGCGCCCGTCGCCTTCCGTGGCGACTGGCAGACCACCTGCAAGCTGCTCGAGGACCCGGTACAGGTCCTCAACGTGATGACGCGCAGGGGCCGGGCGGGTGCGAGGATCTCGTTGCCGCGCTGGATGGGGCCGCTGCTGCTCGAGCAGCGCGCGGGCGAAACCGTCATCGCGGTGCTGCTCTCCGGCGCGGCGCGAGTCGCCGGCGATGCCGCGCCGCTGCTGCCCCTGGAATCCGTGGTCCTCGATTCACCCGGGGGAGAACTGCGCTCGATCATCACCAACGGCGGTGTGTCGCGCATGGCGGTCATCCGGCTCTCCATCGAAAAGCCGAACGCGGATGCCGGTCACGCAGTGAAGCGCTAGCCCTCGATCAGCTTGCGCATCACGTGGCGACGGTTCTTGGTGTACGGCCGCACATGCGTCGGCCAGCGGCCGGAGTCCACCGCTTTCGCCCAGCCTTCGCCAACCAGCACGTCGGGGCTTTCGAGCTCGTAGATCGCCATGTAGGCCGGCTCGTTGTCCATGACGATGGTCTTCTTCTCGCCGCCGAGGATCATCGTGAGCGGGCCCATCTTGTAGCGCCTGGCCGAGACCACGCCCGGCACCTTGAGGATCAGCGGGATGTGCTCGGTGTCGTAGACCTCGTTGAAGATCGCTTCCTTGTCCGCATCGACGTCCATGCTGACGGTGAAAATATACTGGGCTTTACTGCGCGCTTTGCCTTCCATTGAGATTCCTTCTGCGGGTTCGATTGGGATGCGCCGATGTTACCAGCCCGAGAAGCGCGGCCACCTCGCCTCAAGCCTCTGGGAACCGTCGAGCACGTTGTAATGGTCGTACTGCGCGGCCGTGGCGCACGCGTGGTTCGGCAGGATGCGCAACCTCGTGCCGATCGGCAACTCCGGAACTTGCGCGGGATCGCCGCTGCGGTGGCTGATGATGCCGTGCTCCTGGCTCGCGTCCGAGACGATCAGCCCGGGGATCGGCCGGCCCGAGGCATCGCAGACGAGGCCGTAGCCCTGGTCTACGGGCTGCTTCGCAGTGCCGCGGTCGCGGGACATCGCCATCCACCCCGCATCGGTGAGGATCCAGCCTTTTTCGCGCTGATGGCCGATCACGGTGCCGAGCACTGAGACCGCGATGTCTTCGACCTGGCATACGTCGATGCCGGCCATCACGAGATCGAAGAACACGAACACGCCGGCGCGCACCTCGGTCACGCCGGTGAGGTCCTCGGCGTAGGTGGCGGTCGGGGTCGAGCCGACGCTCACGATCGATGCATCGAACCCCGCTGCGCGCAGCTGCTTTGCGGCGGTGACCACGGCGTCGCGCTCGCGGCCGGCAATGGCGCGAATCGCTTCGATGCTGCGGCAATCGTACGAGCCGCCGGCGTGCGTCATCACGCCCGCGACCCTGGCGTGGCTCGAAGCCAGGATGCGCGCGATCTCGACGATCTTTGGGTCGCCGGGCTTCAGGCCCGAGCGATGCCCGTCGCAGTCGATCTCGACCAGCACCTTGAGCGCAGGGTCGGCAGGCTTCAGCGCTGCCGCGATCGCCTGCGCGGACTCGGGGCTGTCGAGGACGATCTTGAGGTCGACGCCGCTTCGCACGAGCGCCAGCGCGCGGGCGAGCTTGCCGGGCGCGAAGGCCACGCCGTAGAGGATGTCGCGATAGCCGGCTTGGGCGAACTCCTCGGCTTCCTTGAGCGTGGAGACCGTGATCGGCCCCGGCGCATCGCCCTGCACGAGGCGCGTGACTTCGAGCGACTTGGCGGTTTTCACGTGCAGGCGCAGCTTCGAGCCCAGCGATTCGATGTGGGAGCGCAGGCGCTCGGCGTT
>CAZZDV010000280.1:0-3600 GCA_964652785.1 uncultured Bordetella sp.
ACAAGTGGACCGACCTGATCTTCACGCACTTCTCGGCGCGCGTGCCCGGCCCCGATCACCATTTCCTCATCAATCCTTTCGGTCTCATGTTCGACGAGATCACGGCCTCCACGCTCGTGAAGATCGACCAGGAAGGCAAGATCATCGAGGACCCGGTGGGTCTGGGCGTGAACCAGGCCGGCTTCGTGATCCACGGCTGCATCCACGAGGCGCGCCCCGAGGCGCAGGCCGTCCTGCACACCCATACGCGCGCCGGCGTCGCGGTCTCGACGATGAAGCAGGGCCTGCTGCCGCTCTCGCAGCATTCGCTGCGCGTGATGGGCGAGCTGACCTACCACGACTACGAAGGCGTGGCCCTCGACATGGACGAGCGCACGCGCCTCGCGCGCGATCTCGGCCCCACGAGCCACGCGATGATCCTGCGCAACCACGGCCTGCTCACGCTGGGAACTTCGGTGAGCGAAGCCATCGAGTACATGTACTACCTCGAGTGCGCCTGCCAGATCCAGGTGGATGCGCTTTCCGGCGGGCAGGACACGGTCACGCTGATCACCCCCGAAACGGTCGAGAAGGGCCACCAGCAGTTCAACCGCCCGAACCGCGGGTCGGCGCAAAAGCACTGGCCCGCGATGCTGCGCATGCTCGAGCGCCGCGGCAGCGACTACAAACAGTAATGGGGGTGGTTTTTCTTCGCCGCGCGCTAGCCGGCGAAGAGCGGCTGTGGAAGGTCTGGTGGCTCGGCGGCATCCCTGTTGCGCTTGCGGCCACCGCGCTCACGCTCACCGCCGAGTTTCTGCGCGTCGACGGTCATCACTCGTGGGGCAACTTCTTCGACGTGCTGAAACTGCTTGCCTGCGCGCTGTGGTTTACCGCAGCCTGGCGCTCGGCCCAGAACACCGCGCATCGCCCCTCCCGGCTGGCCGGACGGATCGCCGTGGCCGCCGGCGTAGTGACCGCCGCGCTGACTGTCTGAGCTAAGTCGCTTCCTTCCGCGTGCGGCCCGGAAGCTGCAGCACCGTCAGGATCGTAATCACCAGCACCGCCGCCGAGCTTAAGAAAACCCCGCTCGCGCGGCCGCCATCGAGCAGCCAGCCAAAGAACACCGGCGCGATCACCGAGCCCAGATCCAGCCCGGAATACACGAAGCCGTACACCGCGCCCGTCGAGCCCTTGGGCGTGGTCTGGCGCACGATGAGATCGCGCGAGGGCTGCGTGATGCCGCCCGCGAATCCCGCGAGCGCGAGGATCAGCGGCAGCAGGATGCCGGGAAACCAGGCCAGGCCGATCATCAGCATGAGCGCCGCGCTCGCCCCCATGCCGGTCGCGGCCACCTTCACCGGGTCCCAGCCACGCGACGAGACGAAACCGCCGACGAAGATCCCGCCCGCGGAACCCGCCATGTAGGCCGTGAGCGCAGCCGAAGCGAGGCCCGCGCTGATGCCGTACATCGTGACCATCGTCGTCACGCCGAAAGCCTGCATTGCGATGAACACGAACGCGATCAGGAAGAAATACCCGAAGCACATCAGCACCGGCGTCGAGCCGAGGATCCTGATGTCCTCCGCCACGCTGCCCTGCTTGCCCTTGCCGCGCGTCGGCGCGACTTCGAGCGCATCGCTGTTCCACACCACCAGCGCAAGCACGGCAGCGCCGATCGAGGCGGCCACGAACACGGCGTTATGCCACCCCATCGCAGCCGCAAGCGCAACGCTGATGAGTGGCGCGACGGCATAGCCCAGGCTCCCGGCCATGCTGTGCCAGCTGTACGCGAATCCGAGGCGGCCGGGGCTCACGCGGGAATTGAGGATCGCGAAATCGCTCGGATGGAACACGCTGTTGCCGATGCCGCCGATGATCGCCGCGAAGACCAGCGCTTCGAAACTCTGCGCGAACCCGATGAGGAGCGCTCCCGCCACGCACAGCGTGGCCCCGAAAATCAGGACGCGCCGCGCGCCGAACCGGTCGACTGCGAACCCCGACAGCGTCTGGCAGATGCCCGACACGGCGTAATACAGGCCGGTGACCGCGCCGAGCGCCGTGTAGCTCACGCCGAGATCGTCCTTGATCAGCGGGAACAGCGGTGCAATGAAGAGCTGCAGGAAATGCGACATGGCGTGCGCGATCGCCACCAGGCTGATCGTGCGCGCGTCGGTGCCCAAAGGTGCGGCGGGCAAGGTGGCGCTCAAGCGGTTTCCTTCTCGAGAATCCTATGGATGAACCGCGTCACCGCGGCCAGGGTTTTTTCGGGCTGCTCCTTGTGCGGCGTGTGCGCGCAGTCGGCGAGCTTCACTAGCTCGCACGGCCCGCTCACCTGCCGCGCGATTCGCTCGAGCTGGGCCATCGTGCCGTAAGCGTCGTCCTCCCCCTGGATCGCCAGCAGCGGGCAGCGGATGCCGGAGAGCGAGGCTTCGATGTTCCACTTGGGAAACTCGCCCGACATCCAGACGTCGTACCAGCCGTAGAAGGTTTTCGCCGCGTCGCGGTGGTGCTTGGCGAGCTTCTGCGGCAGGTCGGTCGTGCGGAAAGCCTCGCCCGCGGCCCGGATCCCGTGGCCGCCGTGCTCCTCCACGAACACGTGCGGCGCCTCGACGATCACGCCGCGCACCGGGCGCCCCGCGCCCGCGTGGATGAGCGAGATGGAGGCGCCATCGCTGTGGCCGAGCAGGATCGGGGCCTTGACGCCGAGCGAATCGAGCAGCTCAGGCAACGCGATGAGGGCCTCGTCGTGCATGAAGTCCTGCTTGCGCGGCTCTTCCAGCACGTCCGACTGGCCGTAGCCATAGCGCGCATAGAGCAAGGCCGGGCAACCGGTCGCGGCCACCACCTTGTGCGGGAAATCGCGCCACTGCGAGATCGACCCCAGCCCCTCGTGCAGGAACACGATCACCGGCTTCGTCTCGTCGGCGTCGATACGCTGGTACTCGAGCTTGCGGCCGGCTGCGGTGACGAAGGGCATGAGGGAGGGTGGGGTGAAAAAGAGGCGAAGAGTATCACGCAGGGGCGGCTGTTCCGGCAGCGTTTCGCTCTATGGTTTTTCGATTACGATATTTCCTGATTTGGAAATCCAATTGGCATATTCGTCAGTAGGAAAGCCATTATTCGGTCTTGAATGTTCGACTTTATTCGGCTCTATCTCAATGGCGCTGCCAGTTTGAACGATCGAACAAGGGCAGCTGCGCCCAATCCGGATTGATGCGCAGGTTCTCCAGTTCTTTTTCCACTACTTTCATGCTCTTGCCATCGCCTCCAGCGGCTCCACTGCATCCTGCACCAACCGCAGACCGGCAATCCGTAACTGTTGCGGCGTGAGTCGGTACGAAGCCAGTAGCCCATTGGCACAGCTGTGCGCAGCCTCCTCCATGTCTGCCGGGCTCTCGAGCAATACGCGCAAGCCCTGGCCGGCAACAGTACACAGCGTCGCCCACTCCGCAGGAAACCGCCCCTGCAACGCCTCAACCCAAGCGCCCGCCCAACCGCGCAAGGCATCCTCATCCTCCCGCATTGCCAGAAAAGCCAAAGCAAGAACACGACCGAGGTCCTTGTTGCTGCGCCTCAGGCCGCGATCCCCAATCAGGCCGCTTATGTTCTCCGGACCGATGA
>CAZZDV010000280.1:3700-4911 GCA_964652785.1 uncultured Bordetella sp.
AGCGCCGCCGCCACTTGCTTCAGGACTTCGTGGGGCGAGAGAAGGTTCATGCGGTGCCGCTGCGATTCTTGATGAGGAAATTCAGGAACTCCTTGGCTTGCGGCTCGAGGCGCGCCTCATGCAGATCCAGCAGGCATTCGACGGGATCGGCCCATTGCAGACCGTTCTCTCCCGGATCGAACAAAGTCACCTTCCGGCGCAACACGTGCAAGGCCATCGCAGCTGGCGCATCCCGCTGATCGGCTTTCACCAACCCCGGATCCAGGCGCTCTACGAAACCCAGATCGACGTGACCATCCGGAGAGTGAAGCGTCAAGTCGAGCCTTGGCAAACCGACGAGGTCGACCCCAGGATAGTAGTGACGCGCGCCTTCGATGCCGCCGACGGCGAGGCGATCATCACCCAGTGCCGCCAAGCGGCGCAGGAGCGATTGCGGGGACCGTGCCTGCCCGGAAGCATCCACGAAGTGCACGGTCTCCCGGGTTTCATCGGACATCGTCACCAGACGCTTCCACTGCTCGCTCGGAAAGCCGCGCAGCACGGAGCGCCGATCCCGATGGCGGACCAAGGCATGACCGATGCGTTCAAGGGCACGGGCAGCGGTCGGATAGCTGCATCCGACCGTCTTCGTTATCCAATCCGCCGTGACCGCACCTTTTCCCAGCAGCCACTGATACAGCATGACCTTGAAGACCTCGTCCGACGACATTCGGGGTTTGCTGCCCTTGCTCGCCTCGTTTGCGACAAGATCGTCGAGCCAGTCGTAGAAGTTGGACCCCAGTTCGGCCGGGAGCCCCACATAACCTTCAGGCGTAGCGAGTACCAGCGACAATCGCCGCATCACATCCGGTTTCAGGGTCTGTCCCGCCAACTGCAGTTCGGCGTGCAGGCGCTCCTCGGTAATTCGGGAGTCTGTGAGCACCAGTAGCGCCCGATCTTCCGGCTCGCGAGCAAGTCGATAGGCGAGTCCGAGCAAGCTGGCTCGAACATTTCGGAAGCTGTGAGTCCCCGATTTCAACTCGACTAGCACGTGGTGATTACCGTCGCGCCAGTAGCCGTCAGGCTCATATCCGATGTCGGCTTTGTCGGATCGGTTTGCCGGTCCGGGAGTTAGAGGTCGATTCATAGAATGTTAAGGTGCAACAAATGTATTAAAGTTGCAAGTTAATTATAAAGTTGCACCTAAATACTCGCCTTGAAGTAAAAACATC
>CAZZDV010000281.1:0-4897 GCA_964652785.1 uncultured Bordetella sp.
CGCCGCGCTGGCGGCCGACCGCGTCGATTTCATCGATGAACACGATGCAGGGCGAGCTTTTCTTCGCCTGCTCGAACATGTCGCGCACGCGCGCCGCGCCCACGCCGACGAACATCTCGACGAAGTCGGAGCCCGAAATCGAGAAGAACGGCACCTTGGCCTCGCCGGCGATGGCGCGCGCGAGCAGCGTCTTGCCCGTGCCGGGCGAGCCGACCATGAGTACGCCGCGCGGGATACGCCCGCCGAGCTTCTGGAACTTGGAAGGATCGCGCAGGAAGTCGACGAGCTCGGAGACTTCCTCCTTGGCTTCCTCGCAGCCGGCGACGTCCGCAAACGTGACCGTGTTGGTCGATTCATCCAGCATGCGCGCGCGCGACTTGCCAAACGAGAACGCGCCGCCGCGCCCGCCGCCCTGCATCTGGCGCATGAAGAACACCCACACCCCGATCAGCAGCAGCATCGGGAACCACGAGACGAAGATGTTTACCAGCAGCGAAGGTTCTTCCTCCGGCTTGGCCTCGATCTTGATGCCGTACTTGAGCAGGTCCGAGACCAGCCAGATGTCGCCCGGCGAATAGCTGGTGACCCTCTTGCCGTCGTTGGTCGTGGCCTTGAGCTGGCGGCCTTCGATGGTGACCTTGGCGATGCGGCCTGCCTTCACCTCCTCGATGAACTGCGAATACTCCATCGGGGCCTGCACGGCCTGGCGGGTATTGAACTGGTTGAAGACCGTCATCAGCACAAGGCCGATCACGAGCCAGATCACCAGGTTCTTCATCATGTTGTTCATGCGGCTCCTTGGAGCGACTGATTCACTGCAGAAGTAACTGCGGACTGCATGGAAAGGCTATTTTAATCCGAATCTTGCGGTGCCGAACCGGCGACTCTCGCCGGTCGCAGCCCCTTGCCCAACAGGTAGATTTCGCGGCTTTCGCCGCGGGAGGCCTCGGGTTTGCGCGTAATCACGTTGCGGAACGTCTCCTTCATGCGAGCCAGAAGCCCCGGATAGGCCTCGCCCTGGAAAACCTTGACCACGAAAACACCATCCGGTTTCAGGCCTTTGCAACAGAATTCGATCGCCAGCTCGGTCAGCGCAGCGGCGTTGGCTTGGTCGACGCTCGGGATTCCTGAAACATTCGGCAACATGTCCGACAGCACGATGTCGGCGGGACCCTCTCCCAGCGCCGCCCCTATTGCGGCGCGGACCTCGGGTTTACGGAAATCACCTCGAATCACCGTCACACCGGACATTGGGGCGATTTCAAGCAGATCAACGCCAACCACCACTCCCTTTGACCCAACCTTGGAAACCGCCAGCTGGGACCAGCCGCCGGGCGCCGCCCCCAGGTCGACCACCCTTGCCCCCGGACGGAACAGCCGGTCCTTGGCGTCGATCTGTTCGAGCTTGAAGGCGGCGCGCGAACGGTAACCCTGTGCTTTCGCCTTTTGCACGTACGGATCGGCCACGTGCCGCTTCATCCAGCCCTTGCTCGATTTTGAGCGCGCCATCGCTTGCCTTACAGTGTCGCCATGACTGAAACCAACCCAGCAACAGAACTCTCCACAGCCGAGCGCCGGGCGCTCAAGGCCCGTGCCCATTGCCTCGAACCGGTCGTGCGCGTTGGCGACAAGGGCCTGACGCCCGCCGTGCTCGCCGAGATCGAGCGGGCACTGGCCGCGCATGAGCTCATCAAGATCCGCGTGAGGGCCGGGCGAGACGATCGCGCGGGGATGCTCGTGGAAATTTGCAGCAGGTCCAAGGCCTCAGCCGTGCAGCAGATCGGCAAGATGCTGGTCGTCTACCGCGCCAGTCCGCCCGGGCAAGCCGAGGCGGAGGACAGGGAGAAGGTCCGCAAGGAAGCGGCGCGCAAGGCCAAGGCCCGCAAGGCTGCCGAGAGCAAGCCCGATCGCGACGCAAGGCGCAAACCCGGCCGCAAGGCTGGCCGCAAGCCCGGACCCAAGGCCGCTGCAGGTCGTGCCGATGTACGCCCTGCTAGAGGTACTGCACGTCCAGGATCTCGTACTGCTTCACCCCGCCGGGCGCCTGAACGTCCACTTCGTCGCCCGCGTACTTCCCGATAAGGGCGCGCGCGATCGGCGAGGAAATCGACACCTTCGCCAGCTTGATGTCGGCCTCATCCTCGCCGACGATCTGGTAGGTGACCTTTTCCTTGGAGTTGACGTCCTGCAGGTCCACGGTCGAGCCGAACACGCAGGCGCCGTCCGCGTCGACGAGTTTGGGGTCGACAACCTGAGCGTTCGAGAGCTTGCTCTCGATCTCGATGATGCGTCCTTCGACAAACCCCTGCCTTTCCTTGGCCGCGTCGTAGTCGGCGTTCTCGGACAGGTCGCCGTGGGCGCGGGCCTCCGCGATCGCTGCGATCACGTTGGGGCGCTCGACGGTCTTCAGCTTTTGCAGCTCGGCGCGCAGCATTTCGGCGCCGACGATTGTGAGAGGTATGGCCATGGCGGTATTGGGTTCCTAGGCAGCTTTCAGTTGCGCATGCAGTTCCTGCAAGCGATAGGGCTCGAGTGCCGCGAGGTGGCGCATCCCCGTGCAAGCCGCGCGGGCGCCTGAGATCGTAGTGTAATACGTCACGCGCTGGGCCAGCGCGCTGATCCGGATGGAGCGCGAGTCGCGGATGGCGGTGCGCTTGTCTTCCACCGTGTTGACGATGAAGCTCACCTCCCCGTTCTTGATCATGTCGACGATGTGCGGGCGGCCCTCGGCCACCTTGTTGATGATGCTCACGTCGATCCCGTGGGCGGCGAGGACCGCCGCCGTGCCCCGGGTGGCGAGGATCGAGAACCCCAGGTCGACGAGGTCCCGCGCAATGGCCACCGCGGGCAGCTTGTCGCCGTCCCGCACGCTTACGAAAGCCCGCCCGCCCGAAGGCAGCCGGACCCCTGCCGCCAGCTGGGACTTGACGAAGGCCTCGCCGAAGGTCCGGCCGACGCCCATGACCTCTCCGGTGGACTTCATTTCCGGCCCGAGGATGGTGTCGACGCCCGGAAACTTGGCGAACGGGAAGACCGCCTCCTTGACCGAAAAGTAGGGCGGGATCACTTCGGCGCCGATATTCTGGGAAGCCAGCGAAATCCCGGCCATGCAGCGCGCCGCGATCTTGGCCAACGGCAGGCCGGTCGCCTTGGACACGAACGGCACGGTGCGCGACGCCCGCGGATTGACTTCGAGCACATAGACCGTGTCGCGCTGGATGGCGAACTGCACGTTCATCAGGCCGACCACCTTGAGGGCCTTGGCCATGAGCACCGTCTGGCGGCGCAGCTCCCGCTCGAGGTGGCTGGCAAGCGAATGCGGCGGCATGCAGCAGGCCGAGTCGCCCGAGTGCACGCCCGCCTGCTCGATGTGCTCCATGATGCCGCCGATGAAGGTGTCCTTGCCGTCCGAGATGCAGTCCACATCGACTTCGATGGCGTCCGACAGGTAGCGGTCGAGCAGCACGGGCGAGTCGTTGGAGACCTTGACCGCCTCGCGCATGTAACGCTCGAGGTCGGCTTGCTGGTGGACGATCTCCATGGCGCGCCCGCCGAGCACATAGCTGGGTCGCACCACCACGGGATAACCGATCGCCTCCGCGTGCTTGATCGCCTCCGGGGCGCTGCGCGCCGTGCGATTGGGCGGCTGCAGCAGCTTGAGTTTGTGCAGCAGCTTCTGGAAACGCTCGCGGTCTTCGGCCACGTCGATCGAATCGGGCGTGGTGCCGATGATCGGCACGCCGTACTTTTCCAGGTCGCGCGCCAGCTTGAGCGGCGTCTGGCCGCCGAACTGCACGATCACGCCGACGGGCTTTTCCTTGTCGACGATCTCGAGCACGTCCTCGAGCGTAAGCGGCTCGAAGTACAGCCGGTCGCTGGTGTCGTAGTCCGTCGACACCGTCTCCGGGTTGCAGTTGACCATGATGGTCTCGAATCCATCCTCGCGCAGGGCGAGCGCCGCGTGCACGCAGCAGTAGTCAAACTCGATGCCTTGCCCGATGCGATTGGGACCGCCGCCGAGCACGATGATCTTCTTGCGATCCGTAGGCTCGGACTCGCACTCTTCCTCGTACGTGGAGTACATGTATGCGGTGTTGGTGGAAAACTCCGCGGCGCAGGTGTCGACGCGCTTGTAGACCGGCCGCACACCGAACGCATGCCGCGCGGCGCGCACATCGGTCTCGGTCGCGTTGAAAAGGTAGGCAAGCCGCCGGTCCGAGAATCCCTTGCGCTTCAGGCTGCGCATGCGCTCGGCATCGATCGAGGCCAGGTCCGTGTCGTCGAGCTCCATCTCGAGGTCGACGATCTGCTTGATCTGGTCTAGGAACCACGGGTCGATCTTCGTCAGCTGGAAGACCTCCTCGAGCGTGAAACCGTTCTCGAAGGCATCGCCGACATACCAGATGCGCTCCGGCCCCGGTTCGCCAAGCTCTTTCTCGATCGTCTCGCGGTCAGTGGTCTTCTGGTTGAGGCCATCGACGCTGACCTCGAGCCCGCGCAACGCTTTCTGGAACGACTCCTGGAAAGTGCGGCCGATGGCCATGACTTCGCCGACGGACTTCATCTGAGTGGTCAGGCGGTCGTTGGCCTGCGGGAACTTTTCGAAGGCGAAGCGCGGCACCTTCGTGACTACATAATCGATAGTCGGCTCGAACGACGCCGGGGTCGCGCCACCGGTGATCTCGTTGCGCAGCTCGTCGAGCGTGTACCCCACCGCCAGCTTGGCGGCCACCTTCGCGATCGGGAAACCGGTCGCCTTGGACGCCAGCGCCGAAGAACGCGAAACGCGCGGGTTCATCTCGATGACGATCATGCGGCCGTCTTCGGGGTTGATTGCGAACTGGACGTTGGAGCCGCCGGTGTCGACGCCGATCTCGCGCAGCACGTTGATCGATGC
>CAZZDV010000282.1:0-4856 GCA_964652785.1 uncultured Bordetella sp.
TGATTTTTTTCGCAACGGCGCCACCTATGCCGTTCTCCTGCGGCGCGCGCCGCAGCCTACCCCGGCCAGCATGATCACCAAGTTCCTCACCAAGATATTCGGCAGCCGCAACCAGCGGCTGCTCAAGCAGTACGGACGCAACGTCGAGCGCATCAATGCGTTCGAACCCGCGATCTCGGCGCTCTCGAACGAGGCCCTGCGCTCGAAGACCGAGGAGTTCAGGAAGCGCTTCGCCAATGGCGAGACGCTCGACGAACTGCTGCCCGAGGCCTTCGCCGTGGTCCGCGAAGCGAGCGTGCGCACGCTCAAGATGCGCCATTTCGACGCCCAGCTCCTTGGCGGCATGGTGCTGCACGCCGGCAAGATCGCGGAGATGCGCACGGGCGAGGGCAAGACGCTCATGGCGACGCTGCCCGCCTACCTGAACGCAATTGCGGGCAAGGGCGTGCACATCGTCACGGTCAACGACTACCTGGCGCAGCGCGACGCCGACTGGATGGGGAGGATCTACAGCTTCCTCGGGCTCACGGTGGGCGTGAACCTCTCCCAGCTCGAAGCCGAGAGGAAACGCACCGCCTATCGCTCCGACATCACCTACGGGACGAACAACGAGTTCGGATTCGACTACCTGCGCGACAACATGGCGATGCATGTCGAGGACCGCTACCAGCGAAGCTTGAGCTTCGCGATCGTCGACGAGGTCGACTCGATCCTGATCGACGAGGCGCGCACGCCGCTCATCATTTCCGGGCAGGCCGAAGACCGCACCGAGCTCTACCAGCGCATGAACGAAGTCGCCCCGCTGCTCACCAAGCAGGCCGAAGAGAACGGCGAAGGCGATTTCTGGGCCGACGAGAAGAACCACCAGGTGCTGATGTCGGAGGCTGGCCATGCCCACGCGGAGGAGATCCTCGTGCGCGTGGGCCTCTTGCCGGAAGGTGCCAGCCTCTACGAGCCGACGTTCATCAACCTCGTGCACCACCTTTACGCGGCGCTCCGCGCGCACCACCTTTTCCACCGCGACCAGCAGTACGTGGTGCAGAACGCCGAGGTGATCATCGTCGACGAGTTCACCGGGCGCCTCATGCAGGGCCGGCGATGGTCGGACGGCCTGCACCAGGCAGTGGAGGCCAAGGAGAACGTGCCGGTCCAGTCCGAAAACCAGACCCTGGCCTCGATCACGTTCCAGAACTATTTCCGCATGTACTCGAGGCTTTCGGGCATGACCGGCACGGCCGACACCGAAGCCTACGAATTCCAGGAGATCTACGGCCTGGAGACCGTCGTCGTGCCGACGCACCGGCCGATGGTCCGCGCGGATCGCCTCGACCAGGTCTTCCGCACCGGAAAGGAAAAATACGACGCGATCATCGAGGACATCAAGGACTGCCACGAGCGCGGCCAGCCGGTGCTCGTGGGCACCACCTCGATCGAGAACTCCGAGCTCCTTTCGGGGATGCTGAAGAAGTCCGGCGACCTTCCGCACCAGGTGCTGAACGCCAAGCAGCACGAGCGCGAGGCCGAGATCATCGCGCAGGCCGGCCGTCCCAAGATGGTGACCATCGCGACCAACATGGCCGGCCGCGGCACCGACATCGTGCTCGGCGGCAACGTCGAGAAGCAGTGCGAGCTCATCGAGGCCACCGAAGGCATGGACCCGGCGGAGAAGAAGAGCCGCAACGAGACGCTCAAGAGCGAATGGCAGCAGCTGCACGACCTGGTGATCCGCGAAGGCGGACTGCACATCATCGGGACCGAAAGGCACGAATCCAGGCGCGTCGACAACCAGTTGCGCGGCCGCTCGGGCCGCCAGGGCGACCCGGGGTCGTCGCGCTTCTACCTCTCGCTCGAGGATCCGCTGCTGCGCATTTTCGCGGGCGATCGCATCAACAAGATCATGATCATGCTCAAGATGCCCGAGGGCGAGGCGATCGAGCACCGCATGGTCACCAACTCCATCGAGAGCGCGCAGCGCAAGGTCGAGGCGCGCAACTTCGATATCAGGAAGCAGCTCCTCGAGTACGACGACGTCTCGAACGACCAGCGGCGCACCATCTACCAGCTGCGCAACGAGCTCATGGATTCGACGGACGTGTCCGAACGGATTTCGGACCTGCGTGAAGGCGTCGTGACCGACCTCTTCCGCACCCATGTGCCGCCGGAGAGCGTCGAGGAGCAATGGGACATCCCGGGCCTGGAGAAGGCGCTGTATTCGGAGCTGCAGCTCAGCCTGCCGGTGAAGGAGTGGCTGGAGAAGGAGCCCGACCTTGCCGACGACGATGTGCTCGACCGGATCGTCGCAAAGGCACACGAGGCGTACAAGGAGAAGGTCCCGGCAGGCGCCGACGAGTCGTTCCACCAGTACGAGCGCTACGTGATGCTGCAGATCCTCGACTCGCACTGGCGCGAGCACCTTGCGGCGCTCGACCACCTGCGCCAGGGCATCCACCTGCGCGGGTATGCGCAGAAGAACCCGAAGCAGGAGTACAAGCGCGAAGCGTTCGAGCTGTTCGCCGCGATGCTCGAGTCGGTCAAGCTCGAGGTCACGCGCAACCTCATGGGCGTGCAGATCAAGTCGGAAACGCCGCTGGAGGTGCCCGACGCGCCGCCCGCGCTCGAGAACGTGAGCTACCAGCACGCCGAGCCGAGTGCTTCGCTGGCCTCTCCCGAAGAGGCCGCGACCGAGGCGCTCTCACCGCCCGCCGGGGACGACAAGGCGAAGGCGCCGCCGTTCGTGCGATTCGGCGAAAAGGTCGGCCGCAACGACCCCTGCCCGTGCGGATCGGGCAAGAAATTCAAGCAGTGCCACGGGAAACTGGCCTGAGCGGCCGCGCACAGGAAACAAACCAATGCCAGTCAACCTCCAGCCCCCAAAGCCGGAGCAGTTGTTCCCGGTCGCCGGGATCGAGCTCGGCGTCGCGATGGCCGGCGTGCGCAAGGCCAACCGCAAGGATGTCCTGCTCGTGAGAATAGCGCCCGGCGCACAGGTCGCCGGCGTGTTCACGCAGAACCGGTTCTGTGCCGCGCCGGTGATCCTCTCCAGGAAGCATCTCGCCCCCGGCAACACCGCGCGTGCGCTCGTGATCAATACGGGCAACGCCAACGCGGGCACGGGCGACGAAGGGCTGAAGCGCGCAATGGAGGTTTGCTCTGCCGTGGCTTCCACGCTTGGATGCTCGGCCACGGACGTGCTGCCTTTCTCGACGGGCGTGATCATGGAGCCGCTCCCGGCGGACCGGATCATTGCAGGGCTGCCCGCGGCCAAGGCCGACCTCAGGATCGACAACTGGGCCAGCGCCGCCGAGTCGATCATGACGACGGACACGGTTGCGAAAGCCGCTTCGCGCAAGGTGACGATCGACGGCAAGACCGTGACCGTGACCGGCATCGCCAAAGGCGCGGGCATGATCCACCCGGACATGGCCACCATGCTCGGGTTCGTTGCGACCGATGCCGGAGTGCCTGCCGGCCTGCTTAGGAATCTTCTGCAGGAGGTTGCGGACGACTCGTTCAACGCGATCACCGTCGATGGGGATACCTCGACGAACGACTCGTTCATCCTCATGGCCACGGGTGCATCCGGCGCGCACATCGCCGACAAAAGCGCGCCGGGGTACAACACGCTCCGCGACGCCATCCGCGAAGTCTCCGTGCGGCTTGCGCAGGCCATCATCCGCGACGGCGAAGGTGCGACCAAGTTCATCACGGTGCAGGTCGAGGGTGGGCGCACACGCGAGGAGTGCCGCAAGGTCGGCTTCGCGATAGCGCATTCGCCGCTGGTCAAGACGGCGTTCTTCGCCTCGGATCCGAACCTCGGGCGCATCCTTGCGGCGATCGGCTATGCGGGCATCTCGGACCTCGACACCTCGCTCGTCGATCTCTATCTCGGCGACGTGCTGGTCGCAAGCAAGGGCGGCCGCAATCCCGCATACCGCGAGGAGGCCGGCAACGCAGTCATGCAGCAGGCCGAGATTACGGTGCGTGTGGTCCTCAACCGCGGCAACGCTTCCGCAACGTTGTGGACCTGCGATTTCTCCTTCGACTACGTGAAGATCAACGCGGAGTACCGCACCTGATGGCCGACAAGCCCGACCTGTCGGAGGTCCTCGCGCGATTCGATTCGCTGCTGCAGCAGATCCAGGCGATGCTGCCCCCGGCGCCGCCGCCGGTCGACTGGCAGTCGGTGGCCTTCCGCTGGCGCCGGACCAGCGGCTTTGCCGCCCGCGGATGGCTCGAACCGGTCCACCATGTGCACAAGATGCGCCTGGCCGACCTGCGGGGCATCGACGCGCAGATCGCCAAGGTCGAGCAGAACACGCGCCAGTTCGTCGCCGGCAAGCCCGCCAACAATGTGCTGCTCACCGGCGCCCGCGGGACCGGCAAGTCCTCGATCATCAAGGCCCTGCTGAACAAGTATGCGAAGGACGGGTTGCGCCTCATTGAGGTCGACAAGGCCGACCTCGTCGGCCTGCCGAACATCGTCGAGGCCATCGACAAGCGGCCCGAGCGCTTCATGCTCTTCTGCGACGACCTGTCCTTTGAGGAAGCCGAGCCCGGCTACAAGGCGCTCAAGGTGGCGCTCGACGGCTCGATCTCGACCACTTCGGACAACCTGCTCATCTACGCGACCTCCAACCGCCGGCACCTGATGCCCGAGTACATGGAGGAGAACCTCGCCACCAAGTACGTCGGCGACGAGATCCATCCGGGCGAGACGGTCGAGGAGAAAATCTCGCTCTCGGAGCGCTTCGGGCTCTGGGTGTCGTTCTACCCGTTCGACCAGGACGAGTACCTCGCGATCGCCGCGCACTGGATGCGGCACTTCGGCTGCGGCACGCGCGAGATCGAAGCCGCGC
>CAZZDV010000283.1:0-4838 GCA_964652785.1 uncultured Bordetella sp.
AGCTCGCTGGAGGGGCCCTGCAGGATCGTGCGCCCGGACTCCAGGATGAAGCCGCGGTCCGCGAGGCTGAGCGCCAGCTCCACGTTCTGCTCGATGAACACCAAGCTGATGCCCTGCTCGTCGCGAACTCGCTTCATGAGGGCGGTGATCTGCTCCACCATCATCGGCGCGAGGCCGAGAAAGGGCTCGTCCACCATGAGCAGCTTGGGGCGCGCCATCAGGCCGCGAGCGATCGCCACCATCTGCTGCTCGCCGCCGGAGAGCGAATTGGCGAGCTGGGTGCTGCGCGCCTTGAGGAGCGGGAACAGCGCCTCGACTCCCGCGCGCGTCTCATCGCGTTGCGCGCGGGCGCGCGGGTTGTGCGCGCCGAGCAGCACGTTGTCCTCGACCGTCATGAAAGGGAACAGCCGCCGCCGCTCGAGCACGTGCGAGATGCCTTCGCCCACCGTTTGGTGCGCGGGCAACCCGTCGATGCGCTTGCCCTCGAAAGTGACACTGCCGGCCACCGGCTTGTTGAGACCGGAGATCGTATTCATCAGCGTCGATTTGCCGGCGCCGTTCGGGCCCAGCAGCGCGACGATCTCGCCTTTGCGCACGCTCAAGGCCGCCTGCCAGAGCACCTGGAAGTCGCCGTAGGCGACATCGAGGTCCTTCACCTCGAGCTGGAACCCGTCCTGCGGACTCATCTCGTTGCTCATTGCACGTACGCCTGGCCCAGGTACGCCTCGACCACGCGGCGGTCCCGCGCGACCTCCTGCGGCGCGCCGTCGGCGATCACTTCGCCCAGATACAGGGCGACGATACGCTGAGCGACCGCGGTGATCACCCGCATGTTGTGCTCGATCACGAGGAGCGTGAGGCCGCGGCCATGCAGTTCCTTCACCAGCTGTACGAGACCCGGAATCGAGCGCTGGTCGACACCGCCGGTGACTTCGTCGAGCAGCACCACGCGGGGCTCGGTGGCGAGCGCGCGCGCGAGTTCGAGGCGCTTTCTCTGGCCGGTGGAGAGCGTGCGCGCAAAAGCATCGGCCTTCTCGCCGAGCCCGACGCGCGACAGCCACTCCCGCGCGACTTCGCGCGCGTGCTTCACGTCCTTGGTGCGCGTAAGGGCGCCGACCATGACGTTCTCGAGTACCGTCATGCCCTGGAACGGGCGCAGCTTCTGGAAAGTGCGGGCGATGCCGGCGCGGCACACGACATCCGGCGCGAGGCCGGTGATGCGCCTGCCGTCGAGCTTCACTTCCCCCGAATCCGGCTTGTAGAACCCGCTGATGCATTCGAACAACGTCGACTTGCCGGCGCCGTTCGGCCCCATGATGCCGACGATCTCGCCCTCGCCCACCTCGATCGAGATGCCCTTGTTGGCGGTGACGCCGCCGAAGCTCTTGGTGATGCCGGAGACGGAAAGCAGGCTCATGGGGGATTCATGCGGGGATTCATGCGGGATTCGAGGTGCGGCGGCGCCATCTTTCGGAAATCCACCCGACCAGGCCGCGAGGGGCGAAGCGCACGATCAGGATGAGCGCGAGACCGTAGAGGATCAGGTACGTCCCGATAAACTGCGCACCGACGCCGCCGAACTGGGCGCGCAGCGAAGTCTCGAGCGTGGTGACCAACGCCGCGCCGAGGAAGGGCCCGAGCGCCGTACCCACGCCGCCGATCATCGACGCGAGCGCGAACTTGATCGAGATGTCCAGCGAGAACACGTAGGCCGGATCGACGAAACCGATGTACTGCGCCCACAAGCCGCCGCAGACCGCGGTGAAGGCGGCGCTGACCGCAATCGCGGCTACCTTGAGGTGCAGCGCGGGCACACCGAGCGAGCGTGCGGCATCTTCGTCCTCGCGCACCGCGGCGAGCTGGAACCCGCGCCGGGAGCGCTCCAGGTACACCTGCACCAGGTACACGAGGATGGCGAGCACGAGGACGATCCAGACCCACACGCTCTTGTCGGCGATGCCCAGCGTCCAGAAGCCGGGGCGGAACGGCACCGGGATCCCCTCGGAGCCCGCGGTGAATCCCTTGAGGCGGCTCGCGGCGATCAGCAGCACCTGCGAGAGCGCTATGGTCGCAATCACGAAGTACGGTCCTTTCAGCCGGTTGGAAAGGAACCCGATGATCACCCCGGTGATAGAAGCAAGGCCCGCTCCGATCAGGATGCCGGTCCACGGCGAGAGGCCCCACTTGGTCACCGCCATCGCGGCGGCGTAGGCACCCAGGCCGAAGAACGCGGAGTGCCCGAGCGAGATCTGGCCGGCGTAGCCGCCGGCGATGTTCCAGGCCGCCGCCGCCGCACCCCAGATGAGGATCAGCACCAGCGCGTCGAGGAAGAAAGCATCCTTGACGACGAAAGGTGCGAGGCCGGCCACGGCAAAGTACGCGATCGCCGGCAGGTACCGTTTCATGTACCGAGCGACTCCGCGCCGCGCTGGCCGAACAGGCCCGCGGGACGCACCACGAGCACGAAGATGAAAAGCACGAGGTACAGAACTTCCTTCCACGCTGTGCCTATGGTGTATGAGGCGATCACCTCGACCGCGGCAATGATGACGGCCGCGATCAGCGCCCCGGCCATGTTGCCAAGCCCCCCCAGCACCACCGCGATATAAGCGATCAGCACGAACTGCAGGCCGGCCGTCGGGTAGACCGGGTAGATCGGCGCGAGCAGCACGCCCGCCGCGCCCACGCACACGATGCCGACCGCCCAGGTCAGCGCGTAAACGCGTCCGGTATCGATCCCCATGAGCGAGGCGACCTGCGCGTCCTGGGCGGTGGCCCGCATGGTCTTGCCGGTATAAGACCAGCGCAGGAACGCGAACAGCGCCACCGTCGCGAGCACCGCGATCACGAACGCAACCGTTTGCGCGAGGTTGAACACCGCGCCGCCGAGGCGCAGCACTTTCGTGTAGTAGTCGGTGCGCAGGAACTGCGCATCAGCCGTAAACAGCACGAGGGCGAGGTTCTGCAGCAGGATCGACAGGCCCACCGTGGTGAACACCTGCGCGTTGTGCGAAGCGTGGATCACCGGGCGCATGACCACCCGGTAGCTCACCCAGCCGACCGCGAAAAACAACGGCAGCGAGACGAACAGCGTGAGGTAGGGGTCGAAGTGCAGCAGCGTGAACGCCCAGAACGCGGCGTACATCGCGAACATCAGGAACTCCCCGTGCGCGAAGTTGACCACGCGCATCACGCCGAAGATCAGCGTGAGGCCCACCGCGATCAGCGCGTACAGGCCCCCGAGCAGGATCGTTGAAACGACCAGCTGGGGAATGACTTCCAACTTAGGCCGGGCCGCGTCGCTTCGTGCGCAGGGTGGGGTTCGGGGGTTGCTATCGGCGCGGCGTTACTTGCGCTGGTCCCAGGGTCCAAGGGGAACCCACTTGGCGCGGTTGGTCGTGAAGTCCTCAGGCCAGACCGTGACAAGCGAACCGTTCTGCCACTGCAGCATGTAGTGCTGAACGCGGTCGGGGGAATTCTGGCCGTTCGGCTCGAACTTGACGCCCCAGCCGTTTACGGCCGAGCCCACCGGCAGGTCGAGTTTCATCGCGGCTGCATAGAACGGGTCGAGGCTGTCGGTCTTGGCTGCATCGAGCACCAGCTTGAGGATCCACAGCCCGCCGGCGGCGAGCTGGTGGCCGCTGGCAGGAACGTCGGAGCCGGTCTTGGCTTTCATCGCCTCGCGGAAGGCGCGCTCGATACGCTGGCCTTCGGGGCGGAACTTGTCGATCAGGATGCCCGGGCCGGGCTCGGCGAGCACGAACGGGCCGTTGGCGTCGTTGCCGAAGGCCTTGCCGAAGCCGAGGTTGCCGTAGCCCGTGGCGCCGGCGTGGATGACGGCCTTGACCTGGAAATTCTGCTCACGCGCCTGGCGCCAGAAGAGGATCGCATCCTGGTCGCGGGCGATGTGGTGCAGGATGTCCGGGTTCGCCGCCTTGAGCTTGAGGATGACCGGCGTGAGGTCGTTGGTGGTGAAGGTGTAGTACTCGGGGCCGACTTCCTGCATGCCGAACTCCTTCTTGGCGCGTTCGCGCGCAGCCTCGGTCACGCTCTGGCCGTAGGAAGAATCCTCGGCAAGGAAGGCGATCTTGAGTTCGCTGGGCTTCTTGCCCAGCTTGGCCGCGAGGTACTTGGCCGTGAACTCGATGTTGTACCAGCCGAATCCGGTGCCATCGATCTCGGTGCGGAAGGCGGTCTTGAGGCCGCGCTTGGAGAAGCGCGGATCGACGCAGGAGGTTTCCCAGTAGATGACGTTTTGGCGCGCGGCCGCTTCGCTCGCGGCGCCGCAAAGGATCGACGAGAAGGTGCCTGTGATGATCTTGACGCCCTCGCGGGTGGCGAGGCGGGCCGCTTCCGAGGCCGCTGCCGTCGGGTCCGTGGCGTCGCCCGTGACGAGCACGAGCTTCTTGCCCATCACGCCGCCGAATTTCGTGTTGATGAGGTCCCGCATCACCTCGTAGCCCTCGAGGTGGAGCTTGCCCTGCGTGGCGAGGTTGCCGGTCAGTGGCTCGAGGACCCCCAGCTTGTATTCGCCCTGCAGCGCCTGCGCGGCGGCGGGACCCGCGCCGAACATCGAAGCGGCGGTTGAAATGACGACGGCTGCCCAATGCAGTTTTCTCATGGTTTTCCCCTGGAAGTACTGCGAGTTCGCCGTATCAAGCCCGGATGGATGACGCGGCGCTATGCCAACGAGAATACCGGCTAATGCCACGCCGGGCAACAACACGCGGGCCTGTCAAAATACGGCCCGCAGCCCTTTCCCCAGACAACTCACCTCCACGAGCCATGATCCGCATCCCAGGCAACCGCTCCCTGCACTCCCCCGGCCCCACGCATGT
>CAZZDV010000284.1:0-4836 GCA_964652785.1 uncultured Bordetella sp.
TCCTGCCGCTCCTCGGGATCTTCGGCGGCGCCAAGGCCGCGAAGCCGGATCCGCGATCCTTCCCTGTGGTCGTCGATCTACCCAAGGACGAGGCCAAGGCGAAGGCCGCGGCCACGGCCACGGCCAACCCCGGCTTCATTGGCCAGCAGTGGTACCTGATCAAGGAAGCGTTCAAGTCCTGGCAGGGCGACTACGCGCCGAGCATGGGCGCTGCGCTTTCGTACTACACGCTTTTCTCGCTCGCCCCGCTCCTCCTGATCGTGATCGCGGTAGCCGCGATGATCTTCGGGCAGGAAGCCGCGCAGGGTGAAATTCTCGGCCAGTTGCGTGGCGTCATGGGCGAAGAAGGCGCGGTTGCCGTCGAAGGCATGCTCAAGTCCGCGAGTACCGGCGGCGAAGGACCCTTGGCGATGATCGTCGGGATCGTGATGCTGGTACTGGGCGCCACGGCGGTATTCGGGGAGCTGCAGAGCGCGCTCGACCGCATCTGGCGTACGCCCGCGCCGAAAGAGGAATCGGGCATCCTGCACATGCTGCGCACGCGGCTGCTTTCGTTCGGGCTGGTGCTCGGGCTGGGATTCCTGCTGATCGTGTCGCTGGTGGTCAGCGCCGGACTTTCCGCGCTCGGCAAATGGTATGGCGGATGGTTCGAGGGCTGGGAGATCCTGCTGCAGATCCTGAACTTTGCCGTCTCGTTCGGGATCTTCACGGTGCTCTTCGCGATGATCTACAAGTTGATGCCGCGCGCGAAAATTTCCTGGCATGACGTCTGGACAGGCGCGGCCGTCACCTCGCTCCTCTTCACGGTGGGCAAGGTTCTGATCGGGCTGTACCTCGGCAAGAGCACGATCGCCTCGGGCTTTGGCGCCGCGGGATCGCTCGTCGTGCTTGTCGCGTGGGTCTACTACTCCGCGCAGATCTTCCTGCTGGGCGCCGAGTACACCTGGGTTTACGCGAAAGAGCACGGATCGCATTCGAAGAAGCCGGAAGAAGGCGATCCGCCTGCGGTGCCGGAGCAACCGGGGTAAACCCAGCAACTTTACGGCCGCGGCCTTTTCCCCTCTAATGGCCGCATTCTCCCCTGCGAGCACGACCATGAAAAAACCCGCCGCCCTGTTGCTTTGCGCCCTGCTGGCCACCGCGCTCTGCGCTTCCGCGCAGGAATGGCCGACCAAGCCGGTGCGCATGGTCGTGCCCTTCGCGCCCGGCGGCGCGACCGACCTTGCCGCGCGGCTCGTGGCCCAGAAACTTTCGGACAGCCTGGGCAAGCAGGTCTACATCGAGAACCGCGGCGGCGCGAACGGTTCGATCGGCGCCGAAGTGGCGGCCAAGGCGCTCGGCGACGGCTACACGCTGGTGATGGGCACGACCGGTACGCACGCCATCAACTTCAGCCTCTACGACAAGCCGACCTACGACCCGGTGAAGGACTTCGCGCCGGTGACGCGCGTGGCGGTTTTCCCCAACCTCATCCTGCTGCATCCCTCGGTGCCGGCGAAGAACGTGCAGGAGCTGATCGCGGCGGCCAGGGCGCAGCCGGGCAAGTTCGCGTACGCCTCGACAGGCAGCCTGCTGCAGTTGTCCGCTGCGCTGTTCACGAGCATGGCCGGAGTGGAGATGCTCAACGTGCCCTACACCGGTTTCGGCCCGATGATGACGGCCCTGAGCAACGGCGACGTGCAGATGTCGGTGGTGCCGGTGTTCAGCTCGGCGCCGCTCGTCAAGTCGGGCAAGGCCAAGGCGATCGCGATCACGAGCGCCAGGCGCAGCCCCACGGCGCCCGAGTACCCCACTGTCGCCGAGTCCGGGCTGCCGGGCTACGAGTCCGTGTCCTGGTACGGGATCCTTGCGACCGCCGGGACGCCCCGGCCGATCGTCGACCGGCTGAACGCGGAAATCCGCAAGATCGTCGCCACGCCCGAAGTGCGCGACGCATTTTCGAACCAGGGCGCGGAGCCCGTCACCGACACGCCGGAAGAGTTTGCCGCCATCGTGCGGGCCGACGTCGCCAAGTGGGCGAGGATCGTCAGGACCACCGGCGCCAAGCCGAACTGAGCATGGCAGCATTTTGACGGGAAAGCCGCCAGGGGAGCGGGGTTCCCGCCAAAAATGGCAGCATTAGCCGGGCCTAGGTACGCTCGAGGATATGCAGGCCGCGCACGCGGTCCAGCAGGTAGATCAGCCCACGGTCATCGACCGTCACGTCGTTGCTCTGCACTCTGGGTCCCTGTGCCGGCGTCGGCATGTACCACGCGACCTCCTTCATCGCGTGCGGGTTCGAGAAATCGACCACGCGCAGGCCGTGCGCAAACCACGCCACCGGGATCTCGGTGCCGGTGACTTTCTCGCAGGGCTGGTGGCAGCCGGTAAACGTGGGCGCGGGCCGCCCGTCTTCCGCCTCGACCTGGTAGGTGCCGATCGGCACCGGGTGCTTCTCGTCGGTGATGTCGACGATCCACAGGAACGAAGGCGGCGCGTTCTCTTCGCGCGTCACGTCCTCGTCGGCGACGATCATCATCTTGCGGCCGCGCACGAGGAAAGGCACCGGCAGCGCGGTGTGCGTCGGCCACGGGTAAGGCGGGCTCCAGTCCAGCCCCGAGACCCACTTGGGCCTGGTAATGTCGTCGATGTCGAGGATCACGAGGCCGCCGAGCCAGTAGCTCGTGTACAGGCGGTTGCCCATGCGCAACGGATGGTGGCAGCGATGCTCCGTGCCCTGCCATGTCGGCGTTTCGCCGCCCGCGAGCCATTGCCCCGGCATGTGCCAGCGGCCGACCTCGGTGGGTTTGGAGGGGTTGCGCAGGTCGACGATCTTCATGATCGTGCCAACGTAGCCGTCTTCGGTGGCCGAAGTGTAGGCGTAGTCGCCGTCGAAATCGAAGCGATGGCAGCCCTTGCCGGGGGTGAACCAGTCGGTGATTTTCTTCGGCTCTTTCGGATTCGAGACGTCGTAGATGCCCAGGCCCGCCTTGAAATCCCGCGGCGCGAGCTGCGGCGAGACGAACTCGCGGTTGATGACCATGAGGTCCTTGGCCACGCGCACCTTGTGCGAGTGCGTGCCCGGCACCATCCCCAGGCGCGAGATCTCGCGCGGGTTCTTCGGGTCGGAGACATCGAGGATCGTCGTGCCGTCCGGGCTGCGCATGTTGCCCACGTAAGCGACGTGCCTGTCGACCACCACCTGACCGCCGCCCGCGCAGTCGAAATACGCAACCTCGTTGATGCCCTTGCCCTGACCCATGGTTTGCTCGTGGAGAACTCTCGAAATCGAGGGGAAGAATTATGCGCCATGGCGCCGCCGCCCCGCCCCTGCGGCCCCACCGTTTCGCTCGTCCGGCGTGCCTAGTCCACCAGCAGCGTCGCCAGCCCGAGCAGCAACGCCATGCTTGCCACGTTGGTCGCGGTCGTGAGGAAGATCGAGGAGGCGAGCACCGGATCGGCACCGAGCTTTCTCAGCACGAGCGGCATCACCGCCCCGCAGGCGCCGCTGACGATGCAGCTTCCGATCATCGCGAGGAACACCACGACGGCGAGCATGAGCGCGTTCGGCAGGTGCTTCACGTAGGCGACCACGTACATGCACGTCGCCGCGACGATCCCCACGAGCGCGCCGTTGAGCAGGCCGAGCAGCGCCTCCTTCATCACCAGCGCTTTCTGCTTGCCGAACTCGAGCTCGCCGAGGAAAACCGCTCGCAACGTCACCGCGAGAGCCTGGCTGCCCGTGTTGCCGGACTGGCCGGCCAGCACCGGCAGGAACATCGTGAGGATCAGGAGCTTCTCGATCGTTTCCTGGAACAGTCCGATCACACCGGCGGCCACGAAGGCGGTGATGAGGTTGATCTGCAGCCAGCGGTGGCGGAGCCACAGGCTGCGCCACCAGGGCGTGGTAAGGCGCTCGTCCCTTGCGACGCCGACCATGGCGCCGGGCAGCGCAGACGACTCGACCAGCCGCTCGTGCTCGAGGGTCAGGTCCTGGTAGAGCTTCTTCGTCTCCCGGTGCAGGAGGCGCACTTCGAGCAGGTTGCGCACGCGCGCCAGCACCTCGGCCGCCTCGATCGGCTTGGTGAGGAAATCGCGCGCTCCGGCGCGCAAGGCGCGCAGCTTCTCTTCCGGCTGCGCGGTGATGACGAGCACCGGAAGGTAACCGTCCTCCTCGATGGCATCGAGTTGCTCCATGACCCCAAACCCGTCGAGGCCGGGCATGCGCAGGTCGAGCACGATCAGGTCGTAGCGGTTGGTGCGGTGCAGGTCACAAACCCTGGTCGGGTCCGTTGTGGAGTCCACGCGCCCATAACCGCTGCCGCGCAGGATCAATTCGATCAGGCGAACGTTGGCCGGCACGTCGTCGACGACGAGGATCCTGGCATTTGCGATTGCGGCGGAATCGACCACTCGGGTCCCGGTTCGGTTTGGCGCGAGGCGAGGCGCGTGGGACGGGGCACTATTATCCCCGCCCCAAGGGCTCGCCAGAGTGTGCCATCGTACTGAGCGCACGGGTGGAGGGTAACGATGATGGGTGACAGGAAACAGAGGGCGCGATTCCTGACAACCTAATTGGAGAACCTGATGAAGCAACGTTCGAAGATCATTGCATTGACCGCAGTCCTGGCGGGCCTGTGGTGCACCGCGCCGATGGCGCAAGCGCCTGCGCCCGGCGGCCCCGGGGCGGGCAGCACGGGCTCGACGCCGAATCCGGCAAACACCCGGCCCAACCCGAGCAGCCCGGCTAATCCCGGATCGGGCATGAGCACAGCCCCCAGCGGCAGTTCCGGCACCGGCATGAAGGCGGGCGGATCGACCACCATGGGCGCGGGCGGATCGGGATCGACCACCATG
>CAZZDV010000285.1:0-4795 GCA_964652785.1 uncultured Bordetella sp.
GCTCCAGCCAGCTGTCGCAGTTCATGGACCAGACCAACCCGCTGTCGGAGATCACGCACAAGCGCCGCGTCTCCGCCCTCGGACCGGGCGGCCTCACGCGCGAGCGCGCAGGCTTCGAGGTGCGCGACGTGCACCCGACCCACTACGGCCGCGTCTGCCCGATCGAGACGCCCGAAGGTCCGAACATCGGCCTCATCAACTCGCTGGCCCTGTACGCGCGCACCAACAAGTACGGCTTCCTCGAGACGCCGTACCGCAAAGTCGCCAACGCCAAGGTCACCGACCAGATCGACTTCCTGTCGGCGATCGAGGAAGGCAACTTCGTGATCGCGCAGGCCAACGCGCAGATCGACAAGAACGGCAAGCTGATCGACACGCTGGTCTCGTGCCGCAACAAGAACGAGTTCTCGCTCTCGACGCCGGACCGTGTCGAGTACATGGACATCGCGCCGGCGCAGATCGTGTCGGTGGCGGCATCCCTAATTCCGTTCCTCGAGCACGACGACGCGAACCGCGCGCTGATGGGCTCGAACATGCAGCGCCAGGCCGTGCCTTGCCTGCGCCCCGAGAAGCCGCTGGTCGGCACGGGCGTGGAAAGGACGGCCGCGGTCGACTCGGGCACCTGCGTCATCGCGCTGCGTGGTGGCATGGTGGACTACGTCGATGCCACCCGGATCGTCGTTCGGGTCAATGACGACGAGACGGTGCAGGGCGACGTGGGCGTGGACATCTACAAGCTCACCAAGTACACGCGTTCCAACCAGAACACGAACATCAACCAGCGCCCGATCGTCAAAGGCGGCGAGCGCATCGCCAAGGGCGACGTGGTGGCCGATGGCGCTTCCACGGATCTGGGCGAGCTTGCGCTTGGCCAGAACATGCTGGTCGCATTCATGCCCTGGAACGGCTACAACTTCGAGGATTCGATCCTCATCTCCGAACGCGTGGTCGCCGAAGACCGCTTCACCTCGATCCATATCGAGGAACTGACGGTCGTGGCCCGCGACACCAAGCTCGGCGCGGAAGAGATCACGCGCGACATCTCCAACCTCTCCGAAGGCCAGCTTGCGCGCCTGGACGAGTCGGGCATCGTCTACATCGGCGCCGAAGTCGAGGCCGGGGACGTCCTGGTCGGCAAGGTCACGCCCAAGGGCGAGACCCAACTCACGCCGGAAGAAAAACTGCTGCGCGCGATCTTCGGCGAGAAAGCGTCCGACGTTAAGGACACCAGCCTGCGCGTGCCGTCCGGCATTTCGGGCACGGTGATCGATGTGCAGGTTTTCACCCGCGAAGGCATCGAGCGCGACAAGCGTTCGCAGCAGATCATCGAAGACGAGCTGCGCCGCTACAAGACCGACCTCGCCGACCAGATGCGCATCGTCGAGACGGACACGTTCGAGCGCCTCGAGCGCCTGCTCACCGGCAAGACCGCCAACGGCGGCCCGAAGAAGCTCGCCAAGGGCACCAAGATCGCCAAGGCCTACCTGGATAGCGTCGAGCGCTACGACTGGTTCGATATACGGCTTTCCAACGAGGAATCGGCCGGCCAGGTCGAGTCGCTCAAGGATTCGATCGCGCAGAAGCGCCGCGAGTTCGACGCCGCATTCGAAGCCAAGCGCAAGAAACTCACGCAGGGCGACGAGCTGCCCCCGGGCGTGCTCAAGATGGTCAAGGTGTACGTGGCAGTCAAGCGTCGCCTGCAGCCAGGCGACAAGATGGCCGGCCGTCACGGCAACAAGGGCGTGATCTCGAAGATCACCCCGGTTGAAGACATGCCGCACATGGCCGACGGCACGCCGCTGGACATCGTGCTGAACCCGCTGGGCGTGCCTTCGCGCATGAACGTCGGGCAGATCCTCGAGACGCACCTGGGCTGGGCTGCCAAGGGCCTGGGCCTCAAGCTCGGCGAGATGATCAAGCAGCAGTCCAAGGCCGTCGAGATCAAGAAGATGCTGAAGAAGATCTACAACTCGAGCGGCCGCGAAGAGAGCGTCGAAGACCTGAACGACGAGGAAGTGGTGCAGCTGGCCAACAACCTCAGGGGCGGCGTGCCTTTCGCGACGCCCGTGTTCGACGGCGCCTCCGAGAACGAGATCAACGGCATGCTCGAGATGGCAGGCCTGCCGACCTCCGGCCAGGTTACGCTGTTCGACGGCCGCACCGGCGAGGCTTTCGACCGCCAGGTCACCGTGGGCTACATGCACGTGCTGAAGCTGCATCACCTTGTCGACGACAAGATGCATGCACGCTCGACCGGGCCGTACTCGCTGGTCACCCAGCAGCCGCTGGGCGGCAAGGCGCAGTTCGGCGGCCAGCGCTTCGGCGAGATGGAGGTCTGGGCGCTGGAGGCTTACGGGGCCGCGTACACGCTGCAGGAGATGCTCACCGTCAAATCGGACGACATCAACGGCCGCACGAAGGTGTACGAAAACATCGTCAAGGGCGACCACAAGATCGAAGCCGGTATGCCGGAGTCGTTCAACGTGCTGGTCAAAGAGATTCGGTCGCTGGGCATCGACATCGACCTGGAGCGGTATTGAAAATCGGCGGTATTGAAAATCGGCGGTATTGAAAATCGGCGTTATTGAGAATTGGACTGAGGAGTCGCGATGAAAGCACTACTCGAGCTGTTCAAGCAGGTACAGCAGGACGAAGAATTCGACGCGATCAAGATCGGGCTAGCATCGCCCGAGAAGATCCGTTCGTGGTCGTACGGAGAGGTCAAGAAGCCGGAGACCATCAACTACCGCACCTTCAAGCCGGAGCGCGATGGCCTGTTCTGCGCCAAGATCTTCGGGCCGATCAAGGACTACGAGTGCCTGTGCGGCAAGTACAAGCGCCTCAAGCACCGCGGCGTGATCTGCGAGAAATGCGGCGTCGAAGTGACGCTGGCCAAGGTGCGCCGCGAGCGCATGGGGCATATCGAGCTCGCCAGCCCGACGGCGCACATCTGGTTCCTCAAGAGCCTGCCGTCGCGCCTGGGCCTCGTGCTCGACATGACGTTGCGCGATATCGAGCGCGTGCTGTACTTCGAAGCGTTTGTCGTGACCGATCCGGGCATGACGCCGCTCAAGCGCTGCCAGCTGCTCACCGAAGACGACTACCTCGCCAAGGTCGAGGAATTCGGCGATGACTTCTCCGCCGCAATGGGCGCCGAGGGCATTCGCGAGCTGCTGCGCTCGATCGACCTGAATCACGACATCGAGCAGCTGCGCAAGGACCTCGAAGCGACGACCTCGGACGCCAAGCTCAAGAAACTGGCCAAGCGCCTCAAGGTGATGGAGGGCTTCAAGAACTCCAACATCAAGCCCGACTGGATGGTGATGGAAGTGCTGCCGGTGCTGCCGCCGGAGCTGCGCCCGCTCGTCCCGCTCGATGGCGGCCGTTTTGCGACCTCGGACCTGAACGACCTCTATCGCCGGGTGATCAACCGCAACAACCGCCTCAAGCGCCTGCTGGAACTCAAGGCGCCCGAGATCATCGTGCGCAACGAAAAGCGCATGCTGCAGGAGGCCGTCGACTCGCTGCTCGACAACGGCCGTCGCGGCAAGGCCATGACGGGGGCCAACAAGCGCCCGCTCAAGTCGCTCGCCGACATGATCAAGGGCAAGGGCGGCCGTTTCCGCCAGAACCTCTTGGGCAAGCGCGTCGATTACTCCGGCCGCTCCGTCATCGTCGTCGGCCCGCAGCTCAAGCTGCACCAGTGCGGCCTGCCGAAGAAGATGGCGCTCGAACTGTTCAAGCCGTTCATCTTCAACAAGCTGGAGCTGCTCGGCCTGGCCACCACGATCAAGGCCGCCAAGCGCTTAGTCGAACAAGAAGTGCCCGAAGTCTGGGACATCCTCGAAGAGGTGATCCGCGAGCACCCGGTGATGCTGAACCGCGCGCCGACGCTGCATCGCCTGGGCATCCAGGCTTTCGAGCCGGTGCTGATCGAAGGCAAGGCCATCCAGCTGCACCCGCTGGTCTGCGCCGCCTTCAACGCAGACTTCGACGGCGACCAGATGGCCGTCCACGTCCCGCTGTCGCTCGAAGCGCAGATGGAAGCGCGCACGCTGATGCTCGCCTCCAACAACGTGCTGTCGCCCGCCAACGGCGAGCCGATCATCGTCCCGTCGCAGGACATTGTGCTGGGCCTGTATTACGGCACCCGCATGCGCGTCAACGCGAAGGGCGAGGGCATGGCTTTCGCCAACCTGGCCGAAGTCTCGCGCGCCTACGAGGCGAGGCAGGTCGACCTGCTCGCCCGCGTCTGGGTGCGGATCAAGGAGTACGACGTTGCCCCCGATGGCGAGAAGACCGAGAAGACCACGCGCTACGAGACCACGGTCGGTCGCGCGCTGTTGTCGGAGATCCTCCCGCCGGGGCTTCCGTTCCAGCTCATCAACAAGGCTCTCAAGAAGAAAGAGATCTCCAAGCTCATCAACGCGTCGTTCCGCCGCTGCGGCCTGCGCGAAACGGTGATCTTCGCCGACAAGCTCATGCAGGCGGGCTTCACGACCGCCACGCGCGCGGGCATCTCCTTCGGCGTGAAGGACATGCTGATCCCGACCGCGAAGAAGAAGCTGCTCGAGGACGCGGAGACCGAAGTCAAAGAGATCGAGAGCCAGTACACCTCGGGCCTCGTGACGATCGGCGAGCGCTACAACAAGGTCGTCGACATCTGGTCGCGCTGCGGTGAGCAGGTCGGCAAGGCGATGATGACCGAGCTCGGCGAGGAAGCCGTCAAGGACCACAAGGGCAAGGACGTCAAGCAGGAGTCGTTTAACTCCATCTACATGATGGCCGACTCCGG
>CAZZDV010000286.1:0-4791 GCA_964652785.1 uncultured Bordetella sp.
CTTGCTAAATAGCACGATCGGTCGTATCGTCGCTGCCGGCTTCGATACGCCGCGCATCGGCAACGTTACGAGGGCATCCATGGCAATACCCAGGGTCTATGTGCTCGGCGGCTACCAGACCGACTTCGCGAAGAACTGGTCGCGCGGCGGCGAAGACATTTCGACCATCATTCGCGACACGACCCTGGGCGCGCTGGCCGCCTGCGACCTGCGGGCAGCCGAGATCGAAACCATCCACGTCGGCAACGCATTCGGCGAACTGCACCGCCACCAGGCGCACCTCGGCGCGATGGTCGCATCCACCCTGCCGGAGTTCTATGGCACGCCGGCTTCGCGGCATGAAGCGGCCTGTGCCTCCTCCAGCATCGCGGTGCTTGCCGCGATGGCCGAGATCGAAGCTGGACGCTATGGCTGCGCCCTGGTGCTTGGGGCGGAGGAGGAGCGCAACGTCCACGGCGACCAGGCCGCAAAGAACCAGGCCGCGGCGGCGTGGGTCGGGCATGAAGGCGAGAACGCGAAGTTCATGTGGCCGCACATGTTCAGCAACCTCGGCGACGAGTACGACCGCCGCTTCGGCCTGAAGTACGAGCATCTCGGCCGCATCGCCGAGATCAACCTCGGCAACGCCAGGCGCAACCCGAATTCCCAGACCCGCTCGTGGAAATTCACCGAGGCGAGCTTCCGCGAAGACGACGAAGCCAACCCGGTCATCGAAGGCCGCATCCGCAGGCAGGACTGCGGGCAGATCACTGATGGCGGCGCCGCGGTCATCCTCGCTTCAGCCGAATTCGCGGCGGCCTATGCGAAGCGGCGCGGCGGGACGCTCGAGCAGCTGCCCTATATTTCCGGCTGGGGTCACCGCACGGCCAGCCTGCTGATGAGCGAGAAACTCGAGCGCAGCCGCGGCGAGACGTACGTTTTGCCGCACGTGCGCGAAGCGATTACCCAGGCGTGGAAACGCGCCGGCATCGCCGGCCCGGGGTCGCTCGATGGCATCGAAACGCACGACTGCTTCACCACCACCGAATACATGGCCATCGACCACTTCGGCCTGACGGCGCCGGGTGAATCCTGGAAAGCGATCGAGTCGGACGACATCGCGCTCGGCGGGCGTTTGCCGATCAATCCCAGCGGCGGCCTCATCGGCACGGGCCATCCCGTTGGCGCAACCGGCGCGCGCATGTTGCTCGATGCGGCCAGGCAGGTCACTGGCACCGCGGACGAATGCCAGGTCGAGGATGCGAGAACCTTCCAGACGCTCAACATCGGCGGCAGCTGCACGACGGTGGTGAGTTTCGTGGTGACGCGCGAAGGCTGATGCGCAAGCCTTTTCCTTATCCCGTCACGCTGCCGCTGATCGCGGCGCCGATGTTCCTGATCTCGGGACCCGAGCTGGTCCTCGCCGCCTGCGGCGAAGGCGTGATCGGCGCATTTCCGACGTCCAATTGCCGCACGTCCGAGGCGCTCGAGGAGTGGCTGCAGAAGATCACCTCGGGCATCGAAAGGCTCGAGCGGGAGCATCCCGGCCGCACGATCGGCCCCTGGGCCGCTACCGTCGTCACCCATCGCACCAACGACCGCTTCGAAGCCGATTTCGAGCTGTGCGTGAAGTATCGGGCGCCGATCGTGATCACCGCATTGGGCAGCCCCGCACGTGTCGTCGACAAAGTGCATGCCTATGGCGGCGTCGTGTTCGCCGACGTGAACAGCGTCAAGCTCGCAAGGAAAGCGGCCGACTGCGGCGTCGATGGGCTCGTGCTCGTTTCCTCCGGCGCGGGCGGCCACACCGGCGAGATGGCGGGGTTCTCGTTCGTGCCCTCGGTGCGCCAGTGGTGGGACGGCTACATCGTCTATGCCGGCGGCGTGTGCAACGGCAACGGCATCCGCGCGGCCGAAGTGCTCGGCGCGGATTTCGCGTATGCCGGCACGCTTTTCATCGCCACGGAAGAGAGCCTGGCCGACGCGGCCTACAAGAAGCTGCTCGTCGACTATGGCCCGGAGGATCTCGTGGTCACCAAAGCTTTTACCGGGGCAAACGCGAGCATGCTGCGGCCGACCATCGTCGCCGCGGGGCTCGACCCCGACACGCTGCCGCCGCGCAAGGACATGGAGTTCCGCGGCCAGAACAGCGAGAACAAGCCGTGGAAGAACATCCGCTCGGCCGGGCAGGGCATCGGCATGATCGACCGCATCAAGAGCGCCTCCACGCTCATAGGTGAACTGCGCTCGCAGTACGCCGCCACGCTCGCTCCGGGTTCCTGAGAAACGATGGCGCCGCTGCTCCTCCTGCCGGGATTGTCGAATACGCCGGAACTCTGGGATGAAGTGCGCGCTGCACTGCCCGTCGGCATCGCCAGCACCGCACTGGAGAACCCGGCGATCGAGGACATCGACGCGATCGCCGCCGGGATCCTCGCGAAGGCGCCACCGCGGTTTGCCCTTGCGGGATTCTCCTTCGGCGGCTACGTGGCGCTTGCCATTGCGGCACAGGCGATGAACCGCATCGAGCGCCTCGCCCTCATCGCCACCGGGTCGAACGCGGATTCACCGGAAGCCGCCGCAAGCCGCAGGCGATTGATCGCGATCGCGCAGACCGATTACGAGTCGGTCGACGCCCGCATGACGAAATTCCTGCTGCATCCGGAGCGCGTCGAGGATCCCGGCATCCGTGAGAAGAGACTTCGCATGTCGCGCGACTACGGTGCGGCGCGATTCATCGCGCAACAACGGGCGGCGATGGCGCGTCCGACGCGGGAGTCGGTGCTGGCATCGATCCGCGTCCCGACGCTGATCGCAGTCGGCCGCGAGGACCGCATCACGCCGCTTGCACAGCATGAGGAAATGGCCCGCCGCGTGCCGGCCGCCGAGCTTGTGGTGTTCGAACGCTGCGGCCACCTTGCACCGCTCGAAGCGCCGGTTGCGCTCGCGCGGGCGCTGACGAATTGGATGACGCAGTAAAAACTATTAAAAGAGACACAAAAGGAGGCAGGAAATGAATCGAGGAGTCGGTCTGCTAAGGAAGACGTCAAGGACGGCGGCGGTCGCCGCAACCATCGCGGCGGCGTTCGGTGCATCGGTGGTCTGCACGCCGCTCGCGGCGCAGGAGTTTCCGGCCAGGCCGATCCGCATGATTTCGCCGTTCCCCGCGGGCAACGTGAACGAGATCGTCGTGCGCACCGTAGGCGACCGGCTCAAGGAAACCACTGGCCAGCCCTTCGTCTACGACTACAAGCCGGGCGGCTCCGGCGTGATCGCCGCGCAGGCATTGATGGCTTCGCCGCCCGACGGCTACACAGTACTGCTCTGCACATCGGGGATGATGTCGATCAACCCGCATGCCTTTGCCAAGCTGCCCTACGACCCGGCAAAAGATTTCACGCCGATCACCGCGGCGATCCGCACGCAGCTCGTGTTTGCAGCGCATCCATCCACGCCCGGCAACACGCTGGCCGAGTTCATTGCCTACGCGAAAGCCAACAAGGGCAAGACCAACTTCGCCTCCTTCACCGCGGGCAACCCTTCGCATTTCGCGGGCGTGATCCTGAACCAGCTCGCCGGCATCGACATGCTGCACGTGGCCTACAAGGGCACGCCGCCGGCCGTGCAGGACCTGCTCGGCGGGCAGGTCATGACCGCGTTCGTGCCGATCATCTCCGTCAAGGCGCATATCGAGGCCGGCAAGATGAAGGCCTACGCCCTGACCGGCGCCCGCTCCCCGCTCCTGCCGACGCTGGCCACGTTCAAGGAGCTGGGCTATCCGCAGATGGAGATCTACGCCTGGACCGGATTCCTCGCCCCGGCGGGCACGCCGCCGGCCATCATCCAGAAGCTCAACCGCGAGTTCACTGCGGCGCTGCGGCTGCCGGAGGCGCAGGCCAAGCTGCGCGCGATCGACCTCGAGCCGATCCCCAATTCGCCCGAGGAGTTCGCCGCGATGATGAAAGCCGACACCGAGCGCTGGCGCGACACCGTCAAGGCGTCGGGCTTCAAGGCTGACTGATCCAAGGAGCACGTTATGAAACTCGCCGACCTGCCGGTTCACGACATCCCGGGCCTCAGCGGCCCGAACGCGCCGATCGACAAGGAGGTGTTCCTGGAGAACCTCGAGGTCATCGGCGAGATGCCGAAGGACCTCAACGGCATCCACGTGAGGAACGGCCCGAACCCCTGGTTCCCGCCCGACTGGCGCTATCACGTTTACGACGGCGACGGCATGCTGCACGCCGCGTACTTCGACAACGGCAAGGTGAGCTATCGCAACCGCTGGATCCGCACCACCAGCCTGGCCGAAGAGGTCGAAGCCGGCAAGCCCTTGTGGCGCGGGCTCAAGGAGCCGCCGCGCCGCGACCGGCCCGACGAGCCGCAGAAGAACAACTCGAACACCGACGTGAAATTCCACGCCGGCAAGCTGCTCACGATGTTCTACCTCACCGGCAAGCCGTACCACCTCGACATCCACACGCTCGAGACGATCGGCAAGACCGACTACGACGGCGCCTTCGAGAAGATCTCCGCCCACTCGCGGCCAGACGAGAACACCGGCGAACTGCTCTTCTTCGACTACGACAAGAAGCCGCCCTACATGACCTACGGCGTGATCGGCGCCGACGGCAGGCTCAAGCACAAGATCGACATCGACCTGCCCGGCCCGCGCCTGCCGCACGACATGGCGATCACCGAGCACTACACGATCCTGCACGACTTCCCGCTGCACCCCGACCCCGAGGCGCTCGAGGCCGGGCGGCACAAGCTCGTCTTCCATGCGGACAAGCCCACGCGCTTCGGCATCGT